>NZ_JALQCK010000031.1:0-113218 GCF_030464835.1 Paraburkholderia sp. WS6
CGGTGGCGCACTCACATTCCTGCGGACGATGGCAGGCGTCGAACAACCCTTAACGGAGAACAACCCTTAACGGACCCGGAAGTTCGAAGCGAGGCAGCGAATCAGCGCTACTGAGTCGATTCGGATTTCCGTGATCGACCCTAAGCGGGCATCCATTCTAAGCGGCTTCCAATGGCCGCAATTCGACCAGAAACAGCCATTCTGATCGAGAGCGAAGCTGTCCCAAGCCATTGACGGGCTGGAGCATAGCTTGGCTTGACTATGTCGAGGCTAATCAATCTCGGGCCTACGCACGCGAGATTTTGTACCGGAACTGCGCCGGTCATTCGACGCGTCACTGCCCGGCCGTCTGAGGGAATTTCAAACCGCGTGGGCTCAATTTCAAGCCTGCGTTACAGGCGTCGAGCAACTGAGCCCTCGACAGGGCGTGGAAATCGGTACGGCCGGAGCTGAGGTCCAGCCTACTACTACGCCGCCCAGTTGCCCCGTTACTCCACCGAAGCCCGCCTTGGTATGTCGCTCCGTGTGCAACACGTCTGCTCCCGCCTGGCAATCGCCAGGCTCATTCAGTTTCCAGGCGCCGTGGTCCCAACCAGCAACCCGATGCAAATCAGCACCATCCTTCGTTGGATGCTGCGTGTTTTTTCCGTGTTTGTTGTCGGAGCCAAAACTGTAAGCCAGTCGGCAATATCCTCCATTATCAGGCTTAGGCGCAGAGCTCCTCCGCCCTAGCGTTGCGCCGTGATGAGGCGCTACCAATCCAACAAGCGGCTCGTCTGTCTGGCTGGCATCGATATACGGGTAATCGCAGTCGCCGGTAAGAAGCCATCTCTTGCTCGGGAACATGGATTTATCTTCAGCCATTAAAATAATGCCCGTGTTGTTTCTATCTCCGCCATTACCAAGAGTGACGGTCAGCTGTCGAGATGACGCAATATTCACGCTTACAGGAGATCTGGTTGACGGCTTATAGATGAATACGTCACCGCCGTTTGCCACAATGTCATATGCGAACGCTAAATGCACCGGACCCGCTTTCTGTTCCGGAGCTAACCAGGTTTTGGATAGGGCGGGGTAAGTGCCGGCTCCAGGTGCACCCGTCGAGGTGGGTACCATCATTGCATATGCACCCGCCCAGTGGTCTGCATCCCAATGCGAGAGGATGACTGTATCCACTTGGCTGAAACAAAAAATAAGATTAGCGGGTGTCGTAAAACTGTTTCGATATACCCCTGCACCCAGGTCGTAGTACAGCGTCGCGAACGCTGATGGTGCAAGGTCGCGCAGGAACGAATTGCAGTTCCCTTGGCCGACGTCGTAAACGGCGAGCAGGTCTGCGCAAACTCTTCGCAGACGAGAAGTAAGAAAACCTTCACTCTTTGTAGGAAGGTGTGCGAAAGAAAAGGTCTGAGCCAGCAACTTGCCTGCTTTCGGAGAAGGCATAGTACCTTGTACATAGACCGTCGTCGGTGGCCCGAACAGATTGGAGTACACGCTCGCAGGCATTGCGCCGGGCACTGGTGTCTTCGAGAAACTCAAGTGAAACCACGCTCTTTCGAAACTTTGATACCAGCCATTTGGTTCGCCCTTAGACTCGTAATCAGCTGCGTGCGGATATCCGAAGGGATGGCTGTAGGCTGTGCCGTCCGTGGGGGACAGCGTGACCTCGACTCGATACAAGGATGCGTCTTCGAACGGATTCGCCCTGCGCGAAGGCGTCAGTATCTGCTCTAACACCCTCTGGTGCCGATAGTCACTTGAACCATCCTGTTGCCAGAAAGAACTGCTCTCGAACCAATCGCTACCAACTGCATCTAGGGCAATGATGACATCGCCTCTCGGAGATACCTCGACGTGGTCTACCGTGGCGTAGCCAGCCGGAGGCAAGTCCGAGTTCATCTCCTCAAATTTTCTGAAGTGCCTGTTCATCGCTTTGTTCAGTCTCTGTATCGTCGGGCGTCAAATTCGAAAAATTTCACGTTATTTTGGGCAAGTTCTTTGAAGTACTTTTCTGACTGCACAACGGGCAGGGCAGGCTTCAACCTGAACCGCGCCGGGAATCGTGGAGGCCGGTTGGTTTAAGTTAATGCAGGCACGTCAGCGGTATTTCTGAGTTGCCTGTAGTAGTTTGCCTCAGCCTCAGCGGGCGGGATATAGCCGAGCGGTTCCATCAGCCGATGATGGTTGTACCAGGCCACCCATTCCAGCGTTGCCAGTTCGACGGATTCCCTCGATTTCCAAGGGGCGCGGCGATGAATCAGTCCGTCTTGTATAGGCCGTTGATCGTTTCAGTCAGCGCGTTGTCGTAGCTGTCGCCCCGGCTGCCGACAGAAGTCTCGATGCCCGCTTCGGCAAGCCGCTCGCTGTAGCGAATGCTAACGTACTGCAAACCCCTGTCTTCGCAAGTCGAATGGCTACTAACTGAGAGGAAGAGATGTCTGAACGTCCGCGTAGCACCAAGTGCGAACGACGCTTCATGGCCGGGTACAGCCTAATGCAATTCGCATACGCAGCCTGAGCCTCGCAAGACTGCGATCGGGAGCACGCATCCCAAAGCGGCCACCCAATCGACATCTCAGGTTGCAGTCTCTGGCTGCCGTTGGGAACGGCACCGTAGTAAGGTGTCGTGTCAGTCGCATCGCACGTCGTCAGCCCTTCGTCAGGGTGACTGACGGCATCGACCTCGCGGGGTCCCCCCGCGCGTGTCGCATGCTGATGACGATCGGCGACAGGCCCATCGAGGCCACCACGACAACATATTGAGCCATACGGGGTCCCACAACCATGAAGTTCGTTCACGGCAGCGACATTCAGCGCGGGCTGCGCGAGATTTCACCGAGCCAGATTGCAGTCGCCTACGTCGGCATCGATTGGAAAACCTATATCGTTCCCGAGAAGCTCCAAGACATCGTACTGTCGCCGACTGTCGGCACCAATCCTGCCGCGATCGTCGAGATCGCCGAGGCGATCGGCTGGGAACACGTCCATTTCCTCGACAACTTGCATGCCAAGATTTACCTCGGAGAGCGCGGCGCGGCGGTCGGCAGCTTCAACCTGACGGCTAACGGCCTGAGCGCCGAAGGCCTCCAGGAAGCCGGGTTCCTCGTCGATGATGCGCGGGCGCTAGCCGAGCTGCGCGCGCGGCTGGATGACTACCTGCGGCAGGCGGCCATGGCCTATCCGACCACTGCGACCAAACTAGCGCGCCTGGCTGAACTGCGCGCGATTTGGGATCGCGCGATCAAGCAGGGTGTGATTCGCAACGATGCGCAGGCCATGGCTCTGGACGCTTACCGACCGGTGTCCGCCGATGAAATTTACGTGTGCTGGGTGCTCGGCGACATCACTTACACCGATCAGATCGTCTCGCCCAGGACGGTCAACAACACGCTGTCGTTCCTCGAATCCGATATGGTGCGGCCCGACCGCTGGATTCTCTGCTGGACGCCGCGCGGCGACGGGCACCCGGACGAACGCTACCGCCCATACTGGCTGCATGTCGACGAGGTGGTCGAGGGGGGCGCGCAGGAAGCGCCCTATACGAAGGTCGCTGTCGAGCGAACCGGCCGGGCCGAGCTCCCTCCGCCGTTCGAGATCACCGACGCGGCGGTGCATGCGCTGTATGCCGTGCTGAACTCGGGCGAATTCCCGGAATTTCTCGACAATCATGAAACCTGGTCGGTCGATCGCACGCTGCCGCGCCTACCCGCGTTCCTGCGTGCGCTGAGCGAGGCCGCTCGGCAAGCCGCCACCGCCGCCCGCACACCCGAATCGGCTGAGGCGCCCGGCACGGCCACCGTCTCGCCCGACGCGCTGGTCCGTGAATTCGGCGCGCGCATCCGTGAGGCGATGAACATTTCGCTTTCGAAGAAGTACGTGAAGACAACGATTGAGGGCCTGCTAGAGACGTATCCGCCCGTCACTCTGGCCAAGCGGCTCGTGAAGCCCGGCTCCGACATCAAGAGCGGCCTGAAAAGCCTCGCGAAGCACGGTGCGCTGCGCCTGTCGTTCGAAAGCATCATGCTCGAACCGTGTTTCGCACCCCTGTTCAACAAGAACGACCTCGACTGCGCGCGCTTCAACCTGTTAGAGGCCGATCCGTCCTACCGACCGCCATCGGCGTAACATGGCCGGGCTGGGGCGGTTCCCACAGCTGGCCCCAGCCTTCGCCGGCGCTCCTGCGATTCCCGTGTATTGACGGTCGTCAATACCGACCAGCAAAACAATGTCATGTGGCCGCTGCACTCCGATCACTGCCTGATGGCGATCGGCAGCACGCGCCCCCTTCACGGCCACTGGATTTTTCACTACTTTAGTGGCAGCTTGCTAGGGTAAACGGCCATCGCTCGAGCCACGCGAACACGAAGCCTATATGTTGTCCCACGATGTCACCGCGTCATCAAGCGGCACCTCGAGGGTTTCGAGGAAACGGGCCGTCATCATGTAGTGGCCGATCAGGAGCGTTAGCTCTGCCATCTGTGTCTCAGAGAAAAATGCACGGACGGCGGCAAAAGTCTGTGTTCCAACCTTGATGTCGCGCACGCACTCGTCGACGAATCGTAGAATCGCCAGGGACCGTGCGTCTGAACTGTTTCCCGCTTCGATCGCCGCGATTTCGGCATCACTCCAACCGGCCTGACGTGCAAGTGGCAGGTGCTGCATCCGCTCGTATGGGCTGCGGCTGAGCGCGCCCACCCGAAGGATGATCATCTCGCGGTCCTTGTTGCCTATCGCGCCACGCGGGAACGAGCCGCCGAGCGACAGGTAACCAGACGTAGAGCCAGTCGTGCGCAGTAATGCCAGCGTCAGGTTCGCGGGGAAACGGTAATATTGCCGCTTCTGATCTTCCGAAAGGGAGGAAACTGCGGGTAATTCAATCCGAGACATTTGGTTTCCCCTGTTCCCGTTGAAACAGAACCAATGACTTCCGGTGTCGCACCTTATTCGGGCAGGCCTACGATATAACTCACACAAGCGATACGCGAATGACCGAAATTTTAGTATATGCGACGCCCGAAGATCTTCATCGATACACGTACAAACGACCGTTGTTGGCCGCCTGCTGCCTGTCGCCCATGCGGCCCGTTCTCAAAACTAACGCCTTCGAATAGCGGCGGGCGACTTGCCATTTCGAGGTCTAATGTGACGCCATGCATTGCATCGGTGATGTCGGGCGCAGCTAGGTGAGAACGCTGAATTGCTGCTGTTCAAGCGAAACCGTCTCGACAATCGTTTCGAACTCTGCCAGCAGGTCTGGTTGACGCTGCCGCAGGTATTGAGCTACCAGTTCATTCTCCAGGAGCCTGGCAAGATATCCCTTTGCGAGCACCAGGTTCAGCACATCCTGTCCGTAGGTCTGCTCGACAAGTTTGTATTGGCCCTGGAGGTTGCTCATCTCCCGCTCCATCTTCGCCATCTGTTCAGGTGTCACGCCGGTCAGCTTCGGCGGCTTCTTTCCGTCAACCAGGCGTGCTGCGGGTGTTGCGACAAGCAGCGCTTCGGCATAAGGCACCGTCACGTTGTTCGCCGCTATCATCAGCTCGACGCATTCGACCTGCCGCGTCGGCTTCATTTTTCGAATTGCGCGAGCAAGGTCTACTGAGAACTGGCGATCTCCCAGAAGTTCGGCGGCTTCAGGACATATGCCGTCCAGCAGCGAAAGCTTCTTGAGGATCATGGACACGTCCATAGCGAGGGCCTTTGCCAGCCTCCCCGGCGACACGCCCCGTTCGACGACGCGCCGGATCATATAGTGCTCCTGGATTGTGGACAGCCGATTGACACGATTGTTGTACGTGTAGCTTTCGTCGTCGGTTGCAACCAGGCACGATACCTCGACAAGTCCGAGCTTCTGCATCGCAATGAGGCGTAGGTGGCCATCAAGCAGCACATGTTGACCCGTACTCTGGTGTACTGCGGTAACCGACAGTGGCTCAATCAGGCCGATCTCCTCGATTGAGGCCTTGATCTGTTTGAACTTGCGGGAATCGATGATCGTCGCCGGCGTCTTGCGCGACGGCAAGATGCACACTACTGGAACGGATAGAGGTTCGGGAATGAAACCGAGCGTCACGCCTGTCATGCGACGCTCCCGCCAGACCACACGCGCTCGGCGAGATATTTCGGCAATGTTGCAAGTCCTTCTGCGCGCAACAGATTGACGAAGTTCTCATCGGCGAACATTTGCCGGAGCGCACCCACGACGAACAGGAGCCGCTGCTGCGCAAATTCGGCCTTACGCACCATCGACTTCTGGCGTTCGACTTCATGTTGGTAGGTCCGCACCAGGCTCGATGTCGTCACATCTGCGAGCTTGCCCGACATGTTGCGGGCAGCGGAGCGCCCAAGCGTTTTACGTCGCTCGATAATCCGGCGGGCATCCATCAATTGCTTGCCACGTAACTTGCCGGATTCGTAAGCTTCCTGCAGAGCAGCCTGCATTGCCGTGTCGTCGTCACCAGCGCTGACAATAGACAGTGCGGCGTTGAGTGGAATTCGTCCCTTCTCTACTGCTATGACCAGGCGCTCCTCACCGTGATGCAGTAGCATCAGGATACCTTGGACATATGATTGCGTGAGCCCCGTCTTTTCCGCGATCACCTTCGACGTATATCCCTGCTCCTGCAATTGCCGGATGCCAGCGAGGAGTTCGAGCGGCCTGCACTGACGACGCGCAATGTTCTCCGCGAGACTCATGATGAATGCGTCTTCGTCGCTGACATTCACAACCATCGCAGGAATGGTCGTCTCGCCGAGTGAACGGAAAGCCTTCAGGCGACCTTCGCCACACACAAGCAGATACTTCTCGATGCCATCCGCTGTAGCACGCGGCGTAACCTTGATCGGTTTTTTCAGGCCGATCGCCCTGATGTTGCCGACGATTTCGTTGAAGACGCGGTTGTTACGCTCGCGAGGATTAATGACCTCGATCTGGTCGACCGGAATCATCCGTACCTCGCCCGCCTGTTGCTGCTGGTTCATGCCACCCTCCGGAGGCGGGCCCGCTCAGCCATGCCATAGAGATAGTCAAGCGTGTCAAAACGGTAGCTCTCGAACTCAATCCTGTTCTGGTCGGCAAGGCTGATACGCGGCTGGCCGAAATCCAGGCGCGGCAGGAGGTAATAATCGAGCGCCGCGGAATTCGCGTGGTCGAGCCTAACGGCTACCGTAATGTCCGGCAGCAGGCTCGTGTCAAACCGGACCTTCCAGCGATGCCGCCCATTTTCGTGTGTCTGGCAACGCGCGAGAACGAGGCAGGTAGTGAACTCATGGTTGACGGTGAGCATATCTGTGGCTGGATCGCGCAGTACCGTGCCACCGAGATCGGCGATCTTCTTCTCCGTCTGCGCAATGATTTCCGGGTGAAGCTGACGGAGGAACCGGTTGGTTTCGAGATAGCGGTAGTCGCGACCAGGCGTGAAACCCACGGTCTGGTATGCGCGGATCAGGCTGCCGAATCGGTACATGTAAACGGAGCTTGATGGCATGCCATCAGTTTCGTCGATAACAAGGCCGGACAGGAAACCACGGTTGCGGTAGAGGTTGCGCAGACGCTCGATGAGCTCCTCATTCGAATAGCGCCGGGCGCGCGCCCGCATGACGCCCTGTGCTGTGTAAAACGTCTCACCTGGTACGATAGACTGGAATGCTCCTTCCTTCCGGATCCACATGTCCGGTGTATTGACGACGCGCATTTTCTTGAGTTTGAACGACACGCGGTTGTAGACGTTATTGCCGATGTATTTCTCGTTGGTCAGTACCTCCCGTACAGTCGCCCGTGTCCATTCCCGGTCGAGATTTGTGCGAACACGCATACCATTTAACCGGGCTGCAATCTCATATTCATTTAATGACCCGTCGATAAACCAGTTGTAGATGAGATTGATAATGCGGATTTCGCTCTCGGGCCCTGGCATAAGGATCACCCGATCGGTCTGCAGGCTCTTGTGCTCGCCTCGCTGAAGTTCTCCTTTCATGATTCCGTGCTGATCGATGAGGACGCGGCGTAAACCGTAGCCAGCCGGTCCACCCTGCCGGAAGCCGAGCTCGATCAGCCGGCACTGGCCGGCAAACACCTTGGCCGACAATTCCCGGCTGTATTCGCCGGCCATTGCCCGCTTCACTCCTTTCACGATGGTGGAAACCGGCGAGCCGTCGTTTTCGAACTGTTCGGCGCAGTAGGCAACCTGGATGCCGACGCGCCGGCAGACATACTCGTAGTACGCACTTTCGTCCGCGTCCTGGAATCTCCCCCAGCGACTCACGTCATAGACGAGGATCACCTGAAAATCCGCGTGGCCGCTTTCCACGTCCTTGATCAGTTGCTGCAGCGCCTGCCGTCCGTCGATGCGCAGACCGCTTTTACCCTCGTCAGCGTAGGTGCGAACGATTTCGAGACCGCGCCGCACGGCGTACTCCCGGATCCTGTCGCGTTGGTTCTCAGTCGAGTACTGCTGGTGCTCAGTCGACATCCGAACGTATTCGGCCGCCCGTACCGAGGGGGTCTGCGCGACGACGGTATCGCCTATGTGATCGAGTGACACGGTCCTGCTCCCGCTGCTTCGAATCCTCGCTCCCCTGAGCTCGCGTGTCCGGCATCGCGTCGGACACGTAGATCGTCACGTTCGAAACGCAACCGCGTCGCAACTGCGGTGGCGTCTGATTCAGAGCGGGTACAAGGCAAAGGTAGCAGGCCTAGCGCGGAAGTCGATCACGTCATCTCTTTGCAATCACGTATGCGTGGCCCGTTTGGTGCCGACAGCACGGCGATATGGACGGTGCACGCGTTCATCTTTGCAATGCCCGTTTCGACGGCACGACGCAGTATGTAGAAGCCCGACGCGAGCGGGTGTAAAGGCGGTGACGCGTCCATGTTTGCAACTGGACTGGAACTTCGTCGCGCATTCCGCTCCCGTTGCATCGCGCAATTGCGCTCCCGATAGGCCGGGTGCGTCGCGCGGTATTGACGCCAGTAGTCCGGGCGACGAGCGCGCCATTTGGCCTGCGCCCGCGCCTGGTTGTCGCGGTAGTCGGGATCACTTCGAAGTCGCTGCTGTTGCCAGCGTCGGCGTCGCTCTCGCTGACAGCCCAGGGCAGAACAGAATCGTTGATCTGGGATGTGAGAAAAAGGATGGAAGAGGCTGCCACAGGCAACGCAACGGCGAGCGTTATTCATCACGCGCTCCATACGTAAGGTAGCAATCTGGAGCACGTTGGCAGCCGGGCATCCAACCCGCCTGAGAAACGCTGATGTGCAATCGGCGAAGGCTGCGAGCGCTCAATCAGCGTGTTTTTTGGGTGGGCGACTCAGTCTAACGAATTCGCGACACAAATCCGGGTAGTCCAACTAATTCGGTTCGGGTGCTGAAAACAATTGGACGGAAAAAGTTAGCAAGTTATTGATTAATAAGGGATGCCAGTCTAACGAATTCTGTCTCCCTTCATCTCGTAGGGCGCCAAAGTAATTGCTGCTGGCACCACAGTTCTGCTACTGGGAGACAAAATTAGTGCTACTGCCCTACGAGGGGGTGTCTGGGGCGCAAAGAGACTGAGCGACAAAGTCGATGGAACCAGCCTCCCTGTTGAGGGCAACCGGCCGATCAATCGCATGCACAGGGCACTAGCGCCAAACCGCAGACAACAGTCACCGCTGCCAAACCGACTACAGGCTCTGCCACGCACGCTAGCGGTACGGCGGTGAACAGCGCCACGGGAAGTAATCTGCCTGCGGCAACGCCGCAGGTGGCGGCGCCGGCCAGCACCGGTAGCGCGGCGAGTAGTGGATCGAGTGCGACTCCGCATCCGTCAGCCAGCGCAGCGCCTTCCAGTTCGGCCGCCACCGGCGCTTCCGCTGCCGCTCCTGCGGGCGTTGTACATCAGCACGCTCCAAACGGCCATCCCCAGACCGTAGTGAGCTCCCCCACGCTTGAGCCAAGTGGCGTGGCGTGGTGCAGCAAGTTTCCAGGCAGTGCGTCGCTCAGTTCACTGAACGACTCTTTCAAGGCCAGCGCCAGCGCGTTTATCGGCGCAATGCGCGATGCGAACATCTCAGTGAGGATCAATGCCGCGCTTCGACCCATCCAGCGCTCATACCTGATGTTCCATGCCTTTGAAATTGCCAAAGGGCGCGAGCGTCCGGACCGGGTGCCGCCATATTCGGGTGTTAACATAGATTGGGTGCACCGCAATGCCGACGGCAGCATGGATCTGGACGCGTCGGTTAAGGCCGCAAAGGAGATGTGCCGGGGCTATGGCATCAATGTCAATTCGGCGATGCAAGCCGTTGGGAGGCCTGGTCGGTCTCGCCATAATTACGGCGCGGCAGTCGATCTGAATATCACCGGGTACGCGGGCAAGCGGGTCAAAGATGCGGCAGGCCATGACGTCGAGGTTAGGTCATTTGCCGACCTGAAGCACGTTGGCGACGGCTATGGGGTGACTTATTATCCCCACGAAAACATGCATTGGTCTGACACGGGTCATTAATAGGGAAAATTATGCGAAGGATCGCAGTATCAGTTTTTGTCGCTTTGATTTGCAATTTTGCGAATGCCCAACAAGCCCCGATCGTTGGCGTGTGGGAGCAACTTCCTGTTGCCGATGCTAACGGCGGAGCCAATGCGGCGCGCCACAATATTGTTTTCGTCGATCAAAAAATTGCCGACGATACGGTGTTCAGCGGGCTGGTTGATGCCGGCACAAAGAACAGCGTGCTTTGTTGCGTGAAAGTCAGCAGGAATTCGTCTATCACGCTGGCGGAGTTGCTGAAAAAATATCAGTGGGATGACGACATCGCGGATCATCTCAAGAAGATCACCGGCTGGAAATATATCTACGAAGCGAGCCTTGTCGATCAGTCCGCGCAGAATCCGAAGATGCGCAAATTGGTGAAAGACTTGAGCATGCCCCCTGCTCTGTCGCCGTATTCTGCCGCTATTGTTTCGGGAAAAATCGCAGGCGAAGAGGTCGATAAGAAATTTTCGACCGGAGGCGCCGCAATCTCTTTTTCCACGTTGGAGAACAAGAACGTCATGCAGTACAAGTTTTCTGTCAATGGCGAGCCGGTAAAACTGACGGAAGGGATGTTTGCCGATTGATTGGTGAAACTGATTCAGCGCGCGAGGATGGTAGTCGATGACATCGGATAAAGGCATCTGAAATGCACGATTGGATATCGCGCTGCAAATTCAGCACCGAGAAACATTACGATTCGCTAGAGGCTGAGTTGAAGGCATTCAACTCAGCAGCAGGAGGCTAAGGCGTGGACGAGCGCTTGATGAAGAGGTGTATTGGGAGTCCGGTGCCAGAGTGGGATATGGCTCACCGTTTGTCCATCGAGGGTGCGGTTGGCCCTAATATTCAGGATTTTGGAACGATTTTCAAAATCAATAGTACTTATATGGACGTGACCGAGCCGTCGCTTCTGGAGAAGCAGTGGTCTGCTGCTGCGATTCTAATTGGTATAGCAGGCATTTGTATCGGACCATATATGTATTGGCTCACGGAGGTGCGTTATCCGTATGCGGCGAGTACGGTGGGAGATTTATTTGCACTGGCTATCTCGCTGATATTCGTATTTATTGTGTGGAAATTTGGGCGAGATCTGTTTTTTGCTCTTCGTCGCCGCCCGATTCGTTTCCAGAGAGGCGAGCGCAAACTCTACGCCATCCGCAAGCGGCGATTCTTTGCCAAACCCGGGCAAGGTGATGTCGTCTGGGAGATTCCCTGGTCGAAGGATTCGATCTTTTGCCTGCACCGCGAGAGGTCGACGTTCGGGGAACTATTCCACATCCGCCATTACACCGTCGACGATCGAGGCAACGTGACGCAGGTCTTTTCGATCGGCCGCGAATGGATGCCTGAGGCTGAAGTGGAACTGGCGCTGGCGCAGTGGAACTACTGGTGTTACTACATGAACGACGGACCGAACGGCCTGCCCAAGCCAATGCTGTTCCACACCGAGGACGAAACACCGCGTGAATCGTTTCTGTTCTCGCTTTATGGCGTGGGGATGGATGCACCCGCGATCTGGCGGATCATCATGATGCCGTTTGTGCTTGTCTTTACGGTGATGCGGATTCTCACGAATGCGACCTGTCGGGACCCGGTGTGGCCGGACGCTATCCAGCGGGTCAGTGCGGTGGTACCAGACGATCCGTATGCGGAACCACGCACGGGTACCCCTGTTGGTTGGGGGGAAACTGTGTTGGCGAGACGGCGGGGCGACTACCCGATCAATCCGAAGGCGCGGGTCGATGGCTGGACTGGAGAGCAGGACGGCGAGCGCCATGCGGCAGTCTGGCTTGAGAAGCCTGGCATCGAATCGCGCTCAGCGGCGCGAGTCTGAAGATGAAGAACGAAAACGGACGAAGCATGATGCAAACAAGCGTTAAGCCGATACGCAGTAGCTTTGCAACTGACGCTATCGCGGCCCTATTTATTGCATTTGCTTTGCTCGCCGGCTGCACGCGAAGCAACGCCTCGACAGACGACGTTGTGGAGACAGCAGTCAGATCAGCGTTGTCCAATGAAAAGGATATCAAGTTTGACGGATTGTATGAAACCACTCCCGATTTGCACGGATCCAGCGAAACGCCGAACTACAAACGCAGGTTCACCTGCGGGTATGTTACCTATAGGAATGAGGCAGGGAAATCCATCAGGGCGCGCTTCATTTATCTTTCTCATTCGGACGATCCATCGCAGGCCGGTCAAAATTTTCTCAGCGTGGAGAACCGTCTATCTGAATCACAGCCCGTACCTGACGCTCATAAGGAGCGAATACACATTGAGCTGGCGCTTGCTCGCGCTGCTGTCCCTCGTGCTGGCTTTTTTCGCGGGACGTTGCGTCTGGTACGGCGACTTTCGCGGAGCGTTCACGCAGCGTGCGCGCTGGCTAATGGTTGGCTGGATGCTGGGCCTCGGCTTGCTGATCGTCGAGATCGAACTGGCGTTGAGAGGCGATATGCCACTGGTCACGCGCATTTCCGGGTGGAAGTTGTATGTGTTCTTGTTCGCGTGGATGATTTCCGGCAACTATTTCTGTGTATTTTGGAGCTGGCTGATGCGTCGTTGGGGTGTTCCTAAAGAAGACGAGTTCACCAGCGATACGCGGTGACGAGTAGTGTCATATCTCCGATTGAAAAAACGGCGGCTTTAATAGATGAATGCGCGGCTAAGCTGTGTGAAGGGGCAAGTTTCCAGCCTGAGATATTCGCTGGAGGAGCGCCAATCGAAGGCCGGGGAGTTCGAGCGGAAACCCGATCGAGCAAACCGTGAAGCACTTTCCTCTGCAAGGCCCGCAAACGCGATTTAGGCACTTCGATAATCCGACACCGACCGTCGCGCTTTTCAATCACCTTGTACGAATAATGATGAAGCGGCGTCACCGCACTCTGCGCCGACACACGCCAGCGATCGGCAAACCAGTCCAGCTCGTCCGGCTCAACTTCGAGCCATGCAGCCAGATCACCAAGCGTCGGCAACTGCGGCAACACCACGTCGTGCAACCAGGGCGGAGGCGGCCGCTGAACAGGCGGGCGAGGCAGTACACGCACAACCCTCGGCTGATTCTCACCCCTCCAGGCCGCGACAAACCCTGTGTTCTCAGCAACAACCTTCGACAACTCTTTACTGTCGACACTGTCCCACCGCGCGCCAAATCGCTTCGCAATCCCGCGCGCCAATCCATTCATCCAATCCGCGCGTTCGCCCAACACAAGCGTCATCCGCTCGACCATCGAGGCGGCCTCGGGCGGCCCCGCCAGCATGGCATCGGCGATCGCGTAGGTGACAAATTGCGGGGAAAATTGCGGCATAGGGCAGAGATAGGGGCGGGCCAGCCAGTCAACGCGTCTTGTGCTGCGCGAGCCGGTTTGCGCAACGCGCAAGTGACGCTCATGCGACGAACTGCGGAGGTCATTCTGATCCACGGGGTAGCCCCGTAGTGCCCGGAACGAATACTGCCCGTAACTTGGCAAGCTTGACCAGCCGACCCGCGAACCGAAGATAAGCGACGCGCCCAAGTCTTGTCAACGCATTGGCAGTGCGAATTAATTTTGCGACAAGGTGCCGCCGAAGCGCCTGATCGAGAAATCAGTCACTCGCGAGGGACCCCACGGTCCGAGCGGAGAATAGCGCCACTATTCTCCGCATTTTCTGCGGAGAATAATTTGCGTCCGCAGGGAAAATAGCCCGGATCAACGTCGGATCCGGCGTGTTGAAAAAATCAGCAGCAGGTGGCCGCAGCACGTCCTACGAGTTAGCGGATTGAGCGCTCCATAAGTAGCCGCACTTATCCACAACCCCCTCTGGACAACTTTTGTACAAACCACCTGATACGTTGTGGGCGAAACTTTGATAAACCAGCAACCTCGCCAGGTCAGCCAAAAGTTTTCCCTGGCTCCTCCGTCCTGTCCGCCCACCCCCCGCAGGGTTATCGATTCCGTATCCCCTTGATCCGTAAGCGAAGATCCAAGTTATCCACAGAAACGCGAGGTGCTTGTTAACTATTACTACGTATACATATACAAAGACTATAAAAAACAGAGAAGCATCCCCGAACCCCGCTGCGTAAACATGCACAACGCACGCACAACAACCAAACCAGAACCAAACCCATCAAACCAACGGCAAACAAATCTCCGTCAGCAGCTCAGCAGGCGCAGTCTCCTTCGGACTATTCAAATACTCCTCAAACACCGGCGCATCCGCAGCCTCACGCCCCGACTGCACAAGCCACGTCCCATACAACCACTCATAAGCCGCCCGCATATCGCTATACGGCCCCTTATGCCGCAACACCGCGTACTCCCCACCTTTCACACGCGCCACCGAAACCGGCGGACTCACCGTCACCGAAGTCTGCACCGGATGCGGCAGCAACACCCCAGCCTTCGACCTCAACTCATCCTCCGCAACAACACCAGGATCGTCGTAGTAAATCCCGATCATGCGCATCTGTCCTGCCAGCAAATTGTGTTTCGCCAACCAGCCGAACAACCCATCGAACGCCTTGCCGATCTGCATATACGGCCCAACGTGATCCACCGACAAAACCTCCATCGGCTCCACGTTACGAATCACCACTTCACGCATCGTCATTTGATCGTCTCCTGAAAGTGCCGGACGAAACCGGCTATGCGTACCCTGCTTGCGGTACTGCGCCGGCGGAATGCCGAACACCGCGCGAAAGGTGCGAGAGAAAGACTGCAAACTGCTATAGCCCGAGCGTTCGGCAATCTCAGCGATCGGCATCGAACCATTCGCCAGATATCCCGCGGCGCGATGCAACCGCAAACGCCGCACAGTCGTCGCCACCGTCTCGCCATACATCGCCTGAAAGATGCGATGCCAGTGATACGGCGACATGCAGGCGATTTGCGCGAGACGATCGATATCCAGCGGTTCGTCGAGATGATCGTAAATATGGTCCAACACGCGGCCCAGCCGCGTTTCGTAGCGCGCCCGATTGTCCGATTGGTTCATAACTAAGTGACCAACAAAGAGAAGATTGCCGAAGGGATGCGAATCAAAGTACCACGTCCCCATTTACCAAATCCTGCGAACTTCGCCAAAGCACCCGTGAACAGAATTAAGCGTCCACTGACACAATCGCGCCCGAACTTTGCCGAATTTCGATAACACGTTGAATAATGGCTTACTACCATCGGCTGAAGCCTGTCCGCCCATGCACCGCAAAGCCTTGCGGCGTCGAGCAAGCGAAAACATCAGGAGCACCCGATGAAATCAGAGTCAAAAAGTCAGCACGTCGGTAAAGTCACGCATCACGAGTTGAAGCAGACGCTCGGCACGTGGCAACTGTGGGGGATCGCGGTCGGTCTGGTCATTTCCGGCGAGTATTTCGGCTGGAGCTATGGCTGGGCGAGCGCCGGCACGCTCGGCTTCGTCATCACGGCGGTTTTTATTGCCGCGATGTACACCACCTTCATTTTCAGTTTCACCGAACTCACCACGTCGATTCCGCATGCAGGCGGCCCGTTCGCCTACGCGCGCCACGCTTTTGGCCCGACCGGTGGTTATCTGGCGGGCGCGGCGACGTTAGTCGAATTCGTGTTCGCACCACCGGCGATTGCACTCGCGATCGGCGCTTATCTGCACGTGCAGTTTCCGGGGCTCGAACCGAAACACGCGGCAATGGGCGCGTATCTCGTCTTCATGGCGCTGAATATCGTCGGTGTGCAGATCGCCGCGGCTTTCGAGTTGTGTGTAACGCTGCTCGCGATCTTCGAATTGCTGGTGTTCATGGGCGTCGTGTCGCCGGGATTCCAGTGGTCGAATTTCACGAAGGGTGGCTGGTCTGGTGCGGACACCTTCAGCATGGGCTCGTTCCACGGCATGTTCGCGGCGATTCCCTTCGCGATCTGGTTTTTCCTCGCGATTGAAGGCGTGGCGATGGCTGCTGAAGAAGCCAAGAATCCCAAGCGTTCGATTCCGATTGCTTACGTCGCCGGTATTCTGACCTTGGTCGTGCTCGCCATCGGCGTGATGGTGTTCGCAGGCGCCGCCGGCGACTGGACCAAGCTGTCGAACATCAACGATCCGCTGCCGCAGGCCATGAAATTCATCGTCGGTGAACATAGCGGCTGGATGCATATGCTGGTGTGGCTTGGCCTGTTCGGGCTCGTCGCGTCGTTTCACGGCATCATCCTCGGATACTCGCGGCAGATCTTCGCGCTGGCTCGCGCCGGTTATCTGCCGGAGTGGCTCTCCAAGGTGCATCCGCGCTTCAAGACGCCGCATCGCGCGATCATCGCGGGTGGCGTGGTCGGTATCGCCGCGATCTATAGCGACGAGCTGATCCAGTTCGGCGGCCAGACGCTGACGGCGAACATCGTGACGATGTCCGTATTTGGCGCTATCGTGATGTATATCATCAGCATGTTGTCGCTGTTCAAGCTGCGCCGCTCGGAGCCGAACATGGAGCGCCCGTTCCGCGCGCCGCTGTTTCCGTTCTTTCCGGCGTTCGCGCTGGTGGCCGCGGTGATTTGTCTGGCTACAATGGTCTACTTCAATTTCCTGGTGGCCATCGTGTTCGCGATCTTCCTCGCGCTCGGCTACGTCTACTTCCTGTTGACGCGCCATCAACGCGAAGCAGCACCGTCGGACGCTTTGCTCGAAGAGTGACGGATCGAGCCGCTGCGCAAGCAGCGGCGATGGAGTCGTAAACATGAGCTACACCGAGACAATCGGCAGCCGCACGTATCGCTTTGCCGACCTGAAAACCTTGATGGCGAAAGCCAGTCCGCTGCGTTCCGGCGACCAGCTCGCGGGCGTCGCGGCGGCAAGCGAAGAAGAGCGCGTCGCGGCCAAGATGGCGCTCGCGCAGGTGCCGTTGCGCACGTTTCTCAACGAAGCGCTGATCCCGTACGAAAGCGACGAGGTCACGCGTCTCGTGATCGACGATCATTCGCCGCAAGCGTTCGCTGAGATATCGCATCTGACGGTCGGCGATTTCCGCAACTGGCTGTTGAGCAGCACGACCAATGGCGACGCGCTCACGCGCATCACCGCCGGACTCACGCCGGAGATGATTGCGGCTGTCTCGAAGCTGATGCGCAATCAGGATTTGATCGCGGCGGCGCGCAAGCGTCCGGTGATTACGCGCTTTCGCAATACGATCGGCTTGCCCGGTCACATGTCGGTGCGACTGCAACCGAATCATCCGACCGACGACGTCAAAGGCATCGCCGCGTCGATGCTCGATGGCCTGATGTACGGCTGCGGCGACGCGATGATCGGCATCAATCCCGCCAGCGACAATCTTGCCGCGATCACCAAGCTGCTGCTGATGATCGACGACTTCCGCCAACGCTATCAGGTACCCACGCAATCGTGCGTGCTGACCCACGTCACTAACACCATCGCTGCGATCGAAAAAGGCGCGCCGGTCGATCTCGTGTTTCAATCGATTGCCGGGACAGAGAAAGCGAACTCGGGTTTCGGTATTTCGCTTGCGCTGTTGCAGGAAGCATATGAAGCGGGGTTGTCGCTGAATCGCGGCACTGTCGGCAATAACCTGATGTATTTCGAAACCGGGCAGGGTAGCGCCTTGTCGGCCGATGCCCATTTCGGTGTCGATCAGCAGACATGCGAAGTGCGCGCCTATGCAGTCGCGCGCAAGTTCAATCCGTTTCTGGTGAACACGGTGGTTGGCTTCATCGGACCGGAGTATCTGTACGACGGCAAGCAGATCACGCGCGCGGGCCTTGAAGACCACTTCTGCGGCAAGCTGCTCGGCGTGCCGATGGGTTGCGACATCTGCTACACGAATCACGCCGAAGCCGATCAGGACGATATGGATAACCTGCTCACGCTACTCGGCGTGGCGGGTATCAATTTCATCATGGGCATTCCGGGTGCGGACGACGTGATGCTCAACTATCAAAGCACGTCCTTCCACGATGCCCTTTACGTGCGCGACGTACTTGGTCTGCGCCGCGCACCGGAATTCGAAGAATGGCTGGAGTCCATGCAGATCACTGACTCTCGCGGCGCTTTGCTGAGTGCATCGTCACAGCAACCTCTGCTGGCAGGCGCGAATGACTGGATGGGCATCGCATGAGCGACTTCCTCGAAAAGAATCCATGGAACGCATTGCGGCAGTTCACCAACGCACGCATCGCGTTGGGCCGCGCGGGCAACAGTTTGCCGACTGCACCGTTGCTGGCGTTCAACCTGTCGCATGCGCAGGCGCGCGACGCGGTGCATCATCCGCTCGATACGGACGTGCTGCACGAACAGTTGCGCGCGCAAAGTTTCAGCACACTGGATGTGCATAGTGCCGCGCCCGATCGCGAGCATTATTTGCGGCGTCCGGATCTCGGCAGGCGCTTGAGCGATGAGAGCCGCGCAGCGCTTGGACAACTCAAGGTGGATTCACCCGAAGTGGTCTTCGTCATCGCAGATGGTCTCTCCGCATTCGCTGCATCGAAGCAATCGATTCCGCTGCTGCAAGCCGTTTGCACGAAACTCACGGATTGGAAGATCGGCCCGGTAGTAGTCGCACGTCAGGCCCGCGTCGCGCTCGGTGACGAAATCGGAGAACTGCTCGATGCCAAACTGGTTGTGATGCTGATCGGCGAACGACCAGGTTTGAGTTCGCCCGATAGTCTCGGCATCTATTTGACTTACGCGCCGAAAGTGGGCTGCAGCGATGCGCAACGCAACTGCATTTCCAACGTGCGTCCCGAAGGTCTTAACTACGAATCAGCCGCGCACAAGTTGCACTATCTGCTGACGCACGCAAGACGTTTGGGCATCACGGGCGTTGGTTTGAAAGACGATAGCGATGCGCTGCTAGCGAGTACGCCGACAACACCCGCAGTCGGCGACGACTCAAACTAGACACGACATAGAGACACTAAGCATCCGCCCGTTCCACCGGATGCGTCTCCAACCACGCGTTCTCCTCGTCCTCGAAAAGTCGCGAGCGCGTCAAAAACCGCAACCCGCTCGGTCGCTCCAGAGAAAACATCCCGCCATTCCCCGGCACCACATCGATGATCAGTTGCGTGTGCTGCCAGTATTCGAACTGCGATTCGCTCATATAAAACGGCACGCCGGCAATCGTGCCGAGTTTCACGTCGGACGAGCCGACCATGAACTCATTCTGAGGGAACATCATCGGCGCGCTGCCGTCGCAGCATCCACCGGATTGATGAAACAACACGGCCCCGTGTTCGGCGCATAGCTTGTCGATCAAATCGACCGCAGCAGGCGTCGCGATCACACGGGCTACTTCCTTCTCATCAGCCATCACATGCCCTCGTTGAAAAAGAGCGAGCCGCGTAATGCGGCTCGCTCGTACAGGGTCGTTACACTCAGAAGAAACCGAGCGGCTTATCGCTATAGCTGACGAGCAGGTTCTTGGTCTGCTGATAGTGATCGAGCATCATCTTGTGATTTTCGCGGCCGATACCCGATTGCTTGTAGCCACCGAACGCAGCATGTGCCGGATACGCGTGATAGCAGTTGGTCCACACGCGGCCCGCCTGGATTTGCCGGCCGAAGCGATAGGCGCGCGTACCGTCGCGTGTCCATACACCGGCGCCCAGACCGTAGAGCGTATCGTTGGCGATTTCGAGCGCTTCGTCTTCGTTCTTGAAGGTCGTCACGGAAACGACCGGCCCGAAGATTTCTTCCTGGAAGATGCGCATCTTGTTGTGGCCGCGGAACACGGTCGGCTTCACATAGTAGCCCTTGCTCAGTTCGCCGCCGAGCGTATTGCGCTCACCGCCGATGAGACATTCCGCACCTTCCTGCTTGCCGAGATCGACATACGAGAGGATTTTTTCAAGCTGCTCCTGCGAGGCTTGTGCGCCGATCATCGTCTTCGTGTCGAGCGGATGGCCTTGCGTGATCGCCGCCACACGCTTCAACGCGCGCTCCATGAAGCGGTCGTAAATCTTTTCGTCGATCAGCACACGCGACGGACACGTGCACACTTCGCCCTGATTCAGCGCGAACATCGTGAAGCCTTCGAGCGCCTTGTCGAAGTAGCTGTCGTCCTCGTTCATCACGTCGGCGAAGAAAATGTTCGGACTCTTGCCGCCGAGTTCGAGCGTCACCGGAATGATGTTCTGGCTTGCGTACTGCATGATCAGGCGGCCGGTCGTCGTCTCGCCCGTGAAGGCGATCTTCGCGATGCGCTTGCTCGACGCGAGCGGCTTGCCGGCTTCGAGGCCGAACCCGTTCACCACGTTCAGCACGCCCGGCGGCAGCAGATCGTGGATCAGTTCGAGCAGCACGAGAATCGATGCAGGCGTTTGCTCGGCCGGCTTCAGCACGACGCAATTGCCGGCGGCCAACGCAGGCGCGAGCTTCCACACGGCCATCAGGATCGGGAAGTTCCACGGAATGATCTGGCCGACCACGCCGAGCGGCTCATGGAAGTGATACGCGACGGTGTCGTCGTCGATCTGGGAGAGCGAGCCTTCCTGCGCGCGCACGGCGCCGGCGAAATAGCGGAAATGATCGATGGCTAGCGGGATATCGGCCGCCATCGTTTCGCGTAGCGGCTTGCCGTTGTCGATCGTTTCAGCCACGGCAATGCGCTGCAGATTCGCTTCCATCCGGTCGGCGATACGGTTCAGGATGTTCGCGCGATCGGTGGTCGACGTCTTGCCCCATGCTGCCTTCGCACGATGCGCGGCGTCGAGGGCGAGTTCGATATCGGCTTCGCGTGAACGCGGGATCGACGTGAACGGCTCACCGGTGATCGGCGACACGTTGTCGAAGTACTCACCGCCTACGGGCTTCACCCATTCACCGCCGATAAAATTCCCATACTGCTTTTTGTACGGGAATTCGGTAGTCAGAAACTGCATCTCTGCGTGATTCATCTGTGTGCTCCTCACATGTTTGAATGGGCTATATTCGGCGCGATATTTCGCTGGCCGCGACAGACTAGAGCCAGAATTGTGCCAATGCACCGCGCTGGTGAGCTGTGCACGCGCAGCAGGCACGCCAGCAGGCTTGGGGCGCAGACCTGTTCACCTTGTCAAACGATGAGCGTCTCGTTTCTGATCAGTGTGCGCAGCCCTGTTCATGAATTGAACAGGGCGTGAGCATGTGCTGTCGCGATCAAAGCAAGGTAAGCGGAGAATCCGTTCGGCATGAGAATTGCGTTCCAGATCTCCTCAATACTTCGATTTCGTAGATCCGGTATGACGATTGAACCCCGAAGCGACAGCCTGACAGCACCGACACACGCGCAGCAGCCGAGCTTTTGCGTGCAGACCTGTGTCGCCTACGACGCCGACGAGCAGGCGCGCAACCTCCACGGCTGGAGCCAGACCTACGACCAACTGACCGCGGGCCGCTTCGTCGGCGGTTTGACGGAGTTGTGCCTCGACCACATGCAGGTGTTCGTCGAAACCACCAGCCACACGCTGCGACAGACCTGCGAAGTGCAGGAGGACGCGTACTGGTTCGGCATTCCGACTTGCCCCGAGGGTTCCGGTCGTATCGATACACAGGTGATCGCGGGCGATGCGCTCGCATTTCGTCCGGGCGGGATCGAGTTCGAATTGCTGACTTCGGCGGGCTACGAGATTTTCGGTGTGGTGGTGAAGGGTGAAGTGCTGCGCCGCTATGCGGCCGAAGTGGAGCGGGTCGGTCTGGCCGACCATCTGCCGAACACGGAAGTCGTGTCGATCGGTACGGCTCGCAAGGAGCGCTTGTGCGGATCGCTGCGCCAGCTTCTCGACGACGGGGCGGCGAACGGCGCGCCGCTGTCCTCGTTCGCACGGAACAATTTGCAGGCGTCGGTGCTGGCGTCGCTATTCGATGTGGGCGCGTTGCCCGCCGCTGAGCAGGTTGCGATGCCTGCGCGTGGGCGGCGTCAGTCGATCGTGTCGGAAGCGCGCGAGTATGTTCTGGCCCATCGCGACCGAGCGATCAATGTGCCGGAGTTGTGCGAGCGCTTGCATGTGAGCCGACGCACGTTGCAATACTGCTTTCAGGACGTGTTGGGCATGGCGCCCGCCACGTATCTGCGCACGATCCGCCTGAATGGCGCGCGGCGCGATCTTTGCAACGCGTCGCGCGAATCGCGTTCAGTTCAGGATGTCGCCGCGGCGTGGGGTTTCTGGCATTTGAGCCAGTTTGCGACCGACTACCGGAAGCTGTTCGGCATGCGGCCTTCCGATACGTTAAAGGCCGCCCTTGGCGCTCATCAGGTAACGGGTCGCCGTTCGTTCGCTCATTAGCGCTGCGCCGCCGCGCCGCATTGCTGGCAAAAAGGTGCGCCGGCTGGCAGCAAGGCTTGGCACCCTTTGCATGCGGCCAGCGCCAGTGACGCGCCGCATTGCTGACAGAAGCGGGCACTTGTCGCGTTGACGGCTTGGCAACCTGGACAGGTTGCGCCGGTCGTCAAGGTCGATGCGGGCGGCGGCCTGCCGCCACTACCATCGTCCCGCAAGCCGTAGCCGTCTCCGCGCCCCCAGTCGCCATGTCCGCCACTCCGATGTCCACCGCCGTGGTGACCGCCGCCGCGATGCCCGCCCAACATCTTTTCCCAGAATCCCATGTCAACCTCCCATTTCCAGCAATTGAATCGGGCCTGCTGCCGCACACTTAACTGCGCAACAGCCGCAAGCCATTCGCCACCACTAGCAGGCTTGCGCCCACATCGGCGAATACGGCCATCCACATCGTGCCCAGACCCATCATCGTCAGCACGAGGGAGACGCTCTTGATGCCCAGCGCCAGCGTGATGTTCTGCACCAGCACCGAATGCGTCGCCTTCGACAGGCGGATGAACTGCGGAATTTTGCGCAGATCGTCGTCCATCAGGGCGACGTCGGCGGTTTCGATCGCGGTGTCGGTGCCCATCGCGCCCATCGCAAAGCCGATGTCGGCGCGCGCCAGGGCGGGGGCGTCGTTGATGCCGTCACCGACCATGCCCACCGTCGCGCCTTCCTGCGACCACTGCGTCACTGCGTTCAGCTTGTCTTCGGGCAACTGATTGCCGCGTGCTTCGTCGATACCGACTTGCTGCGCGATCGCGGCGGCCGTGTGCGGGTTGTCGCCGGTGAGCATGGCGGCCCGCACGCCAAGGCGCTGCAACTCGGCGATGGCGGCGCGGCTCGTGTCCTTCACCGTATCGGCGACGGCGAACAGTGCGAGCACGCGTTCGGCATCCACCAGCATCACGACGGTTTTGCCTTGTCCCTCGAGCGTATCCAGCCGCGCTTCGAGCGATGCCGAGCAGCGCCCGAGCTCTTCGACCAGCCGATGATTGCCGAGCCAATACGGCAAGCCGTCGATGTCGCCGCGCACGCCGCGACCCGCCAGTGCCTCGAACGCATCGACCGTGGTGCTGGCGCTAACGATGCCGTCGTTTTTCGCCGCCGCCGCGATCGCCATCGACACCGGATGATCCGAGCGGCCCGCAAGGCTCGCCGCGAGCGTCCTGCAACGAACGACGTCGACGTCGGCCAGCATCTCGAACTCGGTTTGCACCGGCTTGCCGTGCGTGATCGTGCCGGTTTTGTCGAGCGCGACCCGGCTCAGCTTGCGGCCCTGTTCGAGATAGGCGCCACCTTTGATCAGGATGCCTTTGCGGGCGGCAGCAGCGAGGCCGCTGACGATCGTTACCGGCGTCGAGATCACCAGTGCGCAGGGACAGGCGATCACCAGCATCACCAGCGCCTTGTAGACCCATTCGTGCCACTGTCCGCCGAACAGCAGCGGCGGCAGCACCGCCACGGCGAGTGCGGCGGCGAACACGATCGGCGTATAGACGCGCGCGAACTGATCGACGAAACGCTGCGTCGGCGCTTTGGTGCCTTGCGCTTCCTCGACCGCGTGGATGATGCGCGCGAGCGTCGTGTTGCTGGCCGCGGCCGTGACGCGATAGTCAAACGATCCGGCCTGATTGATCGTGCCGGCGAACACCGCGTCGCCCATGGTCTTGTCGACGGGCAGGCTTTCACCGGTGATCGGCGCCTGATCGACGCTCGAGCGGCCCGCGACGATTTCGCCATCGAGCGCGATCCGCTCGCCGGGCTTTACGCGTACCAACGCGCCGAGCGCGATTGTCTTGAGGTCCATGAGACGCCAACTGCCGTCCGCTTGCTGCACGCTCGCCTGTTCGGGCGTGAGCTGCATCAAGCCTTGGATAGCATTGCGGGCGCGGTCGAGCGACTTCGCTTCGATCAGTTCGGCAATCGTGAAGAGCACCATCACCATCGCCGCTTCCGGCCACTGCTGCAGGATCAGCGCGCCGGTTACGGCAATGCTCATCAGCGCGTTGATGTTGAGGTTGCCGTTGCGGATCGCGAGCCAGCCCTTCTTGTACGTCGTGAGGCCGCAGGAGGCGATCGCGAGGAGCGCCAGACCCGCTGCCAGCCAGACGGGAGCGCCAAGCCAGCCGGCAGCCTCTGAGCCCACCGCAGCGATGCCTGCGAGCGCCAGCGGCCACCACGGCTTGGACGGCGCACGAGGAGCGGCAGTTGCCGTGTCCGGGTTCGCGTCTGCCAGTTCAGGCGTGAAGTCGAGCGAGCGGATCGCGGCGAGGATCGTTTCGAGGGCGTCCGGCGCGTGGACGACGGTTAGCACGCGCTGCATCAAGTTGAAGTCCATGCTGCGCACGGACGGCATGCGGCTGAATTTCTTGCGGATCAGCGCTTCTTCGGTCGGACAGTCCATCTGCATGATGCGAATTGCGGTGCGCAGGTCGCTGCCGACGGCTTCCGATTGCGGGAGCTTGACCGGCGCGGCTGCAGCGTGCGCCGTTCCGCAGCAGGCTGCCTCGGCGTGGCTGTGGGCGTGACCGTGCCCGTCAGCGTGTTCGTGCGCGTGGTCAGAGCCATGCGCTTGATGGTCATGACCGCAGCTTTCACCGTGCTCGTGGGCATCTTCACGAGCACCCGCTTCGTGGCCGTGACCGCAGCTTTCGCTATGACCGTGACCCTCCGCGTTTTCATCCGGATGGCCATGGACATGCCCTTCATGCCCATGGGCACAGGCTCTGGCCCGTTCCGGACGGTCGGCTTCGGCAAGGTTGGCGTGAGGCATGGGTGGCTTCCTGGTTCGATTTGTGGTCTAGTAAACACCTTGAAGCCACTACAAGGTCAAGGCCGTATTCCGGAGGGACCATGAAAATTGGCGAACTGGCGAAAATCGCCCATTGCACGACCGAAACCATCCGTTTCTACGAAAAAGAGGGCCTGTTGCCCGAAGCGGAGCGCACCGAAGCCAATTACCGCAGCTATTCGGCCCGACACGTCGAGCGGCTGCGCTTCATCCGCAACTGCCGCGCGCTCGACATGACCCACGACGAAATCCGTGCGTTGCTGCGTCTAACAGACGCACCGGCAGATGGCTGCGGCGGCATCAATACCCTGATCGACGAGCACATTGCGCACGTCGACACGCGTATCGACGAATTGAAGCAACTGAAAGCGCAACTGACCACGTTGCGCGAGCAATGCCACGGCGAGCAGGCCGTTGAAGACTGCGGCATCGTCCAGGGCCTCACCGAAATGGACGTGAGCGCAACGCGCGCGCGGCATACGCATCTGGGTTGAAGCGCTCTGCCCATGCTGCCGGCGCCGCCGGCCATGGCAGTGACAGCATTCCCGGCTGGGCCATTTATCCGGCCCACCCAATAAACAATCGAATCCAGTTGGAGAATCAACGTGTTTACCTGTAGAAACCAGCCCTGCGGCGAGCAGTGGGAAATGTCGGACGTCGTCATCAAGAATGAAGGGCAGGGACTCCTGTTCCGTTGCCCGATGTGCGGCGCGCGTAATTACGTCGAACGTTTCGACGGGGAAGATGGCTCGGTGCTGTACGAGCAGATCGAAGGCCGTCCCGCCACCGGCCCCATGGCCGAATAGTCCCTGGCCTTCAGTCTGTTCAGCCTCTTCCGTCGATAGCGAGCCCTCACCCTATGAACACTCCCACTCAAGCCGGCGCGCCGTTTAGCCAGCTACCGCTTCCGCCCGCCACGCTCGCCAATCTGACGCAGCTCGGCTATGTCGAGATGACGCCGATTCAGGCCGCGAGCCTGCCGATCGCGCTGGCCGGCAACGATCTGATCGCCCAGGCGAAAACCGGCAGCGGCAAGACCGCGGCGTTTTCGCTGGCGCTGCTCAACCGCCTCGACGTGCGCAACTTCGCTGTGCAGGCGATGGTGCTGTGCCCGACGCGCGAACTCGCCGACCAGGTCACGCAGGAAATCCGCCGTCTCGCGCGTGCCGAAGAAAACATCAAGGTGCTGACGCTGTGCGGCGGCACGCCGATGCGTCCGCAAACGGCCAGCCTCGAACACGGTGCGCACATCGTCGTCGGTACGCCGGGCCGGATCATGGATCACCTCGAGCGCGGCAGCCTGCCGTTGCAGTCGCTCAACACGCTGGTGCTCGACGAAGCCGACCGCATGCTCGACATGGGTTTCTTCGACGATATCGCGACCGTCGTGAAGCAATGCCCGAAAGAGCGGCAAACGCTGCTGTTTTCCGCGACGTACCCCGAAGGCATCGTCAAACTCAGCCAGCAATTCCTGCGTAATCCGAAGGAAGTGAAGCTCGCCGAGCGGCACGACAACACCAAGATTCGTCAGCGCTTCTATGAAGTGACCGAAGACCAGCGTCTGCATGCCGTCGGTCTGCTGCTGAACCACTATCGTCCGGTGAGCACGCTGGCGTTCTGCAATACCAAGCAGCAGTGCCGTGATCTGCTCGACGTGCTGCGCGCGCAAGGTTTTCATGCGCTCGCGCTGCACGGCGAACTCGATCAGCGTGAACGCGATCAGGTGCTGATCCAGTTCGCAAACCGCAGTTGCTCGGTGCTGGTTGCCACCGACGTTGCCTCGCGCGGTCTCGACATCGCAGAGCTAGAAGCGGTGATCAACGTCGACGTGACGCCGGACCCGGAAGTGCACGTGCACCGCATCGGCCGCACGGGTCGTGCCGATCAGGAAGGCTGGGCGCTGAGTCTCGCCAGCATGAACGAGATGGGCCGTGTGGGCAGTCTCGAACAGGCGCAAAAGCGTGAGGTCGAGTGGCACAAGCTGGCCGATCTCAAGCCGGCGAGCAACGAGCGGCTGCTGCCGCCGATGGAAACGCTGCAGATTCTCGGCGGCCGCAAGGAAAAGATCCGTCCGGGCGATGTGCTCGGCGCGCTGACCGGTGAAGCAGGTTTCGCTGGTTCGCAGATCGGCAAGATTAATGTGACCGAAATGTCGACTTATGTGGCCGTGGAGCGCAGCGTCGCGCGCGAGGCACTGCGCAAGCTCAGCGGGGGCAAGGTGAAGGGCAAGAAGGTCAAAGTCCGCATGATGGACGACGCCTGATCGTCGATTAGTTTGCTTTGGACGGCTGCGACCGCCCGGTCGCAGCCGGGTTGTTCTGCAGCACTACTGCGCGCCGTCGTAGCAAATAGCAACAAATCGCAACTTCGCATCACCGCCCCGCATCACATTACGTCATACCTCTGCGGTTTTCGGCGCTCCCCGCGCGGCCGCATTTCCCCCGCTAACCCCCCGATTTCATTGCCTTAGCCTGCCCCAGCACGGCATTGCGCGAGCCATGACGTAAACGCATGCCGCGCATGACAAAGTTTCGATTGTGACCGTTCTTTGGCTGATGCCTAATCATCGAACCGGATGGGACCGCCGCGCTGTGGGCAGTCCGCGAATCCGCTGCCGGATGGAGAAAGGGAGAAAGCCTTATGCAGAGCGCCATGCAAGCCCGCTCGAAACTGCCTGATGTAGGCACGACGATTTTTACCGTGATCGGCCAACTGGCCGCGCAACACGATGCGCTGAACCTGTCGCAAGGTGCGCCGAATTTCGCGCCCGACGCGAAGCTGATCGACGGTGTCGCGCAAGCCATGCGCGCCGGTCATAACCAGTACGCGCCAATGGCCGGCATCGGCGCCCTGCGCGAAGCACTCGCCGACAAGGTCGAGACGCTGTACGGCGTGCGTTACGACCCGTCGAGCGAAGTCACGGTGATCGCCAGCGCCAGCGAAGGCCTGTATTCGACGATCAGCGCCTTGGTGCATCCGGGCGATGAAGTGATTTACTTCGAGCCGTCATTCGATAGTTACGGCCCGATCGTTCGCCTGCAAGGCGCAACGCCGATCGCGATCAAACTGTCGCTCACCGATTTCCGCGTGGACTGGGACGAGGTCGCCGCCGCGATCACGCCGAAGACGCGCATGATCATCATCAACACGCCGCACAACCCGACCGCGACTGTGTTTAGCGAGGCGGACATTGCGCGTCTGAAGGCCGTGACGCGTAACACCGACATCGTGATTCTTGCCGACGAAGTCTACGAACACGTGGTGTTCGACGGCGCTAAACATCAAAGCATGGCCTGCGATTCTGAACTCGCTGAACGTAGCGTGATCGTGTCGTCGTTCGGCAAGTCGTATCACGTGACCGGTTGGCGCGTCGGCTATTGCCTTGCCCCCGCCGCGCTCATGGACGAGATCCGCAAAGTCCATCAGTTCATGGTGTTTTCTGCCGATACACCGATGCAGTACGCGTTTGTCGATGCGCTGGCCAATCGCGAGAGCTATCTAGGCCTGTCCGCGTTCTATCAGAAGAAGCGCGATCTGCTCGCCCATGCGCTGCGCGAGTCGCGCTTCGAGTTGCTGCCGAGCGAAGGCAGCTTCTTCATGCTCGCGCGTTTCCGCGGTTTCTCCGAGGAAAGCGATAGCGACTTCGTGCTGCGCCTGATTCGCGATGCACGTGTCGCGACGATTCCGCTGTCGGCGTTTTATACCGACGGCACGGATTCCGGCTTGATCCGCCTGAGCTTCTCGAAGGACGACGCGACCTTGATCGAAGGCGCACGACGTTTGTGTGAAATCTGATTCACCGCTTGTGCGAGGCTGTCACGGCGAGCGCATGAAGACCTGATCGGATCGCAGAAGAACGCAATGAGATCAACGGCCGCGTGAACCGGCAGCATTTTTGACAGCAGTATGATCGTCGCGCGATCACGTCGTTACGCATCGGCGCGCAGCATGCTGCGTTACAACAATATCGAAGGAAAAGGGACCCGTTATGAAATTGCTCAAGCCTCTATTGGCGCTGGCCTGCGCATTCGCGTCGATTGCTGCATCGTCAGCCGCGATCGCCGCCGATACCTCGACGCTGCGTTTCGGACTCGAGGCGCAGTATCCGCCGTTCGAATCGAAAGGGCCGAACGGTGAGTTGCAAGGTCTGGACATCGACGTCGGCAATGCCGTGTGCGTCGCTGCGCACATGACATGCAAATGGGTCGAAACCTCGTTCGACGGCTTGATTCCCGCGCTGCAAGGCCGCAAGTTCGACGCGATCAACTCAGCGATGAACGCCACCGAGCAACGCCGTCAGGCGATCGATTTCACGACGGTCGTGTATCGCGTGCCGACACAACTGATCGCGAAGCGCGACAGCGGTTTGCTGCCGACGCCGGAATCGTTGAAGGGCAAACGTGTCGGCGTGTTGCAGGCGTCGATTCAGGAAACCTTCGCGAAGGCGCATTGGGAACCGGCGGGTGTCACCGTCGTGCCGTATCAGGATCAGAACCAGGTCTATACGGATCTGCTGGCGGGCCGACTCGATGCGACGCTCGTTCTCGCGCCGGCCGGCCAGACGGGATTTCTGTCGAAGCCAACCGGCAAGGACTACGCGTTCGTCGGGCAGCCGGTGCGCGATGACAAGATTCTCGGCAGCGGCATCGCCTACGGGATTCGCAAGGGCGACACCGCGTTACGTGATCAGTTGAACGCAGCGATCGCGAAGGTTCAGGCCGATGGCACCGTGAAGACGCTGGCGGCGAAGTATCTCGGCAATATCGACATCACGCCGAAGTAACTTGTTGGCCGTATTGTTGACCGTGCGCGGCGGGTGCCGCGTGACGATCGGCGCCGCGAAATTCGTTTTCGGCGTCGATCATGCGGCGCTTGAGCATTGGCACGTTGTTCACTACGCGCAAGCTCGTGCGCATGGCGCTCAACGCCATTCTTCCGACCACCGGCCGATGCAGCGCGCCGCGCGCGTCGAACTGCTTGCGCGATTCCGCGACCGCATGAAAACCGTAGCGGCGCATCTCCTCCTCGTAACCCGCGACGGCGTCGTAGCCCGACAGCTTGCCCTGTTGTGCGTCGGCTAGACGCGCAGCGAGTAGTGCGGCATCGCGCAACGCGGTGTTCGCACCGACGCCGCGTCCCGGCGTCATCAGATGCACAGCGTCACCCAGGACCGTGACGTTGGTGGTCGGCCATGCATCGACAGGAACCGACGTGCGCACGTCGACGCTGAAGGTGGTGGAAGGATCCGATGCGCGAATCAGGGCGCGCAGATTAGGATGCCAGCCATCGGTGATCTGCGTCGCGAGCGCGAGTAACGCGGCCGGTCCGAGCGATTTGGGATCGGCCGGCAAGTTGTGCAGTGCGCCCCAGACACCCCACATCAGATAGTCGCGCGTGTTGTCGTAGAGCAATCCGGGCCAGCCCGAGAGCAACTCGGCGTCGTTGCTGCCGATGCCTTCCTTCATTCCGCCGCCGTCCGCGCGCCACGGAAATTCCATCACATGGATGATGCCGCCATAGCCCTTCGGCGCGTTGATCAGCGTAATGCCGTCGAGCACCTTGGGCGGCAGCAGCGCGCGTGATGTTTCGTCCATCGGCACCTTCGCGCCGATGCTGACGATGCCGGTGTTTTCAAGCTTCGCGTGCGGCAGGAGTTGGCGGCGCACCTTCGAACGCGCGCCGTCCGCACCGATCAGCAGATCGGCGCTCACGTGCGTGCCGTCCGCGAAATGCGCGGTGACGCTGCCGTCGTCGTTCTGCTCGTACGACGTGAATGTCTTGTCGAAGTGCACTTGCGCTTCGAGACCTGTCAGCAGGACTTGCCTGAGCGTCATCCGGCTGACCGATTTGCCGCCGCTCATCGATTCGTCTTCAAGCGGCACGGTGAGCAATTCGGTCATGCGCTCGGTCAGGATGTTGAAGCGGCCGGGTGTACGCGCGCAGGTCGCGAGAAAGGTCGCATAGAGCTCGGGCGGAAGACACGCTGCCAGCGACGCGAGCCCGTGCGGATTGATGCCGACGCGATAGCCCTGCAAACCGTCCGCACGTGTGCGGTCGCGTTCGTAGACATTTACGTTGATGCCGGCGCGCTTCAACCCGTGCGCCAGACAGAGGCCGCCCGTACCGGCACCGATCACGATCACCTCCATGGGTTCACGACTCATGACTTCGCCTCCTTCTTTGCGGCAGGTTGGGCAAGCCGGTACTTGTATTCGCCGGCTGGCAGCGTGAAACGTTGAGCGATTTCTTCGATCCATTCCTGGCTCCAGGTCAGCGTGCCAGCTTTCAGATCGGTCACCACGCTGCGAACCCACTCCAGCTCGACAACGAGTTGCGCGCGCACCAGTTCGCCTTCGAGCAGGAACAGCCGCGGCACTTCCATCTGGGTGGCTTGTGCGGTGGCTTCATCGAGCCGGGCCAATTCCCGCTCGAGCGCGCCGATGCGGGTATCGAGCTGACGGCACACGTCTTCGGGCGAGAGCAGCGGCAGGAGCGAGAGCGCGGCCGGAAAGGCCGGGAAATCGCGGGTGCGCTGCGCAAGCTGTTCGCGCAGCCACAGGCGGCCGGTGTCGCGGCCGGCTTCGGTGATTTCATAGACCGTGCGTTCGGGGAACGCGCCGTCGCGCTCCGTCTCGCGGATGGCGATCAGGTCGCCGCGCACCAGGCGGTCGATGGTTTGATACAGGCTATTGCGCTGACCGACGTTGATGACCTCGTCTTTGCCGCGTGCCTTGATAAGTTGCTGCATCCGGTACGGATGCATCGGGGTTTCAGTCAGCATGGCGAGGACAGCGAGGGCGAGCGGAGAGTGGCGGACCATAGTTAAAGTGGCTGCAGGCTAGTCTTTGTTGATCTAGTCATAATATAACTATGTGTTTTGAGATTGGCAAGCGTGAAATGTCGGGGGTTCCTGCGGGTGCGATGCTTTCGACGCTGGTCCGTGGCGGACATCACCGTTACGATGTGGTTCGCGCCGACTGTGCACAGCCGACGAAGTTGCGATGAAATAAAGCGCTTGATCGAGGAGCACGAGATGAGCGGGACGAATGACCGGAGTGATTCAGCGGTGATGGCGGCGGCGCCGAAATTCTGGCGTGATGACGCGTTGCCATTCATCGAGGCGCGTTCCATCGAAGACGGCCGCGAGGTCTGCTATGCCAAACATTCGCACGAGACGTTCTCGATCGGCGCCGTCACCGGCGGCCGTAGCGTGTACGTGAATCGTCACGCGAGTGAATGGATCGGCGCCGGTGCGGTCGTGATGATGAATCCGGACGACGTGCACGCGTGTAACCCGGTTGCCGACGAACGCTGGTCGTATCGGATGCTGCATGTGGATATCGATTGGTTCACGGGTCTGCAACACGACCTGGGTTTCAGCGACAACCACGCGTTTCGCGCTTTCTCGCAGACCATGGCGACGGATCCGGCGTTGTTCGACGGTTTGAACCGTCTCTACGCGATTCTCGTCGACGACGACAGCGCGCTCATGCGCAAGGAAATCGCTGCGCTCACGTTCTTCTCGGAAGTACAGCAGAAGTTGAATCCGGCGCCCTTGCCGGATCACGATGCGAGCGGGCAACTCGCGCGAGCCGCGGAATTCATCGCCGAAAATTGCACCCGTGCGCTGAAGCTGGAGGATGTTTGCGAAGCGGCTGAGCTTTCCGCTTCGCACCTGATCCGCGCGTTCAAACAGCGTTACGGCATGACGCCGCACGCGTATCTGATCAACCGACGCATCCAGTTCAGCCGCGCGCAACTCCGGCGCGGCTGTCCGATCGCGGACGTCGCCCTCGATGCCGGCTTTGCCGATCAGGCGCATTTGCAGCGGACCTTCAAGCGGCTGGTTGCGGCAACGCCGGGGCAGTATCGCAGTTGAATTGCGGACGCGTGTTTCGCGTCACGCTATCAGCAGATACAACGCGCTAGCCGCGAGCAAAGCCGCCATCACACGATTGAAAAACCTCACGCGCTTCGGCTCCTGCAAGTATCGACGCAGGAACGTGCCGGCATACGCCCAACTGGCAATCGACAGATAGCAAAGCACGAAGTACACGACGGTGAATTGCCAGACGAGCCGGCCATCGCCATCGGCCGCGTAGGCGCCCATGCCGGCTAGCGACGCGAGCCACGCCTTCGGATTGAGCCATTGCATCGCAGCGCCGTAGGCGAAGGATGGCCCGCGAGTGGGCTTGTCGGCGCCAAGCTTGCCGTCGTCGACGGCGAGTTTGTAGGCCATGTAAAGCAGGAACCCGACGCCGGCCCATTTGACGATGTCGATCAGATTGGGGAAATGCGCGAGCAATTCATGCAGACCCAGACCGATGAGCAACAACAGCAGCGTGAACCCGACAGTCGCACCGGTCACGTGCCGCATGCTCGCGGCGAACCCATGCTGTGCGCCGGCGCTCAGCGCGACGACATTGACCGGCCCAGGAGAAATCGACGAGGCCAGCGCAAAGGCGGCCATGGAGAGTAAGACGGTCATCTGATGCCTCGATACGTGAGTGCGCAGGATTTGCGACGCTCAACGGTATCGGGCAGCGGGGTGGGGTGTATTGAAGGAAATTGCTTTCAGTGCAGCGTAGCCGCAGCGCCGCAGCATTTCTTGAATTTCTTGCCGCTGCCGCAAGGGCAGGGATCGTTGCGGCCGACTTTGGGTTCGGTGCGTTGCGTCGCGGCGGCGAGCTTTCGCTCATGGACTGCCTGACGGTGGGGCTGCCAGAAACGATAGATCGCGGCGACGCTGGCGGGAATCTGTTTGGTGAGGGCTTCACGCTGTTCTGGCGTGTCGATCAACTGCTGCTCTTCCGGCGTAAGCTCCTCTGAGCCCATCAGGTGTAGCGGATTCAGCCATTCCCGAGCCTGCTCGCTATCGAACAGCGCTTGCCAGTCCGCCCGAACAACGGACAGGCCCTGCATGAAGCCGAAAGCCCACGCTTCGCCGTCGATGTATTCGCGTTCACTGTCGTCAACGCGGCTGAAGCCGAACACCGGTTCGAACTCATCGGGGTCATCTTCCAGGCTGATGATGATGCCGTTCATGTTCCGCAAGATCAGCCCAAGAATGCGTTGCGCCTGATCCATTGTTTCGAATGCGGGAGCGTCATTCTCGCTCGGCCCCCAGACACCCGGCAGCCAGTAACTGGGCGGTACGGTAGTCGGTCCGATGGCCATCGCAGTCAGATACCCGTCGAGCCCCTCGATCGTCAGCGTCTCTTCCGACGTTACGTCGGAAACCAGAAACTCATCGAGTTCGTCGAACTCTTCTTCGGAGAGCGGCGTAGCCAGATCGGCAGGGTTGAGTTTTGATTTGGACATAGCGAGGCTCCGGCGCTTCGAATCTTGGGTCACGATGGCAGGTCGGGCAATGCGGAGTCGGCTTGCTCGCACGGCACCCGTACCGCAGACCGCAAAGCAAAAAGCCCAGTCGCAAGGACCGGGCTTTTTGTTGAATGCTTTGGTGGGGCGTGAGTGACTCGAACACTCGACCTACGGATTAAGAGTCCGCTGCTCTACCAACTGAGCTAACGCCCCCAACAGAAGCGAAATTATGCCGAAACTTTCCGAGATTGCCAAGCCCCTTTAGCAGATTTCTTAAAAAATCTGGAAGGGCGGCGACCCGGCACCTGCGCTGCCGGCCGTTACGCACCGGGAAGGCGCGCGGCTCACCGTCCCGGTATCATGTCGCGGACACCTGCCGCTCGAAGCCTCGCGCGGCTTTCGACCGGGGACCACCATGGATGACAAAGAGATTATCGAGCTGCTCGACCGCATCCTCGCGCCCTGGGTCCGCGCGCTCACGCTGACCCCGGTCAAGGTCGACGAAGAAAGTGCGACGTTGCGCCTGCCGTTTTCCGGCGGACTGCGCCATTCCGGCGGCGTGATCTGCGGCCAGGTCTTCATGGCGGCGGCCGACACGGCAATGATCGTCGCGATTTCGGCCGCGCTCGGCGGCTTCAAGCCGATGAGCACCGTCTCGCTCAACATCAGTTTCATGCGCGCGGTCCGCAACGGCGACGTGCTGATCACCGCGCGCGTGCTGCGCATGGGCCGCAATCTCGTGTTCGGCGAAGTCGAGTTATTCGACGAAGCCGGCAACATGGCCGTCCACGCCACCACCACCTACGCGCTGCTCGACTGACACCTGAAACGGGCCAGCAAGCTGTATTAGAGGAAAAAGCCAAGATGTTCGATCAGGTCGTATTCGCTGGCGGCGGCAATCGCTGCTGGTGGCAGGCGGGATTCTGGGACGTGGTGCAGCCGGAGCTGGATATCCGTCCGCGTGTCATCGCTGGCATTTCGGCCGGCGCCGCCACCGCGTGCATGCTCTACACGCGCGATTCCGACTGGGTCATGCGCTATTACGAAGACGCGCTGCGCCACAACACCCGCAATGCCTACTGGGGCAATCTGCTGCGTGGCGAATCGGTGTTTCCGCATTACCGGATCTACCGGCAGGCGTTGCTCGATATCTACCGCGACAAATTTTCCACGCTCGCCGACGCGCCTGAAATCCGCATCGGCGTGTCGCACCTGCCGCGCTGGCTTGGCGCGCGCAGTGCAGTTGCCGCAGGCCTGATCGCGTACAACATCGAGAAATACGTGCGTAAGACGCTGCATCCGACATTGGGTCAGACGCTCGGCTTTCATCCGGAATTCGTGCGCGCGCAAGATTGCGCGACCGTCGAGGATCTCGCCGATCTGATCCTGCAATCGTCGAGTACGCCGCCGTTCACGCCGGTTTTACGGCGCAATGGCCGGCCGGTGCTCGACGGCGGGATGGTCGACAACGTGCCGGTCGGCGCGCTCGACGCCGATGCGCCCGGCAACGTGCTGGTGATGGTCACGCGCCTTTATCCGCGGCCGCAGATGTTCGTGGTGCCGCACGGCGTGCAGCAACGGCTCTATGTGCAGCCGTCGCGCAAGGTGCCCATTTCGAGTTGGGATTACACGAGCCCTTCGCAGATGGTGCACGCGTACAACCTCGGTCGCACCGACGGCGAGGCCTTTCTGGAACGCATGCCCGATCTGCTGGAAGCCGCCGCGCACGAAGTGCGCTGAGGTGAGCAACGGCGCCGCCGATCCTCAAGGCGTTGCGTGGCTCGCGGCCTCGTGCCAGAGGAATTGGCGCGCAGATCGAAGCCTGACGCAATCGCGAGCGGTTAGCGCGGGTGCTTCATCGAAAATTGCAGCCGGAGTCTAGCGCAGACGCTTAACGCCGGCGCCCGCCCTGCAACGCTTCCGGATTCGCCACGCTGGCCGTGTCGCCGGCGTCGAAAGCCAGAATGTTCTGGAATGCAGCGGTGAAATACAACTCATAGCTCTCGCGCTCCACGTAGCCGATGTGCGGCGTGCAGATCACGTTTTCCATGCGCAGCAAGCTGTAACCCTGCAGAATCGGCTCGCTTTCGTAGACGTCGATCGCGACCATCCCCGGACGATTGTGCGACAACGCACTGACGAGTGCGTTGTCGTCGAGCAGTTCGGCCCGGCTCGTGTTCACGAGCAACGCGGTCGGCTTCATCCGCATCAGGTCTTCCTGCTTGACGATACCGCGCGTGTCGTCATGCAGTCGCAGGTGCAACGACAGCACATCGCTTTGCTCGAACAACGCCTCGCGGCTCTCGGCCACGCCATAGCCGTCCGCGCGCGCCGCTTCGCGCGAATGCTCGCGACCCCAGATCAGCACGTTCATGCCGAACGCCTTGCCGTATCCGGCAACCAGCCGGCCGACCTTGCCGTAACCCCAAATCCCCAGCGTCTGACCGCGTAACACCTGGCCCAAACCGAAGTTCGGCGGCAGCACCGATGTCTTCAGGCCGGACTGCTGCCAGGCCCCTTGCTTAAGGTTTGCTACGTATTGCGGAATCCGCCGTTGAGCGGCCATGATGAGGGCCCACGTCAGTTCGGCCGGCGCGATCGGTGAGCCGCTGCCTTCCAGCACGGCAATGCCGCGCTCGGTACAGGCTGCGAGATCGATATGGCTGGAGACTTTGCCGGTTTGGCTGATCATGCGCAAACGCGGCAACTTGTCGAGTAGTTGCGAGCTGATGCGGGTGCGTTCGCGGATCAGGACGAGTGCGTCGACTTCGGAAAGACGGCTCGCCAGTTGGCCGAGACCGCGGACTGTGTTGTTGAAAACCTTGACCTCATGGTCGGCCAGCAGTTGAAAGCAGTCGAGCTTGCGGACGGCGTCCTGGTAATCGTCGAGGATGGCAATCTTCATGGTATGTGTCTTGCGGCGCACCATAGCGGTGCGGAACGGAGTGTTATGCTGACTGTCCCACCATGTGACCCAGGTCACATGCCGGTCTGGCTGGATGCCTTACCGTAGAAGTTGCCGCGTAGAACGGCAGCACCACGGCAAGGCCGATTGACATCGTTTTTAACAGTTTGTTGCGTGTTGAGGCAAGTTGCTTTACAGACGGTTGCAGACGACCGTCGACGGGAACCTCCGTGCAACAGGCTGTGTGGCCCATGATGACCTGCACAAATTGCGCGTCGGCTTGTAGAAATGTCGTCGCGATGAATTGAACGCCTCTCGCATGCAGCGTCACTGGGCTTGTACCGTTTTTCTATTGCTTTCAAAACGGAGACAGGTCGATGAATCATCCCTCATTCGAAGGACAGCCCACTATCGAGGCGTCCGCAGGGGCGCCCGAGTGGGTCAAACACCGAAAACTGATCGACTGGGTCCAGCGCGTTGCCGCCGTGACCCGACCCGATCGAATCGTCTGGTGCGACGGTTCACAGGAAGAGTACGACCGCCTGTGTGTCCAGATGGTCGAAGCCGGCACCCTCAAGAAACTCAATCCCGCCAAACGTCCCAATTCCTATCTCGCGTGGTCCGATCCGTCGGACGTGGCGCGTGTCGAAGACCGTACCTTCATCTGCTCGCGGCGTCGTGAAGATGCCGGGCCAACCAACAACTGGATCGAACCGGCTGAGATGCGCTCGACGCTCAACGGCCTCTTCGACGGCGCCATGCGCGGCCGCACCATGTATGTGGTGCCGTTCTCGATGGGGCCTCTCGGTTCGCCGATCGCGCACGTCGGCGTCGAGTTGAGCGACAGCCCGTACGTGGTGACCAACATGCGCATCATGACGCGCATGGGTCGCAAGGTGTACGAGGTGCTGGGCGAAGACGGCGAGTTCGTGCCGTGCGTGCACTCGGTCGGCGCGCCGCTTGCGGCGGGCGCGAAAGACGTGCCGTGGCCGTGCAACGAGACCAAATACATCGTCCATTTCCCCGAATCGCGCGAGATCTGGAGCTACGGCTCGGGCTACGGCGGCAATGCGCTGCTCGGCAAGAAGTGCTTCGCGCTGCGCATCGCCTCCACGATGGGCCGCGACGAAGGCTGGCTCGCCGAACACATGCTGATTCTCGGCGTGACGTCGCCGCAAGGACATAAGCATCATGTCGCGGCGGCGTTTCCGTCGGCTTGCGGCAAGACCAACTTCGCGATGCTGATTCCGCCGGAAGGTCTGAATGGCTGGAAAATCTCCACGATCGGCGACGATATTGCGTGGATCAAGCCGGGTAAGGACGGCCGTCTGTACGCGATCAACCCGGAGGCGGGGTATTTCGGCGTCGCGCCGGGCACGAGCGAAAAGACCAACTTCAACGCAATGGCCACGTTGAAGGAAAACGTCATCTTCACGAACGTCGCGCTGACCGACGACGGCGACGTCTGGTGGGAGGGCATGACCGACGAGCCGCCCGCGCACCTGATCGACTGGCAGGGCAAGGACTGGACGCCGGCGAGCGCGAAGGAGAGCGGGCGCAAGGCCGCGCACCCGAACGCACGGTTCACGGCGCCGGCTTCGCAATGTCCGTCGATCGATGCCGACTGGGAGAACCCGGCAGGTGTTGCGATTGACGCGTTCATTTTCGGCGGCCGCCGTTCCACCACCGTGCCGCTCGTCACGGAAGCGCGCAACTGGGTCGAAGGCGTCTACATGGCGGCCACCATGGGCTCGGAAACGACCGCGGCGGCGGCGGGGCAGCAGGGCGTGGTGCGCCGCGACCCGTTCGCAATGCTGCCGTTCTGCGGCTACAACATGAGCGACTACTTCGGGCACTGGCTGAAAACCGGCGAGCGTCTCGAGAAACTGAACGCGAAGCTGCCGAAGATCTTCTGCGTCAACTGGTTCCGCAAGGGCACGGACGGCAAGTTCGTCTGGCCGGGCTTCGGCGAGAACATGCGCGTGTTGAGCTGGATGGTCGGACGGATCGAAGGCAAGGCGCAAGGTGAAGAACATGCGTTCGGCGTGTCGCCGCATTATGAGGATATCGACTGGCGCGGCCTGGATTTCAGCCGCGAGCAATTCCAGCAGGTGATCTCGGTCGACAACGCAGCTTGGCGCGCCGAACTCGCGCTCCATACCGAGCTATTTGACACGTTGCAGCAAGGCCTGCCGCCGGCTTTGACGCAGACCAAGCTCACACTCGAAGGAAAGCTCGCTGCCTGACTAGGTGAGCGGTCACTTCGCACAGAAGCCGCCTTCGGGCGGTTTTTCTTTGCCGGTCCGACGCCGCATCGGGATTTTTTCTGATTTCACAATGCCGAGACGACCGTTGCATCTGTTCGAACAAAAAAGACAGTGCAAGCTGCGGTGCAGCAGATTGTTGCTCTCGTCGGAACAATCGGGATGCGTGCCCTACATTGAGGGACACAGTCGCACAAATATCGACAATATTTCGGCTTTCGCGGGCAACTTCTGCACGATTTCGCGAGTCGTAGGAGAATTCCAAGTTCGCTTCACTGGTTTTCACTAATTGTCAGGAAGCAGTAACACGGCAGGAGTTGTCTTATGGATCATTTGCAGTCGATGCGAGTTTTCGTCAAAGTGGCGGATCTCGGCAGTTTTGCCCGCGCTGCGAGCGCGATGGATATTTCCAACGCAGTTGCCACCCGTCACGTTGCCGATCTCGAAGGCCGTCTTGGTACGCGGCTGCTCAATCGCACAACCCGCAGCTTGTCTCTGACCGAATCCGGCCAGGTTTATCTCGAGCGCGCGCGCCAGATTCTCGACGAACTGGAAGACGTCGAGCAGATGGTGGTCGCGCGCAATCACGAACCCGTCGGCACGCTGCGCATAGTCGCACCGGTCGTGTTTGGGTTGCATAACCTTGCGCCCGTGCTGCAAACCTACGCGGAGCGCTATCCGAAAGTCATTCCCGATGTCACGCTGGTCGACCGTCAGGTTGATCTGGTCGAAGAAGGTTTCGACGTCGGTGTGGTGGTCACGCGGCAGATGCGCAGCGCGAGCATTGTCACGCGGCGCTTGACCACCGGTTGCATGACGGTATGCGCGACGCCCGCGTATCTGGAAAAGCACGGCACGCCCACGCGTCCCGAGCATCTGCTCGAGCACCCGTGCCTGAGCTTGCCGTCCGAGTATTGGGGCGACGAGCGGGTGTTCACGGGTTCGGAAGGCGAAGTGCGCGTGCGGCCGGTCAACGTCATCGTGGCGAACAACACGGAGATGCTGCGGCAGTTCGCGCTGCTCGGCATGGGCATCGCGATTCTGCCGAGCTACCTGATCGGCCGTGACATGACGCGCGGCAGGCTCGTGCGTTTGCTCGGCGATTTCCGTTTGCCGCAGGTCGAGATCAACATCGCGTATCCGAGCCGCCGTCACTTGCCGGCGAAGGTGCGAACGTTTATCGATCATCTGGTCGAGCATTTCAGCCAGACGCCGAATAGTCTGCTCGGTGAGCAGTGGATCAAGGACGGGCTTGGCAGGCCCGCTACGTCCGCCGCGCTCGATTCAGCGGACCCCATGCCGCCGGAAGCGTTCGATGGCGCTGAGCCACTGTCACGGCTGCTGGATAGCGAGTTGTCGCCGCTGCCGAAGACTTTGGCAAAGACGACGAATCGTCCGCGGCCTACCGCTCTGTCGCCGCTGTAACTAGTCGGGCGATGGCGCCGGCAGCGCTTGAGGCAAGCGCTGCCGGGCCGACAAATAAAAAGGCGCAGTCACGGAAGTGACTGCGCCTTTTTTATCGGCAAGTTCGAAGCTGGCTGGAAGCAGAATACCCTCCAGCCTCCGCCCGAATTACGAGCCCGTCTTGCGTGCTACTGCTTTCTTAGCCGGCGCCTTCTTGGCAGCGGCGGTCTTTTTCGCAGCCGCCGTCTTCGTAGCGGGCACTTTCTTCGCTGCGGCCTTTTTGGCGGGCACTGCCTTCACTGCGACCGGTGCGTCTTCGTCATCAGACTCCGGCGCTGCCTTCGCTGCAGTCTTGGCCGCCGCGGTTTTCGCTGCGGTCTTGGCCGACGGCTCTTTCTTCTCGAATTCGAAGCCGATCTTGCCGTCGTTCTGCTTGACGAGGAACGCCTTGAAGTTGCGGCCGGTGCGCGACGACTTGAAGTTCGTCAGCAGATCGGTGCGTCCTTCCTCGAGCAACTTCGCCATCTGCTCACGCGCGATTTCCTGCTGCAGAATCACCTTGCCCGAGCGGAAGTCGCAAGTCTTCGGATTGGCAACCGAGTTCTCGCAGACATAGCTCATGCCGTGTTCGAACACGCGGCCCTTGCACTTCGGGCACGCGCCAACCGCCTCTTGATCGGAGAAGTCAGGCGGTTCGCCGTCTTCGCCGCCGGAATCCTGACCGAAGTCGAATTCGAGCTTGTAGTTCTTGATCTCGTCATCGAGCGAGAGCTTGAGGATCGCGGAGAACGGGCGGCCCATCTTGCTGCGGAAACCCGACAGCGGTCCGATCGTCTTGTTCTGCAACAGCTCTTCAACTTCCGGGATTTCGAACTGACGGCCGCCCGGAATCTTCGAGATCGAGAACTCGCACTTCGAGCACGCAAAGCGCCGGTAGTTTTCCTTCACCTGACCGCCGCAATTCGGACACGGCGTTTGCAACGTCGCGTAATCGCCCGGGATCGTATCGGAATCGTACTCTTTCGCGCGCTTGACGATGGTTTGCGTCATGCGGGCGATTTCCTGCATGAACGCGTCGCGCGGCAGGTTGCCACGCTCCATCTGCGAGAGCTTGTATTCCCACTCGCCGGTCAATTCCGGCGCGGTCAGTTCCTTCACGCCGAGACCGCGCAGCAGCGTCATCAACTGGAATGCTTTGGCGGTCGGAATCAGATCGCGGCCTTCGCGGATCAGATACTTTTCGCCGAGCAGCCCTTCGATGATAGCGGCGCGTGTGGCCGGCGTGCCGAGCCCCTTGGCCGCCATGGCTTCGCGCAATTCGTCGTCTTCGACCAGCTTGCCCGCGCCTTCCATAGCCGAGAGCAAGGTCGCTTCGTTGTAGCGTGCGGGCGGTTTCGTCACCAGTTGCTGGGCGGCGATCTTGTCCGTCTTGACCTTCTCGTCGTTCTGCACCGGCACGAGGTTCGCGTCTTCGCCGCTGATTTCGCGGCCATAGACCTGCAACCAGCCCGGTTCGACCAGTACCTTGCCTTCAGTCTTGAAGTGATGACCGACCACTTCCGTGATCCGCGTCGTCACCCGGTATTCAGCAGCCGGGAAGAACACCGACAGGAAGCGCTTCACGACCAGGTCATAGAGCTTCTGTTCCGGCTCGGACAGATTCTTTGGCGCCTGCGCCGTCGGGATGATTGCGAAGTGGTCGCTGATCTTCGAGTTATCGAAGATGCGCTTGTTCGGCTTCACCCAGCCCTTGTCGAGCACCTGCTTGGCGTACGGGAGATAGTTGTTGCTCTCCTTGAGCATGCCAAGCGTTTCCTTGACCGTATCCATATAGTCTTCCGGCAACGCGCGCGCGTCGGTCCGGGGATAGGTCAGCACCTTGTGCTTTTCGTACAGCGCCTGAGCGAGGCCCAACGTGTTCTTCGCCGAGAAGCCGAAGCGGCCGTTGGCCTCACGCTGCAAGCTGGTCAGGTCGAACAGCGCCGGCGACAGTTGCGTGGACGGCTTTGATTCTTCGGTTACCTTGCCGATCTGGCCGCGGCAGGCGGCGACGATCGTTTCGGCCGCGGGCAGTGCCCACAGGCGCGAATCGCGTTTTTCCGGATCGAACTCGTCGCGCTTGAATTGCGGATCGAACCAGCGGCCTTCGTAGAAACCGGCCGCGCAGACGAACTCCGCCTTCACTTCCCAATAATCGCGCGGCACGAAGCGGCGAATCTTTTCTTCGCGCTCGACAACGATCGACAGCGTCGGCGTCTGCACCCGCCCGACCGTGGTCAGGAAGAAGCCGCCGCCCTTGCTGTTGAACGCCGTCATGGCGCGCGTTCCGTTGATGCCGACCAGCCAGTCCGCTTCCGAGCGGCAGCGCGCCGCATCGGCGAGCGGCTGCATTTCTTCGTCGCTACGCAGGCGGGCAAAGCCGTCGCGAATCGAGCCCGCTGTCATCGACTGAAGCCACAGGCGCTGTACCGGTTGCTTCGCTTTCGCGTGTTGCGCGATCAGGCGGAAAATCAGCTCGCCCTCGCGCCCCGCGTCACATGCGTTGATCAGACGATCGACGTCTTTACGCTTGAGCAGCTTGGTCAGTACCTTCAGGCGCGACTCGCTCTTGGCGATCGGATTCAGATCGAAATGCGGCGGAATGACGGGCAAGTTGGCGAAACTCCACTTGCCGCGTTTGACTTCATAGTCTTCGGGCGCGGCGATTTCCAGCAAGTGGCCGACTGCCGAGGAAAGGACGTAGTCGTCGCTTTCGTAGTATTCGTCATGCTTGGTAAAGCCGCCCAAAGCGCGCGCGATGTCGTTCGCGACGGAAGGCTTTTCGGCGATGATCAGTGCTTTGGACATGACTCGATGTGAGGTTGGTAGATCCGGGTTGATGGCCTTGAGTGCGCATTTATTAGCGCGACCCTCGTTTGCGACCTTTGCGACCCAATAACGACCGCTTTATAGCACACGGCGCCAGCGCGGCGTGTCAAGTGCCATAAAAAGCGCGCCATGATAATTGCGCGCTCAGTAACTGGGCAAGCTGCGGAAAACGCGCTGTGTGTCGCTCGCAATGGCCGTGCCACAAGGTTCAGCGGCCGGCGACCACATTCACGCGACGGCGAGCGCGGGCCGCAGTTTGGGCGCGCCGCTGACGCCGGGCACGGCCGTCAGATCGGACAACATCCGCTCCACAATCGCCGCCTGCGGCAAAACCGTGCCAAAAAAACGTGTCGTTACTGAGTCTTCGATCAGGATGGTCGGAAAATTTTCGACATCCAGATCGTCGAAGCGGTCGGCATGGGTTTCGATGTCGATCCATGCGAAACAGATCTCCGGATGCTTATCGGCCAGCCGGTCGAAGGCGTCCCGATACTCACGACAGGTCCCGCACCACTCCGCGCACAGGCAGGCCACGAACAGCGTGTCGGGTTCGTTGACGCGCTCGGCGATCCGGTCTTGGTCGGTGTCGAGATTCAGCGCGGGCATGGTGGTTCCTTGCGTACTTTTGTCAGGTGCTTTGGCGCGAATGTAGCATGGCCGATCCCGAATGGTGGTCAACCCTGGTCGATGCGGGGTCAGCCGTGGGTGGCTCGCGTGAAGCGGCCGCCGGGCAGCGCGGTCACCTGGCCGGCGAGTTCGAGCTGCAGCAGCGTGTTTTGCAATGCCGCGTCCCCCATCTCGGTGCGGGTGGCAAGAATTTCAAGCGTGGCGGGGGCGTGACCGAGTGCGTCGAGGAGTTGCAACGCCTCTGCGCTCATGGCCGGCGGGGCCGCGGATGCTGCCGGCGCAGCCGTCAATTCCGGCTGAGTCGCGGCTGAGGCTGGCGCGGCTGCCGAATCCGGTTGATCTGCCACCGACGCCAGCCCCGTTGAGGAATTTCGCCAGCCCGCCTCGCCGTCCCAAAGAACGGCTTGCCCGCCGGCGGCCTTCGTTGCCACGGGCCTCGAGACGCCCAGTTCCTCCAACACCTCATCGGGCGTTTCCACCAGCTTGGCGCCCTGCTTGATGATCCGATGACAACCGCGCGACAACGGTGCATGGATCGAGCCGGGCAACGCGAAGATATCGCGCCCCATTTCATTGGCGAGCCGCGCCGTGATCAGCGAGCCCGAGCGCATGGCGGCCTCGACGATCACAACCCCGCTGACGAGGCCGGCGATCAAGCGGTTACGCTGTGGAAAATTGGCGGCGCGCGCCGGTGTGCCGAGCGGCCATTCCGACAGGATCGCGCCTTGCATTGCAATCTGCCGCGCAAGTGCATGATGCGCGGCGGGATACACGAGGTCCGCGCCGGTGCCGATTACGGCCACCGTGCTACCGACGCCTTCCAGGCCGCCCCGATGCGCGGCACCGTCGATGCCCAGCGCGAGCCCCGATACGATCGTGACACCGGCCTGCGAAAGCTCGCGCGCGAAGCGCTCCGCGTCTTCAGCGCCTTGCGGTGTCGCGCTGCGGCTGCCCACCAGGGCGACCGCCCTCGTATGCAGCAGATCCAGCCGGCCCTTTATATATAGTAGTGGCGGCGGATCGGGCATGGTCAGCAGCGCGGGCGGGTAGGCAGGATCGTCGAGTGTCACCACGTGGTTGCCGGGCAGTTCGCGCCATGCGATTACCGCGTCGAGTTGCGCGTCGAAATCTGGGCTGGACGGCGCCAGCACGGCGCGCGTCGCGGCCTCACCCGCGATCCCGGCAAGTGCCTCGGGCGATTGATTGAAGATCGCTTCCGGCAGTCCGAAAGCGCCCAGCAGTAGACGCAGGGCAGCGGGCTTCAGCCCCGGTGCGAGCGAAAGCCGCAGCCAGGCGGCGAGTTCAATATCGGTTGCGGGCAAGGTATGCATTGACGGTCGATCCTCTTACGGAGCCAGCGGGCAGGCGGGCGCCATGCTAAAATTTTCATCATCCGAAATAACTGCAGCGCCGCGCCCACCCGCGCGGGCTCGTCGTTTGGCGCACGTGGCGCGTTGAATCGAACCGGTTCGACAGCCTCTATCCTCTGCGTAACGCGATGTGCCCACAACCTGGCCGAATGGCCAACGCTAGCCTTCCACCGGCAGCGGCGCCGAAAAAACACACTCAAGATCATGGCTTTACTGAACATTCTCAATTACCCGGACAAGCGGTTGCACAAGATTGCGAAGCCGGTCGAAGCGGTCAACGACCGCATCCGCCGGCTCGTCGCCGACATGGCCGAAACGATGTATGGCGCGCCCGGCGTCGGCCTCGCGGCGACCCAGGTGGACGTGCATGAACGCGTGATCGTGATCGACGTGTCGGAAACGCACGACGAGCTGCTCGCCTTCATCAATCCGGAAATCATCTGGTCGAGCGACGAGAAGAAGTTGTCGGAAGAGGGCTGCCTCTCGGTACCGGGCATTTACGACAACGTCGAGCGCGCCGAGAAAGTGCGCGTGCGGGCGCTGAACGAGAAGGGCGAAACCTTCGAGCTGGATTGCGAAGGCTTGCTGGCCGTGTGCATCCAGCACGAAATGGATCACCTGATGGGCCGCGTGTTCGTCGAGTACCTGTCGTCGCTCAAACAGACGCGCATCAAGAGCAAGATGAAGAAGCTCGCCCACGCGATGTAACGCGCGTCCACCTCGCCTACTGCCCCCTTCATGAGTCATTCGTTGCGCGTCATCTTTGCCGGTACGCCGGAGTTCGCCGCGGCCGCGCTGGCCGCGATTCACAGCGCCGGTTTTCCGGTGCCGCTCGTGCTGACTCAGCCCGACCGGCCCGCGGGACGCGGGATGAAATTGCAGGCGAGTCCGGTCAAACGCTACGCGCAGGAACACGGGCTTGCTGTGGCGCAGCCGCCTTCGCTGCGCCGCGCCGGCAAATATCCGGCCGAGGCCACCGCCGCGATCGATCAACTGCGCGCCACGCCGCACGACGTGATGGTGGTGGCCGCATATGGTCTGATCCTGCCTCAGGAAGTGCTCGATATTCCGCCGCTGGGTTGCATCAACATTCACGGGTCGCTGTTGCCGCGCTGGCGCGGCGCCGCGCCGATCCACCGTGCGATCGAGGCGGGCGACACGGAAACCGGTATCACGCTGATGCAGATGGACGTCGGCCTCGATACCGGCGCGATGGTTTCCGAAGTGCGCACACCGATTTCCGCCGACGACACGACGGCCACGCTCCACGACCGCCTCGCACAGGACGGCGCGAAGCTGATCGTCGAAGCACTGATCGAACTCGAGCGTAGCGGCAAGCTGGCGGCAACGCCGCAACCCGCGGACGGCGTGACTTACGCGGAAAAGATCGGCAAGCACGAGGCTGCACTCGACTGGAGTAAGCCAGCCACGGTCCTTGCGCGTCAGGTGCGCGCGTTCGACCCGTTCCCCGGCGGCGTGGGCACGCTGGAAGACGGTACGTCGATCAAGATCTGGGCGGCGGTCCCGGTCGAGGCGCAAGGCAACACAGCGCCCGGCACGATCGCCGACGTTTCTCCGGAAGGCGTCGTGGTTGCCTGTGGCGAAGGCGCCCTGCGTCTCACGCAATTGCAAAAACCCGGCGGCAAGCGCTTGCCGGTGCGCGAATTCCTGGCCGGCGCCACGCTGGCCGCGGGTCAGCGTTTCCAGCTTCCCGAAACAAAATAACCGCCTTGCGCATAGCTTGAACATCGTCCATTCGGCCGATGTTCAAGAGCCCCGCTGCAAGTCTGCAGCGCGTTAGAATCCTCTATGCAACAGCCCGCGTTTAGAGGATCTCCATGTTTGGCATCACCCATTTCGAGTTTTTCGTCGTCGCGGTCTTTCTGCTGAATGTGACGCCCGGTCCCGATACGGCTTACATCGTCGGGCGCAGCGTCGCACAGGGTCGTGGCGCAGGGCTGATGTCCGCGCTCGGCATCTCCGCCGGTTGCTGCGTTCATTCGCTTGCCTGCGCGTTCGGCCTGACGGCGCTGCTGGCCGCTTCGGCCACCGCATTCACCGTTATCAAGTTCGTCGGTGCTATTTATCTGATGTATCTCGGCCTGCGCCTGATTTTCGCGAAGCCGGCGGCAGACCAGGCGGTGGGTGAAGCGCGCGCGGCCGGCGCGCCGAAATCATTGCGTCAGTTGTTCCTGCAAGGCTTCTGGACCAATGTGCTGAATCCCAAGGTCGTGCTGTTCTTCGTGTCGTTCTTTCCGCAATTCGTCACAACGGGCAGCGACCATAAAGCGCTGGCGTTCCTCACGCTCGGCGGAGTGTTCGTCGTGATGAGCATGATCTGGAACAGTTTTGTCGCGTGGGTTGCCGGCAGCGTGACCCAGCGCTTCTCCGGCCAGCCCTTGATGAAGCGGTGGCTGGATCGCGGCGTCGGCAGCGCATTCGTCGGCTTGGGCATCAAGCTCGCCACCGCATCAAGATGATTGAATTTTCCTCACGCGCCCATATCTAACATTTCGCTTACAATCAGCCGCCGCGATCACGCGGCGCAGATATGAACCCGCGTTAGGGCAAGGAGTAGCAGACATGTTCAATTGGGTCAAAACCGCGATGTTGATGGCCGCGATCACGGCCCTTTTCATCGTGATCGGCGGGATGATCGGCGGGTCGCGCGGCATGACGATCGCGCTCGTGATCGCCCTTGGGATGAATTTCTTTTCGTACTGGTTCTCGGACAAGATGGTCCTGCGCATGTACAACGCGCAGGAAGTCGACGAAAACAGTGCGCCGCAGTTCTATCGCATGGTGCGCGAGCTTTCCACGCGTGCCGGCCTGCCAATGCCGCGCGTCTACCTGATCAACGAAGACGCGCCGAACGCGTTTGCTACCGGCCGCAATCCGGAGCATGCGGCTGTCGCCGCCACCACGGGCATCCTGCGCGTGTTGTCTGAGCGCGAAATGCGCGGCGTGATGGCGCACGAACTGGCGCACGTGAAGCACCGCGACATTCTGATCTCCACGGTTTCGGCGACCATGGCCGGCGCCATTTCCGCACTGGCGAACTTCGCGATGTTCTTCGGCAGCCGTGACGAAAACGGCCGTCCGACGAACCCGATCGCGGGCATCGCTGTCGCGTTGCTCGCGCCGATCGCCGGCGCGCTGATTCAGATGGCGATTTCGCGTGCGCGTGAATTCGAAGCGGACCGCGGCGGCGCGCAGATTTCCGGCGATCCGCAGGCGCTCGCCTCGGCGCTCGACAAGATCCATCGCTACGCGAGCGGCATTCCGTTCCCCACGGCCGAGCAGCATCCGGCCACCGCGCAGATGATGATCATGAATCCGCTGTCGGGCGGCGGCATCGCGAATCTGTTCTCGACGCACCCGGCCACCGAGGAACGCATCGCGCGTTTGATGGAAATGGCGCGCACGGGGCGCTTCGAGTAACGGTGCACTGATCCGGCGATCCGGCAATCCGGCGTGACGAAAGGCGAGTCTGCGGGCTCGCCTTTTTGCTTATGCGGCCGGAACCGCAGATTAGTAGCGGCACGACCGGATCCGGCCAATGCGGAGCACTTTCGCTCCGGGCGCAGCGTCGCTTGCCCTCCGCTGCGAGGCCTTGCCCTATTGCTCGCGCCTCGGCTGGCGCGGCTACGCGCCACCCTCGGCGGCCTTCGCCACGCGCCACGCTACAATGTGTGCTGTTTGCGCCGCGCGTACCGCACGGCCTGCCTTTGCCTTTTTCATGACTCCAAAGCCTTCTTCGCGTTCTGCTTCCCCATCGACGCGTCCGCGCGAATCCCGTTTGACGATGCTGCATCTCGCGCCCGAATCGCTCGGTTTCGTGCTCGACTGCGCGGGCCAGGCCGTCGGCGCCGTGCGCCTCGGCGCGGCGTTGCCGGCCGCGTTGCAATCCGTATTCGTCTCCGCGCCTGAAGGCAGCGCCGCCGCTGCGCGCGGCGCGGTGCAGGACATCGCGTACCGCACCATGCGGCGTCTGGCGACCGCCGAGTGGCTGATCGCGAAGCTGGTGAAGAAGGCGCCGCCGCCGCACGTCGGTCATGTGCTCGCCTGCGCGCTCGCTTTGCTCGTCGACGATGAAGAGAACGCCGCCTATGCGCCGTTCACGGTTGTCGATCAGGCGGTGAGCGCCATCGCCGCGCGTCGTGAATTCGCGTTCGCAAAGGGTCTCGTCAACGCCGTGCTGCGTAATTTCCTGCGCGAGCGTGAGGCGCTGCTGAGCGCAGCGCAAGCTGACGAAGTTGCGCGCTGGAACTACCCGGCGTGGTGGATCGATGCTGTGAAGCGCGCGTGGCCCGACGCATGGCAAGCCGTGCTCGCCTCCGGCAACACGCAGGGTCCGCTGACATTGCGCGTCAACGCGCGCCGCTCGACAGTCGACGCCTATCTGCAGGTACTGCAGGACCATCACATTCCCGCGAGCAGGGCCGGCGAATACGCCGTCAAGCTCACCACGCCGATGTCCGTCGACCGGATCCCCGGCTTCAACGACGGAGTGGTGTCGGTGCAAGACGCCGGCGCGCAACTCGCTGCGCAACTGCTCGGCGTGCGTGACGGCATGCGAGTGCTCGACGCGTGCGCGGCGCCTGGCGGCAAAACCGGCCATCTGCTCGAACTTGCCAACTTGCAGCTCGTGGCGCTCGAAAGCGACGCATCGCGCGCGCGTCGCATCGGTGAAAACTTGCAGCGGCTCAAGCTCGAAGCGGAAGTGCGTATCGGCGACGCGGGTGCGCCCGCAAAATGGCACGACGACATCGACCAGCCGTTCGACCGCATTCTGGCCGACGTGCCGTGTTCGGCCTCGGGCATCGTGCGGCGTCACCCGGATATTCGCTGGCTGCGTCGCGCGTCGGATATTCCCGCGCTGGTCGCCGAGCAGCGCCGTATTCTCGAGGCGCTATGGCCACTCGTGAAGCCAGGCGGCGAGTTGCTCTACGTTACGTGTTCGATCTTCCCCGAAGAAGGCGAGTTGCAGGCGCAGTGGTTTGGAAACAAGTACCAGGATGCGGTACGATTGGACGCGCCGGGGCAACTTTTACCCTCAGTTGCCCGCGCGCCCGCCGGCACATCGGCCGGGTCCCATGCCGGACATGCCGCTGAAGACAGCGCCGGCTCGAACTCAGACCACGACGGATTTTTCTACGCGCGCTTTCAGAAACGGTGACCATCAAACGCTTCTTCCCGCTTCGGCTCGCTGCCGTGCTCTGGATCGTGCTGGCCGTGTGGCTCGCCGTACCGGGCGCGGCGTACGCCGATTCGATCGCGGTGCAGCGCGCGTCGCTGCAATCGGACAACACCGGCTGGAGCATCGACGCGCGTTTCGACTTCGACCTGAACAGCAATCTCGAAGACGCCGTCAACAAAGGCATTCCGCTGTACTTCACGACAGACTTCGAGCTGAGCCGGCCGCGCTGGTACTGGTTCGACGAACAGCCGGTGAGCGTATCGCAGAGCATTCGCCTGTCGTTCCAGCCGCTCACGCGTGAGTATCGTGTGTCGAGCGTGTCGTCGGGTGGCTTGCAGCTCGGCTTCACGACGCTGAAAGATGCGCTCGCGGTGATCAAGCACATCACGTCGTGGCACGTGATCGACCGCAATCAGGTGCATGTCGGGGAGACGTACAACGCGTCGGTGCGCATGCAACTCGACATCGCGCTAATGCCCAAGCCGTTCCAGATCGACGCGGTGAACAACCGCGACTGGAGCCTCTCGTCGGAGTGGAAACGCTTTACCTTCACGGTGACCGAACGTGCTAAATAGAGTGCGCCAAGCCACCAGCGTCAGCAGCATCGTCGTGCGCGTGCTGGTGTCCACGGTCGCCGTGACGGCCGTGCTGCTGCTCGTGCTGCTTGCAGCGGCGAGCGCGAATACCGAATTTTTCGACCGCTATTACCAGTGGCTGTACGCGGCCAATCTCGTGGTCGCGATGATCTTTTTGCTGGTGGTGGCGACGCTCGTCATCATTATCATTGCGCGGCTTAGAAAAGGTAAGTTCGGCACCCGGCTGTTAGCGAAACTCGCGTTCTTCATGGCGCTGGTCGGCGTGGTGCCGGGCGGCATCATTTACGTGGTCTCGTATCAGTTCGTATCGCGCAGTATCGAGTCGTGGTTCGACGTGAACGTCGAAACCGCGTTGACCTCGGGCCTGAATCTCGGCCGCGGCATGCTCGACGCGTCGCTATCCGATCTGCAGACCAAGGGCCGCCTGATGTCCGAGCAGCTGGCGAGCGCGGACGCCGCCGGCACCACGCTCACGCTGCTGCGCTTGCGCGATCAGTTCGGCGTGCAGGACGCGACGATCGTCGAACCCACGCGCAGCATGTCGGGCGCGACGCCGGACATGCACGTGGTCGCGCAGGCGTCCGGCAATTACGCGACACTCGTGTCGAACGACTTACCCACGCCATTGATGATCGATCAGGCGCGTGGCCGCGGCTATGCGGCGATCGAAGGGGAAGTCGACGGCGATCCGCGCGCGCACGGCAGCAAGGGCGCGTTGCGGCTGCGCGTCGTGCAGCGCATTCCCGATTCGAACGCGTCGCTGCTGCAGCCCACCGAGCGCTTCCTGCAGCTCACGCAGCCGGTGTCGCCGTCGCTCGCGCGTAACGCCGACGCAGTGCAGCGGGCTTATCGCGAATATCAGGAGAAGGCGCTGGGCCGTACCGGCTTGCGCAAGATGTACATCGGCACGCTGACGCTCGCGCTGTTCCTTGCCACCTTCATCGCGATGATGCTGGCGCTTGCGCTCGGCAATCAGCTTGCGCGACCGTTGTTCCTGCTCGCGCAGGGCACCAAGGAAGTGACCGAGGGCGACTACACGCCAAAGCGCGAAATCAAATCGCGTGACGAACTGGGCTTCCTCACGCAGTCGTTCAACGCGATGACGCGGCAGCTCTCCGAAGCGCGCGCGGCGGTCGAGAACAACCGGATCGCGCTCGAGCATTCGAAAGCCTATCTGGAAAGCATTCTCGCGAACCTGACCGCGGGTGTGTTCGTGTTCGACCGGCAGTTCCGTCTCACGACCGCAAACCGCGGCGCCGAGCGGATTTTCCGTCAGCAGTTCCAGGAGGTGCTGGGTTCGGCGCTCGAGCAGATTGGCGTGTTGAGCGAATTCGGCGGCATGGTGCGCAAGGCCTTCGCCGATCGCGAGGCCGCAAGCGGCGACGGTCACGACGACCGCGGCCACTGGCAGCAGCAGTTCTCGGTGCAGGTGCCGGGCGAAACCGAGCCGCTCACCTTGCTCGTGCGCGGCGCGCGTCTTGTGTCCGCCACCGATCGCGATGCGGAAGACATGCAGACCTCCGGCTACGTCGTCGTGTTCGACGATATTTCGGATGTGATCTCCGCGCAGCGTTCGATCGCCTGGGGCGAAGTCGCGCGGCGTCTCGCGCACGAGATCAAGAACCCGCTCACGCCGATCCAGTTGTCCGCCGAGCGTTTGCAGATGAAACTCGCCGACAAGCTGTCGCCCTCGGATGCCGATGTGCTGAAGCGCGGCGCGACCACTATCGTCAATCAGGTCGCGGCGATGAAGCAGATGGTCGACAATTTCCGCGACTATGCACGCACGCCCCCTGCAGTGCTCGCGCATCTGCAACTGAACGAACTGGTCAGCGAGGTGCTCACGCTGTACGGTATCGAAGAAGGCAAGGGCGCAATTCAGGTAGAGCTCGCGGATTTGCCGGCGATTCGCGGCGACGCGACACAATTGCGACAGGTAATTCACAACCTGCTGCAGAATGCACAGGATGCCGTGGCCGACGTCGAACAACCGCGTGTGTTGCTCGAGACGAGGACAGTAGAATACGGAGACCCCGACGCGGAAGGCAAAGTACACGTCGCGGTGCGTCTGACAGTGTCGGATAACGGACCGGGCTTCCCCGCGCGTATCCTGACACGTGCATTCGAACCTTACGTGACGACCAAGGCCAAAGGTACGGGCCTCGGTCTTGCGATGGTCAAGAAGATCGTCGACGAACACGGCGCGCGCATCGACATTCGCAACCGCATGAAAGCGGGCGATGTGATTGAAGGCGCGCAGATATCGATCCTCTTCCTTCAACTGGCAGACGATGCCGCGGCACCTGGAGCAGGGTCGCGGCCGGCGCATGGCAATGCGTCGCAGGGAACGACAAAAGCAACAGTGCAGACAAGGGCAGCGTAAATGGCAACCATCCTGGTGGTAGATGATGAAATGGGCATCCGGGAATTGCTCTCGGAGATCCTGAGCGACGAGGGGCATGTCGTGGAGGCCGCGGAAAACGCGCAGGAAGCGCGCGAATTCCGCTTGCGCCAGGCGCCGGACCTGGTGCTGCTCGACATCTGGATGCCCGATACGGACGGCGTCACCTTGCTCAAAGAATGGGCCGCGCAGGGGCAGCTGACCATGCCGGTGATCATGATGTCCGGTCACGCAACCATCGATACGGCGGTTGAAGCAACCAAGATCGGCGCACTCAATTTCCTCGAGAAGCCGATTGCGTTGCAGAAGCTGCTGAAGGCAGTCGAGCAGGGCCTCGCCCGCGGCAATGCGGTCGGTGCACCGGGCGGCGCGGTCGCCAAGCCGGCGTTGCCGGTCAGCGCTTCGGCCGTGGCTTCGGCGGCTGCGTTGCCGATGCTGTCGTCGGATGGCATGGGCAGCGGCGCGTTGGCTGCGCAAACGGCGTCGATCTCGTTCGACATCCCGTTGCGCGATGCGCGCGATGCGTTCGAGCGTGCTTACTTCGAATATCACCTCGCGCGCGAGAATGGCAGCATGACGCGCGTCGCGGAAAAGACGGGTCTCGAACGCACGCACTTGTATCGCAAGCTCAAGCAGCTCGGTGTCGATCTCGGCAAGAACAAAGGGGAGTGAAGGGCCTGCGCAATGCGCGCAGATTCGGGCGCGGCAGATTTTTTCGAGAGGGGGCTTGCCGTGCTGCTGACCCTTTGATATCATTTCGTTCTTCGTTGGCCCGGTAGCTCAGTTGGTAGAGCAGCGGATTGAAAATCCGCGTGTCGATGGTTCGATTCCGTCCCAGGCCACCAGGATTCAGCCCCAGGAAATCGCAAGATTCCTGGGGCTTTTCCTTTTCTGACGGGCATGGCCAGCGTGCCTCCGCGGCGGGTGCGCTCGGCGGCATTGGGCGTCGCGTGATAAAATTGCGCCAGTTCAAGGACTTGCATGCGAGGGTGCTGTAGGCGTTCCACTTGCGCGCCACCGCAGCAAACGCGTCTTTTCGTATCCTGAAGCGGCGCCTTTTGCGCACTCTGCCGCAACACGGCAAGGCCGCGACAGGTGCCAAACCCTTCGCCCGACGATTAACGGTATAAGCGCCCAGCGACTCTGCATGCGGAAGGCGCGGCCTATACTGCTTTGGGCCGGCAGCAGTGCCGGCACGCGTCGCGCCGCGTTGCTTGCATGGCGCACCTCGCGCAGCGCGACGTGGCACTCATCATTCACGGAGTTTCACGGTGATCCGCAAAGACGCTAAACGTAGCGCTCTGGTGCTGTTTTCCGGCGGCCAGGATTCCGCCACATGCCTCGCCTGGGCCCTCGAACGTTATGAAACGGTCGAGACGCTGGGCTTCGATTATGGCCAGCGGCACCGAGTCGAACTCGAATGCCGCGAAGGGTTTCGTAACGCGGTGACGCGGACATTTCCGGCGTGGGCCGACCGCCTCGGCGAAGATCACATGATCGATCTGTCGGTGCTCGGCTCGATCAGCGATACCGCGATGACGCGCGAAATCGAGATTCACGCCACGGCGAACGGTTTGCCGAATACGTTCGTGCCGGGCCGCAATCTGATGTTCATGACGATCGCCGCGGCCATCGCCTATCGGCGTGGTTTGCAGGTGCTGGTCGGCGGCATGTGCGAGACGGACTTCTCGGGCTACCCCGATTGCCGCGACGACACGATGAAGGCATTGCAGGTCGCGCTGAACCTCGGCATGGATACGCGCTTTCTGCTCGAAACGCCGCTGATGTGGCTCGATAAGGCCGATACGTGGCGCCTCGCGCACGAGTTGGGCGGCGACGAACTGGTCGAACTGGTGCGCGTCGAAACGCACACCTGCTATGTCGGCGAGCGCGCGGAACTGCATGCATGGGGTTTCGGCTGCGGCGAATGCCCGGCGTGCCGCTTGCGCAAGCGCGGTTACGAAGCGTATCTGGCCGGTGAGAAGGTGACCGAGCCGGTCTGACGCTCACCGAAGTTTTACGCTGGCGCACCGTGCGAACGGGCGCGGCGCAGGCAATTATTTTCAGGAACACAAGGCAGAAAGCAGCATGACTTACGCGGTCAAGGAAATCTTCTACACATTGCAGGGCGAGGGTGCGAATGCCGGGCGTCCGGCCGTGTTCTGCCGGTTCGCCGGTTGCAATCTGTGGTCGGGCCGCGAAGAAGATCGTGCGGATGCGGTCTGCCGTTTCTGCGATACGGACTTCGTCGGGACCGATGGTGAGAACGGCGGCAAGTACCGTACGCCGGAAGATCTGGTGCAGATGATCGCGTCGCAATGGCCGGAAGGCGAGGGCGAACGCTTCGTGGTCTGCACGGGCGGTGAGCCGATGTTGCAGATCGATCAGCCGTTTGTCGACGCGCTGCATGCCGCCGGCTTCGAAATCGCCATCGAAACCAACGGCTCGCTGCCGGTGCTCGAGACGATCGACTGGATCTGCGTGAGCCCGAAGGCCGATGCGCCGCTCGTCGTCACCAAGGGCAACGAACTGAAGGTCGTGATTCCGCAGGACAACCAGCGTTTGTCCGAGTATGCGAAGCTCGACTTCGAGTATTTCCTCGTCCAGCCGATGGACGGCCCGTCGCGCGACCTCAACACCAAGCTCGCGATCGACTGGTGCAAACGCCATCCGCAATGGCGCCTGTCGATGCAGACCCACAAGTATCTGAACATTCCCTGATTTGCCGTGCTGACGATTACACGAAAACTCGAATTCGACGCGGGCCACCGCATCCCCGATCACCGCAGCCAGTGCCGTAATCTGCACGGCCATCGCTATGTGCTCGAAATCACGCTGCAAGGCGACCTGGTCGATACCGAAGGCGCGCCGGATCGCGGCATGGTGATGGACTTCGCCGACGTGAAGTCGCTCGCGGTCGAGCATCTGGTCGACAAGTGGGACCATGCGTTCCTCGTCTACGAAGGCGATACACAGGTGCGCGGTTTTCTGGAAACCATGGCGGGACACAAGACGGTCGTGCTCGATCGCATCCCGACCGTTGAAAATCTCGCCGCCGTCGCGTTCGATATCCTCGCGAACGTCTACGACGCGCATTACGGCGTGAATCTGCGTTTGCATAAGGTGCGTCTGTTCGAGACGCCGAATTGCTGGGCCGACGTGGTCCGCGATTAAGTTCAGGGCCGCGCGACTCGAGCCCGCGGCCCAACCCCCGCGTTATTGTCACGGTATGATCGCTCCGATAACCACATGGAGCGAGACATGCCGGTCACCGCATTGCGTCGCAGCAGGCATTCAGGCCGTCACGGCCCGGGCGTTGGCCTGTTCGGCTGCGCCATCCTCACCCGCGTTTCAGGCGATGTGTCCCATCGCCAGGGAGCGCGGCAATGAGCACCTTCACAAATCCCCTCAAGCAACGTCTTAAAGAAGCCGATACGCAGTTCGGGCTGTGGCTTTCGCTCGGTAGCGATTCTGCAGCCGAGGCGCTCGCGCACGCCGGTTTCGACTGGTTGCTGATCGACATGGAGCATGCGCCGAACGATAGCGGTGACGTTACGTCGCAATTGCGCGCGATCGCCGCGGCGCATCTGCCGAGCGAGCCCGTTGTACGCGTGCCTGCCAGCGAGGCGTGGCTCGTCAAGCGCGTGCTCGACGCCGGCGCCCGCACGCTGATGTTCCCGAATATCGAAACCGCGGAAGAGGCGGCACAGGCCGTGCGTCTGACGCAGTATCCGACCGCCGATGCACTCGACGGTCAGCGCGGTGTGGCCGGCGCGGTGCGGGCGGCTGCGTATGGCATGCGGCGCGACTACGTGCAATCCGCCAACGCGCAGATCGCGACCATCGTGCAGATCGAGTCGGCGCGCGGCCTGCAGGAAGTGGAGAAGATCGCGGCTACGCCGGGCGTCGATTGCCTGTTCGTCGGACCGGCCGATCTCGCCGCGAGCCTCGGCCACCTCGGCGATTCGAAGCATGCCGACGTGCAGGCGGCGATGGCGCGCATTGTCAGCGCCGCCGACAAGGCTGGCATCGCCGCGGGAATTTTTGCTATGGATGTCGCGAGCGCAAAGCAGCATCGCGATGCCGGTTTTCGTTTTATCGCCCTGGCCGCCGACGTCATGTGGATGTTGCGCGCGACCCGCCAGGCGTTGCAGGAGGTGAGGACATGAAGGGGATGGTGCAGTGCGTCGTGGTGCGTCTGGCGGTTACCGCGGCGTTGATGGCGAATGTGACGGCGTTTGCGCAGGACAATCGCGTCGCGAAGTCGAGCGATCCGGAGACGCAAACCGCGGTCGCCGATTACAACGCGGGCAATATGGGCGCGGCGCTTGCTGAGTTCCGTAAAGCGGCGGAGCACGGCAGCCGGCTGGCCGAGTTCAACTACGCGATGATGTTGCTCAACGGTGAAGGCACCAAAGCCAATGTCGACGAAGGCAAGAAGTGGTTGCGCAAAGCCGCCGACGCCAACATGTCGCACGCGCAGTACGTGTACGGCAAGATGTACGACGACGGCGAGTTCGTCGGGCGTGATCCGGTCGAAGCGCACCGGTGGTTCCTGAGGGCCGCGCAGCAGGGGCACGTGCAGGCGGAACTCGCGTTGGCCAACCAGTTTCTCGATGGCCGTGGCACGACTCGCGATAACCAGCAGGCGTTTGTCTGGTACAAGAAGGCCGCGCAAGGCGGTGATATGACTGCGCAGTACGTGACGGGCTCGTTCTATGAGCGTGGGGGCGATGGCGTGGACAAGAACCTGAACGTGGCGCGTGCGTACTACGCGGCTGCGGCGGCACAGGGCGATCCGGCGGCGAAACTCAAGTATCAGCAACTCAGCGCGCAGTTGCGGGATCAGAAGGAAGTGAAACCGCAGTAAACGAGACCGCATTAAATGAAAAAGGGGCGCTCCTCACGGTGCGCCCCTTTTCTTTATCAGGTCTGCTGTGGCCTGCTTCGACTTTGCTGCCATTGGCTCCGCAGTCTGGGACCTACGCCCAGCCCCGCTCTAACTCTGCATCAACCGCTTCTGCCGCGCGACGCTCATGATGAGCCCGATCGCGACCCCCAGCGTAGTCAGCGCAGTGCCGCCGTAACTCATGAACGGCAAGGGCACGCCCACCACCGGCAAGATCCCGCTCACCATACCGATGTTGACAAACGCATAGGTGAAGAACGCCATCGTCAGCGATCCGGCCAGCAGCCGCCCAAACAGCGTCGCCCCATTGGCGGCGATGTACAAACCGCGCGCGATCAGCAGCATATAAAGCGTGAGCAGCACGATCCCGCCCGCCAGCCCGAACTCCTCGGAAAACACCGCGAAGATGAAGTCGGTGTGCTTCTCGGGGATGAACTCCAGATGCGCCTGGGTACCCTTCAGCCAGCCCTTGCCGAGCGGGCCGCCCGAGCCGATTGCAATCACCGCCTGGATCGTGTGGAAACCCTTGCCAAGCGGATCGGACGTCGGATCCAGCAGCGTACAGATACGGTGCTTCTGATAATCGTGCATCAGCGGCCACTGCACTTCCGGCTGACAGATCTTGTCCTGGAACGCCGCGATCGAGCCGACCGCGATCACGCCGGCAATCAGCACCGGCACGATCAGCTTGAAACTCAGCCCCGCGAAGTAAATCACGAAGAGGCCGGCCGCGAACACCAGCACGGCGGTGCCCAGGTCAGGCTGCTTGGCGATCAAACCGACCGGCACGATCAGGATCAGGAAGCCGACCAGAAAGTCGTACCAGCGCATCACGCCTTCGCGGCGCTGGTAGTACCAGGCGAGCATCAGCGGCGTGGCGATCTTCAGAATTTCCGATGGCTGGATCACCACGCCGACGTTGATCCAGCGCTTCGCGCCCTTGCGCGTGAGGCCGAACAGCGCCACGGCCACCAGTAACGCGATCCCGAACGTATAAAGCGGAACCGCGAAGCGCATCAGTGTGGTGGGCGGCACATTGGCCAGCGCCCACATCAGCACGAACGTCAGCATGATGTTGCGCAGTTGGTCTTCCACGCGGCCGGGCATGTCCAGCGTCGCGCTGTAAAGCGTGATGATGCCGACGCACAGCAGCAGAAACACGATCAGGGCGAGCGGACGGTCGAAGCCCACGAACATCCGCTTGATGCGGTCGAGCCAGGCGCGCTTGTCGAATTGCATGCCTTTCTCCTTACTCGTCGATGCCGCCGGAAACCGGCTGGCGTGGCGACGTAGGCTGAATGCTGTCATCCCGCGACGGGGCGGCGGCAGTCGGTACCGACTCGCTGCTCGGGCGGGGTTTGTGCGGGACGCCGGATTTACGCGGCGCCGGAATCTTTGCGGCGGCGGACGCGGATGCAGCGACGGCCGCCGACGCGCTGGTTGCACCGGATGCGGAAGCAGTCGCCTTAGCCGGCGATGTCGCAGCCGAAGGCGCCGAAGCCGATGCAGCAGCCGAAGCCGAAGCCGAAGCCGAAGCCGAAGCCGAAGCCGAAGCCGAAGCCGAAGCAGCCGCCGCTGCAGAAGCTGCCGCCGCGGCCGAAGCCGCACCCGGCATCGGCAGTGCCGTGAAGCCCGCCGCGATCTTGACCGGCTGCGCCGCGTCCTGCGGCGTCGGTGCGTCACCCACTTCTGGTGCGGACGCATCCTCCGTCGCCGAGGCCGCTGCTGCGACAGCCGCCGCTTCAGCGCCTGGCTTGTTCTTGCCGACCAGGTAGTAATCGAGCACACGACGTGCGATCGGACCGGCCGCTTCCGCGCCCCAGCCGCCGTTTTCGACGATCAGCGCGAGTGCGATCTTCGGTTGCTCGGCCGGCGCGAACGCGATGAAGAGCGCGTGGTCGCGCAGATGCTCGGCGATCGCGTGGCCCTTGTAGTTCGCGCCTTGCAGCGAGTAGACCTGCGCCGTACCGGTCTTGCCGGCGGCCAGATAGGGTGCGCCGATGAACAGCTTCGACGCCGTACCGTTGGTCACGACGCCTTCCATCGCGCGCTTGATGATGTCGATGTCCGATTGCTTCACCGCGATCTTGTCGCTCGGATCGCGCACGACCGGGCGCGTATCTTTGGTGATCGGATTTTCGATGTCGCGCACGAGGTGCGGCTTCATCACGACGCCGTTGTTCGCGAGCGTGGCCGTGGCGTGGGCGAGTTGGAGAATGGTGAACGAGTTATAGCCTTGGCCGATGCCCAGACTGATCGTTTCGCCTTCATACCAGCGCTGCTGCTCGGGCTTGCGGTACGCCTTGCGCTTCCAGTCCGTCGACGGCAGGATGCCGCGCGCTTCGCCTGAAATGTCGATGCCGGTGATCTGGCCGAAGCCCCACGGCTTCATGAAGCCGGCGATCGCATTGACGCCGAGATCGTGCGCGAGCATGTAGAAATACGTGTCGTTCGACACCACGATCGCGCGGTTCATGTCGACCCAGCCCTGGCCCGAGCGCACGTCGTTGCGGAAGGTATGGCCGCCGAATGTGTACGAGCCCGGATCCTGGAAGCCCCAGCCCGGCGTGCGCTTATGCAGCGTCAGCGCGGCGAGCGCCATGAACGGCTTGTAGGTCGAGCCCGGCGGGTAGGTGCCGTGCAGCGGACGGTTCAGCAGCGGATGGTCCGGCGAGTTGTTGAGCTCGTCCCAGGTCTGCTGATCGATGCCGTCGACAAACGAATTCGGATCGAAGCTCGGCGCCGAGACGAACGCGAGCACATCGCCGGTTGCCGGTTCGATCGCGACCAGTGCCCCGCGGCGGCCCGCGAAGGCTTGCTCGGCGACCTGCTGCAGGCCGATGTCGATCGACAGTTCGAGGTTGTTGCCCGGCGTTGCCTGAGTACGCGACAGCGTGCGCACAGGTCGGCCACCGGCGGTGACTTCGACTTCCTCAAAACCGGTCTGGCCGTGCAGTTCCGTCTCGTAGCTCTGCTCGACGCCGATCTTGCCGATGTAGTCGGTGCCCTTGTAGTTGTTCGCGTCGAGGCGCGGATCGTAGTGATCCGGATCGCTGTCGTTCTGATCGCTGGCGTCGTCGATGCGGTCCTGATCGCGCTGCGAAATCCGGCCGATATAGCCGATCACGTGGGCCGCAGTCGGCCCGAGCGGATATTGGCGGAACAGGCGCGCGCGCACTTCCACGCCCGGAAAGCGGAAGCGTTGCGCGGTGAAGCGCGCGACTTCGTCGTCGGTGAGGCGGGTGCGGATCGGCAGGCTCTCGAAGTTTTTCGAATCTTCCTGCAGTTTCTTGAAGCGGCGCCGGTCGCGTGCGTCGATCGAGACCACGGTGGCCAGGTTGTCGATTACGTTTTCGAGCGTGTCGTTCAGCTTCGACGGGGTGATTTCGAGCGTATAAGCCGAGTAGTTCTTGGCCAGCACCACGCCGTTACGGTCGGTGATGATGCCCCGGTTCGGCACGATCGGCGCGACCGAGATGCGGTTTTCGTCGGCTTGCAGCGAGTACTTGCTGTAGTGCCAGACCTGCAGGACCAGGAAACGGAAACCGATCAGCCCGAAGCAGACGAACACGAACACGCCCGCCGCCGCGACGCGCAGGCGGAACTTCGAGAGCTGTTGCTGAGTGTCCTTGAATTCGGTCATGCGATTCTGCAAAAGGCCGCGTGACGGCCATCATGAGTGTGCGCCCAAACCGGCCGGAACCGGGAGGCATGAACAGCGATGCGCGTCGAGCGGGCCGGGGGCGTGGATTCCATCGGAACGGCCGGCGGGCTCGATGCGTGATTAAATCGGCCGCGTATCGTCCGGATCGGCCGGGCGACGCTGCGGCATCAGCAGCAGCATGCTGGCGACCGGCCACAGCGCGGCTTCGACGAAGCCGTCGATCAGGTAACTCCAGCCCGGAAACGCCGCGCCCGTCAGCAGACGGATCACGAACGGCACCAGTTGCGCGACGACCAGCAGCGGCATCACCGCAAAAGTCTGCACGCCGAGCGACATCCACAGCACCCGGCGATGGATCGTAATCGCGCCATACGACAACAACGTATACGCCAGCGCGTGCTCACCGAGCAGGCTGGCGTTGTGTACGTCCATCAACAAGCCGAGAAAGAACGCGATGCCCATACCGACTTTGCGCGGCTGGTGCACGTTCCAGAACAGCAGCACGAGCGCTACGAAGTCCGGCACACCGGCGAGGCGCCCCCACGGCATCAGGTTCAGCAGGAACGCCGCGGCGAGGCTGAACGAGATGAAGTACGGATTGACCGGCTGCAGGATGTATTGCGGACGGTTCATGGCTGGGCCCCCGGCGTGGCTTGCGGCTTCGCGCTCTTGTCAGCGGCCGGTTTCTTTTCGGTGGCGGTTTTCTTCTCAGCGGCCGTGGCTTTGGCCGACGGCTTTTCAGCGGGCTTGGCAGCGGCGACGGCGGGCTTTTCGGCAGGCTTGGCAGCGGATTTATCCGCTGCGGCCTTGTTGTCCGCTGGCTTGCCGCCCTTCTTCGCTTTCGCGTCCTTGGCGGTCGTGGCCGCATCGGGCTCTTCCGCCGGACGCGGCGGCACGTTGTTCAGATAGTGCAGCACGAGCAACTGACGTGCGCCGCGCACAGGCGCCACCGGCAAGCAGATCACGCGCGCGAACGCCGTATCGGCCTGTTTGTCGACCCGCACGACCTTCGCGACCGGCAGCCCCGGCGGATAAACGCCGTCGAGCCCGCTGGTCACGAGTTCGTCGCCGGTTTGCACGTCGGCGCTGATCGGCACGAAGCGCAGGTCGAGCGTATCGCCCTTCGGTGTGCCGTAAATCACGCTGCGCAAGCCGGTGCGCACGATCTGCACGGGCACGGCCTGATCCTTGTCGGTGAGCAGCGTCACTTCGGCTTGCAGCGGGAACACGCGTGTCACCTGACCTATCACGCCGTCTTCGTTGACGACCGGCGAACCGTTCTGGACGCCTTGCTGGGCGCCGCGGCCAATCACGACCTTCTGCGTGAACGGGTCGCGCGTGTCGTACTGGATTTCAGCCGGCAGCGATTGCGTGGTCGAGCGCTGCGAGAGTTGCAGCAGCGCGCGCAAATGCGTGTTTTCGGCGGCCAGTTCGGCGGCCGTATTGGCTTGTTGCGAGAGCTGAAGATCTTTGGTGCGCAGTTTGTCGTTCTCGCTGCGCAATGTGGCGCTGGTCACGGCCAGGTCGGCAGCGCCCATGAACACGTCGCGCGGCACGAGGGCTGCGCGTTGCAACGGATAAAGACCCGCGCCGAGCACGCCGCGAACGATTTCGAGCGTTCTGAAGCGTGCATCGGAGATCAGCAGGGCGAGCGCCAGCACGACGAAAAACACCAGCCGTGCGAGGGCGGACGGGCCTTGCTTGAACAGGGGCGGCGGACTGTATTCCATGGTCGGCGCCGGGGGCGTGAGCGGTTGGGTGAGACGGCGGCGCGCGAGGGACGCGCGTTCAGCGCGCGGAGGCTGGCAGGCCCAGCCAACGGCAAACCGGCCCGCAAGGGGCCGTTTGCCAGATCCGCGCTACTGACATGGAGACGGGCTCGCTTACTCGTACGAGAAGATGCTGCCGAGCTTGTCCATGCGTTCGAGCGCCATGCCCGAGCCGCGCACAACACAGGTCAGCGGGTCTTCGGCAACGAGCACCGGCAGGCCGGTTTCTTCGGCGAGCAGGCGGTCCAGATCGCGCAGCAGTGCGCCACCGCCGGTGAGCATCATGCCGCGCTCGGCGATGTCGGCGCCCAGTTCCGGCGGTGTTTGTTCGAGCGCGATCTTCACCGACGACACGATCTGGTTCAGCGGATCGGTGAGGGCTTCGAGGATTTCGTTGCTGGAGATCGTGAAGCTGCGCGGAATGCCTTCCGACAGATTGCGGCCCTTCACTTCCATTTCCTTGACTTCGGAACCCGGGAACGCGGAGCCGATTTCTTTCTTGATGGCTTCGGCGGTTTGTTCGCCGATCAGCATGCCGTAGTTGCGACGGATGTAGTTGACGATGGCTTCGTCGAATTTGTCGCCGCCTACGCGGACCGAACCCTTGTACACGATGCCGCCGAGCGAGATCACGCCGACTTCGGTCGTGCCGCCGCCGATATCGACGACCATCGAGCCGGTTGCTTCCGACACCGGCAGGCCCGCGCCGATTGCAGCTGCCATGGGTTCTTCAATGAGGTAAACCTGCGAAGCGCCCGCACCGTGAGCGGCTTCTTTAATGGCGCGACGCTCGACCTGGGTCGAACCGCACGGCACGCAGATGATGATGCGCGGCGACGGCGAGAACATGCGCGATTCGTGAGCAGTTTTGATGAACTGCTTGATCATCTGTTCGGTGACGGTGAAGTCGGCGATCACGCCGTCTTTCATCGGGCGGATCGCCTCGATGTTGCCCGGCACCTTGCCAAGCATCTGCTTGGCTTCCTTGCCGACTGCCTGAATGGTTTTCTTACCGTTGGGACCGCCTTCCTGGCGGATCGAGACCACCGACGGTTCATCAAGAACGATACCCTTGCCACGCATGTAAATGAGCGTGTTGGCAGTGCCAAGGTCAATCGCCAGGTCGTTGGAGAAGTAGCTGCGCAGAAAACCGAACATTCAAAATCCTGTCTCGCTTGGGGCCAGCCCTCGCGACGGTTGCGCAGGGCGGCAGCGGAAAAAATAACAGCTTCAACCGGGCGGAAGCGGCGCCACAGGAACTTGAAGCTGCGAGGGAGTCTACCGGAGGCCGGTGCAAGGCCCAGTCAGAAAAATCCGAACTATCTTTGGGAATTGTTCAGAAAGGCCTTGGTAAGTCGGTCCGGGTTTGGGTCGAACGCGTAATGATACCTTATAATTTTGGATGTTTTGAAGGAAACGGACGGCACTTTTTGCCGCCGCTGGCCCCTTTTTCGAGGTCTTCCTCCAGTGTCGTAACCCGCTGTCGCAGCATCGTTTTTCCCGCGCTGCGGCGGTCCACCACATTTTCCGGTGACTGCATGGCTCTGACCCTGACCGATGTTAAACGCATCGCGCACCTCGCGCGGCTCGAACTGGCTGATGCCGACGCTGAGCACACGCTTGCCCAGCTCAATGATTTCTTTGGCCTCGTCGAGCAAATGCAGGCGGTCGATACCACCGGCATCGCCCCGCTTGCCCATCCGATCGAGCAGATCGAAGACGTCGCGCTGCGTCTGCGTAACGACGCGGTGACCGAAACGGTCGACCGTGAAGCCTTCCAGCGCCCGGCGCCGGCCGTTCAGGACGGCCTGTACCTCGTGCCGAAGGTGATCGAGTAAGTGATCGACCAAGACTCGCGAATCAAGCCCAGGATAAAACGCAATGCATGAAAAAAGCTTGACCGAACTGCGCGCCGCACTGGCAGCCAAGGAATGCTCCGCAGTCGAACTGGCGCAGCTCTATCTGAAGCGGATCGACGCGGCCAACAGCCTGAACGCCTTCATTCAGGTCGACGCCGACCTGACGCTCGCGCAGGCGAAAGCGGCCGACGCGCTGCTTCACACCGGCCACGCCGGCCCGCTGGTCGGCCTGCCGATCGCCCACAAGGACGTGTTCGTCACCAAGGGCTGGCGCTCCACGGCCGGTTCGAAGATGCTGTCGAACTACGAAAGCCCGTTCGACGCGACGGTGGTCGCGCGTCTGCAGAACGCCGGCATGGTGTGCGTGGGCAAAACCAACATGGACGAGTTCGCGATGGGCTCGTCCAACGAGAATTCGTATTTTGGCCCCGTGAAGAATCCGTGGGATCGTCTGGCTGTGCCGGGCGGTTCGTCGGGCGGTTCGGCTGCTGCTGTGGCGGCGCGCCTCGCGCCCGCTGCCACCGGCACGGATACCGGCGGCTCGATTCGTCAGCCGGCGTCGTTCTCGGGCATCACCGGCATCAAGCCGACGTATGGCCGCGTATCGCGTTACGGGATGATCGCGTTCGCATCGTCGCTGGATCAGGGCGGTCCGATGGCCCAAACGGCCGCGGATTGCGCCACGCTGCTCAATGCCATGGCCGGTTTCGACGAGCGCGATTCGACCAGCCTCACGCGCGAAGACGAAGACTTCACGCGCTACATCGGCAAGACGTGGAAGGAAGACGGTGCGGACAAACCGCTTGCCGGCCTGCGCATCGGCCTGCCGAAAGAGTATTTCGGCGCTGGCCTTGCCGACGACGTGCGCGCATCGATCGACGCTGCATTGAAGCAATACGAAGCTTTGGGCGCCACGCTGGTGGAAGTCTCGCTGCCGAAAACTGAACTGTCGATCCCGGTGTACTACGTGATCGCGCCGGCGGAAGCTTCGTCGAACCTGTCGCGGTTCGACGGCGTGCGCTTTGGTCATCGCGCGGGGGAATACCGCGATCTGCTCGACATGTACAAGAAGTCGCGTGCGGAAGGCTTCGGTCCGGAAGTGAAGCGCCGCATTCTGGTGGGTGCGTACGTGCTGTCGCACGGCTATTACGACGCGTACTACCTGCAGGCGCAAAAGATCCGCCGCATCATCGCGCAGGACTTCCAGGAAGCGTTCAAGCAGTGCGACGTGATCATGGGCCCGGTGGCGCCGTCGGTAGCGTGGGACCTCGGCGCGAAGGGCGACGATCCGGTGCAGATGTATCTGGCCGACATCTACACGCTGTCGGTGAGCCTCGCCGGTCTGCCGGGCATGAGCGTGCCGTGTGGCTTCGGCGCGGGCGCGAATGCGCAGCGCCCGGTGGGTCTGCAGATCATCGGCAACTATTTCAATGAAGCCCGGATGCTGCAAGTGGCCGACGCGTTCCAGCGCGCGACCGACTGGCACCGTAAAGCACCGGCAGGAGTGTGAGCACCATGGCCAAGCAATGGGAAGTCGTGATCGGTCTGGAGACCCACGCGCAACTGTCGACCCAATCGAAGATTTTCTCGGGCACCGCCACGCAATTCGGCGCTGCGCCGAACACGCAGGCCAGCCCCGTTGATCTGGCATTGCCGGGCACGCTGCCGGTGATGAACCGCGGCGCCGTGGAGCGTGCGATTCAGTTCGGTCTCGCGATCGGCTCGACGATCGCGCCGCGCAGCATTTTCGCGCGCAAGAATTACTTTTACCCCGATCTGCCGAAGGGCTATCAGATCAGCCAATACGAAATCCCCGTCGTGCAGGGCGGCCAGGTGACGATCCAGGTCCCGGCTAACGAAAAGGCGGGCAAGGAAGCGTACGAGAAGGTCGTCAACCTGACGCGCGCTCACCTCGAAGAAGACGCGGGCAAGTCGCTGCACGAAGACTTCGCGGGCATGACCGGCATCGACCTGAATCGCGCCGGCACGCCGCTGCTCGAAATCGTCACCGAGCCGGAAATGCGCAGCGCGGCTGAAGCGGTCGCGTATGCCAAGACGCTGCACACGCTGGTCACATGGCTCGGCATCTGCGACGGCAACATGCAGGAAGGCTCGTTCCGTTGCGACGCGAACGTGTCGGTGCGGCCGGTCGGTCAGGCGGAATTTGGCACGCGTGCCGAGATCAAGAACCTGAACTCGTTCCGCTTCCTCGAAGAAGCGATCCAGTACGAAGTGCGCCGTCAGATCGAATTGATCGAAGACGGCGGCACGGTGGTGCAGGAAACGCGTCTGTACGATCCGGACAAGCGCGAAACGCGGTCGATGCGCAGCAAGGAAGACGCGCACGACTACCGCTATTTCCCGGATCCCGATCTGATGCCGCTGGTGATCGACGCGGCGTGGGTCGAGCGCGTGAAGGGCGAAATGCCGGAACTGCCGGTTGCGATTCAACAGCGCTTCGTCACGCAATACGGCCTGACGCCGTACGACGCTAACGTGCTGACGTCGAGCAAGGCCATGGCTGCCTACTACGAAGCGGTCGTCCTCAAGGTCGGTCCGTCGAACGCGAAGGTCGCGGCGAACTGGCTGATGGGCGAGGTGTCGTCGCAACTGAATCGCGAAGACCTGGACATCGCTGACAGCCCGGTTTCGTCCGCGCAACTCTCGTTGCTGCTGCAACGTATCGCCGACGGCACGATCTCGAACAAGATCGCCAAGGAAATTTTCCTCGCGATCTGGGAAGAGAAGGCCACCGACGAAGCCGCTGCCGATCGCATCATCGAAGCGAAGGGTTTGAAGCAGATTTCGGATACCGGCGCGCTGGAAGCGATCATCGACGAAGTGCTCGCCGCGAACCAGAAGTCGGTTGAGGAATTCCGCGCCGGCAAGGAAAAAGCGTTCAACGCGCTGATCGGTCAGGCGATGAAGGCGACCAAGGGCAAAGCCAATCCGGCGCAGGTGAACGAACTGCTGAAGAAGAAGCTGTCCTGAGTTGAAGTCATGTGACCGGTGCGAGTGCGCCGGTCATCACGGGCTGTTGCCGGAAACGAAACTGGGGCAACGGCCCGTTTCATTTTGCGGGCAATGTTTTAACGCAGATCACGGAGTGTGAATGGCGAAGCAACCCGAACTCGACGATTTCCGCGTACCGTATTTCGACGACGGCAAGAAGAGCAGCAAATTCTCACTCGACGCTTTCGACCCGGCCGCGAAGCCTTTTTCGAGCGGTTCGAAAGATGCCGACCGTGTGCGATTGTCGGAGATCGGCGCGATCCTCGACACGCAGCAGGAGTGCCTGCACGCGCAGCAGAAACGCCGGGTATTGCTGGTGTTGCAAGGCATGGACACGAGCGGCAAGGACGGCACGATCCGCGCGGTGTTTCATGAGGTCGATCCGCTTGGTTTGCGCATCGTGCCGTTCAAGGCGCCTACGCCTGTGGAGCTGGCGCACGATTTTCTCTGGCGCGTGCATGCGCAGGCGCCCGCTGCCGGTGAGTTGACCATCTTCAACCGTAGCCACTACGAAGATCTGCTGGTGCCGACCGTGCTCGGCAATCTGGACGCCGAAGCATTTGAGCAGCGCTGTGGCCACATTCGCCAGTTCGAAAAGCTGCTGGCCGACAGCGGTACGGCCATCGTCAAGTGCATGCTGCATATTTCTAAAGATGAGCAGCGTGAGCGTTTGCAAGCGCGCATCGACGATCCGAGCAAGCACTGGAAATTCGACGTCTCCGATCTCGAAGCCCGCAAGCAGTGGGACAAATATCAGGCGGTGTACCGCGATACGCTGGCCGTGACGTCGACCGAATACGCACCGTGGTACGTGGTCCCGGCAGACTCGAAGACCCATCGCAATGTGATGGTCGCCGAGTTGTTGCTACGCACGTTCGAAGCATTAAAGCTCGAATATCCGCCTGCCAAGGAATCGCTGAAGGGCATCAAGGTCGAATGACCCTGCGCCTTCGGTCATGTGCTCCAGAAACGAATTGAACATAAAGGAAACGACATGTTGCGTGTGATTACCGCCAACCTGAACGGCATCCGCTCAGCGGCGAAGAAGGGTTTTTTCGACTGGTTCGGCGAACAGAAAGCCGACGTGCTGTGCGTGCAGGAAATCAAATGTTCGCAAGACGACATGACGCCCGAATTCATGGCGCCGCACGATTACACCGGCTATTTCCAGCATGCGGTGAAGAAGGGTTATAGCGGCGCGGGCGTGTACACGCGCCATGAACCGGATGAAGTGGTGATCGGATTCGGCAGCGAAGAATTCGATCCGGAAGGGCGCTATGTCGAATTGCGCTTCGGCAAACTTTCGGTGATTTCTGTGTATGTACCGTCGGGATCGAGCGGTGAAGATCGCCAGCAGGCCAAGTTCCGCTTCATGGACGAGTTCATGCCGCATCTCGCGGAACTGGCCCAGGAACGGGAAGTGATCGTGTGCGGCGACGTGAACATCGTCCACAAAGAGATCGACATCAAGAACTGGAAGAGCAACCAGAAGAATTCAGGCTGCCTGCCGGAAGAGCGCGAGTGGCTCACCAAGCTGTTTGACGAAGTGGGTTACGTCGACGTATTTCGCACGCTCGATCAACGGCCCGAGCAATACACGTGGTGGAGCAATCGCGGTCAGGCGTATGCGAAGAACGTGGGGTGGCGGATCGATTACCAGATCGCGACGCAGGGCATCGCCGGCAAGGCGAAACGCACCGACGTGTTCCGCGATATCAAGTTCAGCGACCATGCGCCGCTGACGGTCGACTACGATCACAAGGTCAAGAAGTAAGCACGGCCGGCCCGAGCCGCAAGGGAACTGCGCAAGCCGCAAGCCAAGCGCTGCGGCTCGCGCAACTCACTCGCTGACCGGTTTGCGGCGCGGGCGGCCCATGCCGGCATAGTCCGGCAGCGCATCGACGGTCTTGCCGATTGCCTTCGCATAGAGCGGCAACATATCCGGCAAACGCTTAATGATGTCCTGACGCCGCGCCGGCGTGTACGGGTGCACGTAGATATAGCCCTGCTCGCGATTGCTGCGAGTCGCCGTGGCCAGCTTGTCCCACAGCGTGACCGCCGCGCGCGGATCGAAGCCGGCGCGCGAGGCGATATCGCTGCCGATCACATCGGCCTCGGTTTCGTCGGTGCCCTCGTACTTCATCTCCAGCAAGCGCGAACCGATGCCGAGCGGCGCGGCACCCAGATCGGCGAGCCCGAAGAGCTGCGGGATCGTGCCGGACGAGTCGAGCTGGCTCGACTGCAGTTCGCCGAGCCGCTCACGTGCATGTTCGCGCAGTGCGTGCGCGATCTCGTGACCGATCAGCATGCCGAGTTCGTTGTCGTTCAAACGCGTGCGGTCGAGTAGGCCGCTATACACCACGATCTTGCCGCCCGGCAGGCAGTACATGCGGATATCGGGCGAGCGCACCACCGCCACATCCCACTTCCAGCCCTTGGCCCGCTCGTTCCATTTCAACGAGTAGGGAATCATCTTGTCGACGATCGAACGCACGCGCGCGACGTGGGCGTCGGTATCGCCGTACAGGCGGTTTGCGTGCTCCGCGCCGTACGTGATCTGGCTGAACTCTTCGGCCGCTTGCGCCTCGAGCATCGGTGACGGGATCAGGTTGCGAAACACGAGGTAGCCGCCGTAGCGCAACTGCGTGTTCGGCGCACTGTAAGTCGGCGGCGTGGGGGTGTTGGCGGCTGCGGCGGGCGACGACGTTGCGGCAGGCGCTTTTGCGGCCGTAGCCGGCGTCGAGGTGGCGGCCGGCGTTTTAGCCGTTACTGGCGTCGGTGGCGCCTGTGTTGAAGCGGGCGGCGTGGCGGCTGCAGGTGCGCTGCCGGCGTTCGTGGCGCTGGTCGCGCCGGCCGCAGCCGGTGTCGCGTTTTCGGGATTTGAAGTGTTCGGTGCCGATTTCGCCGCCGGTGCCGGCGTCGGCGCCGCTGCCGGAGCCGGTGTGGTGGTGGCCGCCGCTGTTGCACTGGAGCCGACCGCAGGCATCGCTGTCGCGTAGGCGCTCAACGGCGCCGCCAACGTCATCAGGCTCGCACAACCGAGCGCCAGCACCGCACGCCGCCCCGCGCGTCCGGCCTTCAGCGAAGACATCCCGAAGGTGTCCGAAACCGGGCGCGCCCCGCGCTTTGACTGACGCACCGTCACGACCGGGTTCTCCAGGGCGCGATGCGCAGCAGAAGCAGCATGCCGGGCAGCCCCAGCGCGGTACACACAATGAAATAGTCGAACCAGCCGATCTTTGCGACCACATAGCCGCTTGCCGCCGATGCCAACGTGCGCGGCACGGAAGCCAAACTCGTGAAAAGTGCGAACTGCGTGGCCGTGTAGCGCGGATCAGTGGTGCTGGCGATATAGGCGACGAAGGCAGACATCGTCAGGCCGGTCGCAAAGGTTTCAAGGCCGTAGACGAGCGCGAGCGCCACCGAGCGCGGATCGAGTTGGACGGTCCAGTCGATGCCGAACACCGAAAGCAGTTTCGTCGTACCCTGGCTCAGCCCAACCGCGATGTCATAGACGACAGCCAATCCAGGCGAGGTTGGGCCAATATGCGCGAGCCACGCGAAGCCGAGCGTCGACACCATCTGCAGGACGCCAAAAATCCACAGTCCACGGCCGATGCCAATACGCATCAGCCAGATCCCGCCGACGATCCCACCCGCGAGACTCGCGCCGAACGCGGTAGTCTTGGCGATCACGCCGATTTGCGTGCGCGAGAAACCGATGTCGAGAAAGAATGACGTCGATAGCGTGGTGGCCATCGTGTCGCCGAGTTTGTACAGAAAGATGAACGCCAGTACAAAGAGCGCGCCGCGCCAACCGTCGCGCTGGATAAATTCGCGGAACGGCAGCACGATCGCATCACGCAGGTTTTTCGGCGGCGCGCCGTGTATCTCAGGCTCGCGCACCACCAGCGTCATGATCATGCCGGGCAGCATGAAGGCGGCGGTGACGATGAAAACGGTGGTCCACGGCAGATGGTCAGACAGAATCAGCGCCAGCGAACCCGGCACCAGTGCGGCAATCTTGTACGCGTTCACATGCACCGCATTGCCGAGACCCTGCTGCGTGTCGCTCAGCAACTCACGCCGGTAGGCGTCGATCACAACGTCCTGGCTCGCGCCGAAGAACGCGACCAGCGCCGTCAAAGCCGCTACCGTCCAGATCGAATCCTTCGGCGACACGAAACCGAGCGTGGCAATCGCACCTGCCACCAGAATCTGCGTGACCAGCATCCAGCCGCGCCGTCTGCCCGGACGCCAGCCCGGAAAACGCGGCACGTAGCGGTCCATCAGGGGCGCCCAGATGAATTTCCAGGTGTACGGGAACTGGATCAGCGCAAAAAGGCCGATTTCCTTCAGATTGACGCCTTCGGAGCGTAGCCACGCCTGCACCAGATAGACGAGCGTGAACAGCGGCAGTCCCGACGTAAAGCCGAGAAAGACGCAGATCAGCATGCGCGTATTCAGGAACGCGCGCCAGCCGGGATGTTCTTCGTGAGCGGTAAGTGCAGGCGCCTCGTGCGGCGGGTTCGACATGTGGATAAGTGGCGTTAGCTTTTCTTGACGCGATAGACCGCAAGACTACCACGCCAGTTCACGCCCCATCGCACCACCTGGCCTTCGTGCAGCACCACGCGGTCGAGTATCTCGATGCCGACTTCCGGCGCCAGCGCCTCGAAATCCTTGATCGTCAGCACCCGCACGTTCGGCGTGTTGTGCCACTGGAAAGGCAGCGACTTCGACACCGGCATGCGGCCCTGCAGCACGGACAGCCGATGCGCCCAGTAGCCGAAATTCGGGAACGAGACGATGCATTCCTTGCCCACCCGCACCGTCTCGCGCAGGATCGCGGCCGTCTGATGAATGGTTTGCAGCGTCTGCGACAGAACCGCAAAATCGAAGCTGCCGTCCTCGAACAGGCGCAGGCCGTCTTCCAGATTCTGCTGGATCACGTTGACGCCGTTCTGCGTCGACGCCAGCACGCCGGCGTCGTTGATTTCGATGCCGTAGCCCTGCACGTCCAGTTCTTCGGTCAGGAGCGACAGCAGTGAGCCGTCGCCGCAACCCAGATCGAGCACGGTGGCGCGCGGTTCAACCCAACGGGCGATCGCGCGGAAGTCCGGGCGCAGCGCCAGATAATCGAGTGCTCGCTGGTTCATGCGTTCACCTCGTTCGCAATACGTTCGTAATAGGCGCGCATCAGGTTGTGATAGCGCGCGTCGTCGAGCAGGAAGGCGTCGTGGCCGTGCGGCGCGTCGATTTCCGCGTACGTCACCGTGCGCTTGTGGTCGAGCAGCGCCTTCACCAGTTCGCGCGAGCGGGCCGGCGCGAAACGCCAGTCGGTCGAGAAACTGGCGATCAGGTACTTCGCCGTGGTGTGCGCGACGGCGGCGGTCAGATCGCCGTCGAAGGCCTTGGCGGGATCGAAATAGTCGAGCGCGCGGGTGATCAGCAGGTACGTGTTCGCGTCGAAGTAGTCGGCGAACTTGTCGCCTTGGTAGCGCAGGTACGACTCCACTTCGAATTCCACGTCGAAGTTGAAGTTGTACGCGTCCACCGCGCCTTCCGCGCGGCGCAACGAGCGGCCGAATTTCTCGGCCATGTCGTCGTCCGACAGATACGTGATGTGGCCGATCATGCGCGCGACGCGCAAGCCCCGCTTCGGCTTCACGTTGTGCGCGTAGTAGTTGCCGCCGTGGAAGTCGGGGTCCGACAGGATCGCCGAGCGTGCTACCTCGTTGAATGCGATGTTCTGCGCGGAGAGCTTCGGTGTGGATGCGACCACGATGCAATGGCCCACGCGCTCCGGATACATCATGCTCCACGCGAGCGCCTGCATTCCGCCGAGGCTGCCGCCCATGACCGCCGCGAAACGCGTGATGCCGAACTCATCGGCGACGCGCGCCTGGGCGTTCACCCAGTCTTCAACCGTGACGACTGGAAAGGTCGCGCCGTACGGATTGCCGGTCGCCGGATCGAGGCTCATCGGCCCGGTCGAGCCGAAGCACGAACCCAGGTTGTTCACGCCGATCACGAAGAACCTGTTGGTGTCGAGCGGCTTGCCCGGGCCAACCATGTTGTCCCACCAGCCGATGTCCTTCAGATTGTCGGCGTACACGCCCGCCACGTGGTGCGACGCGTTGAGCGCGTGGCATACCAGCACGGCATTGCTACGCGCGGCGTTGAGCGTGCCGTAGGTCTCGACCATCAGGTCGTAACCGGCCAGCGAGCTGCCGTTCTGCAGCAGCAGCGGCTCGGTGAAATGCATTTTTTGGGGAGCGACGATACCGATCGATTCCATTCATTCCGCCATTTAACAAATACAGGGCGGCTAGATTGGCGTCGGCGAAGCACGGAGGAGAAACTGTGTGCGCGGCTGACGACCTCTTTAGCCGCATTTATAGTGAACCGCGGGATCGTATGTTCCCGCTGGCTCGCGCGCCCGCAATCGAGTCAGCAAATCGGCGCGTAATAGGTGTTCAGGGTGCTTCGGACAGCGGTCTCAGGTAGTTCGGCGAGCCGCAGTCAGGCGCAAAGTATAGCGGAAAATTTCACGCGGCAGCGTCGCGGGCGGCGCCTTGCCGCTGCGCCTGCCGCGCTGACTACTGAAGAATCAGCAGCAGTTGCGCGTCGGCGTGTTCGGCGGGCGGCCGCGCAAAGCCGCTGCGTACATACCGATGCCAGCGGCCGATGATGTAGCTCAGCAGCAGGCTCGCGCGGATCGCGGGATCGTAGCCGGCGGGCAGCGGGGCAGCGTGTGCATTGGCGCTCAAGCCGGCGTTTTCCGCCGTGCTTGCGTTTGCCTCCATCTGGGCCAGCCGCAAACACTGCTTCAACGACGCCTCGACTCGTTCCAGCATCTGATTGACCCGCTCGGTCAGCCGTTCGTGCTCGCCGACCAGCGCCTCGCAGGTCAGCACGCGCGTCATGCCGGGATTCTTCGCGGGGAAGTTGAGCAGCATCAGGGCGATCGCGCGGGCTTGCAGCACGCCGTTGCTTTCCTTGTCGGCGATCTGGTTGATCAGGCCGAAAATGGTCTGCTCGATGAACTCGATGAGCCCTTCGAACATTTGCGCCTTGCTGGCAAAATGGCGGTACAGCGCGGCTTCCGAGACGCCGAGCCGGGCGGCGAGCGCCGCCGTGGTGATCTTTTCGCTCTTCGGCGCCTCCAGCATCGCGGCAAGCGTCTGCAGGATATGCACGCGGCGCTCGCCCGGCTTCAGGCGCGGCGCACGCGGGGCGCCCGACGGGGCGGGTTCGTGTTCGGCTATGGCTTCGTCCGGCTTGTCGATCGGCTGCATGGCTGTCGCCCCGTCTGCTATCTCTTCAAACGAACCGAGCGGCTGCCCAGTCGTAGCGATTTTAACGAACGAATGCATCGATCGACATAGTGCGGCCGACCGGTGCCCGGCAGACGCGTCGGCACGCCGTCCGCGTGCGGCTTGCGCGGCAGATGGCCGGTGATCCACACGGTGCGGATGCCGAGCCGCCGGTAGTTCTTCAGATGCGAGCGCGTGTCTTCCACGAGGATCACGTCTTTGAGCGAGACGTGCGCGTCGCGCATCGCCTTGCGCAGCATCGAATGGTCGGGTTTGGCGCGCCAGCTGCGGCGATCGCGCATATGCTCGATCGCAATCACCTGTTCGAACAGACGCTCGATGCGCAGTTCCGAGAGCACCGCGCGCGCATAGGCCTCGGGGGCATTGGTCAGCACGATCTTGCGGCCGGGCAGCGATGCGACGAGGCGCGCGACGCCGCGTTCGTGACGGATCATCGAGCCGAGATCGGGAAACGTGTGGACGACTTTCAGGAAGTCGTTCGGGTCAAGGGGATGATGGCGTGCCAGACCGAGCAGCGCCGCGCCATAGCGTTGTGTGTAACCGGTGCGCAGACGGTTGGCCTCGTCGATGTCGACTCCCAGCGAGTCGATGATGTACTGCGTCATGCCCTGATTGATCGCCGGAAAGATCGCGTGCGAGGCGTGGTGCAGCGTGTTGTCGAGATCGAACAGCCAGACCGGACTGCCGCCTGCGATGTGCGGACGACGGCGTCGGGAAGTGGGGGTGCGCATGATGGAGGACGCCGTTCAGGCGCGGACAGTCGCTTCACGCAGCAAACGCGGACGACGCTTCGCGATGCGGAAGGCGATAAAAGAAGGGAGAGCGTTTTTGCGCCAGAGGGCGGCGCGTTGTGTATCGCTTGAAGCAGCGGCAGTGCAACTGCACGGCCCACATGGCACGCCTGATTGGCGTACCGTGTGGGCCGGGTTTGAGGCAGGAATCAATGCGAGCGGATCATCGTGCCGAACGGCTGTTCGGTGAGAATTTCCAGCAGCACCGAGTGCTCGATGCGGCCGTCGATGATGTGTACCGAACGTACACCGCTCTTCGCAGCATCCAGCGCCGACGAGATTTTCGGCAGCATGCCGCCGGAGATCGTGCCGTCTGCGAACAGGCCGTCGATTTCGCGCGCCGACAGATCGGTCAGCAGATTGCCTTCCTTATCCATCACGCCCGGGATGTTGGTCATGATGACCAGCTTTTCGGCGTTCAGCACAACCGCCAGTTTGCCCGCGACCAGATCCGCATTGATGTTGTACGACAGGCCGTCTTCACCGAAGCCGATCGGCGAGATCACCGGAATGAAGGCGTCGTCCTGCAGCGCTTTCACGACCGCGGGATTGATTGCCTCGACTTCGCCGACCTGGCCGATATCCACGTACTGGCCCGGATTGTCGCGATCCGGCATCTGCATCTTGCGCGCGTGGATCAGGCCGCCGTCTTTACCCGTCAGGCCGACCGCGTGGCCGCCGAAATGGTTGATCAGCGTGACGATGTCCTGCTGCACTTCGCCGCCGAGCACCCATTCGACGACTTCCATCGTCTCTTCGTCGGTGACGCGCATGCCCTGAATGAACGTGCCCTGCTTGCCGATTTTTTTCAGCGCCTGGTCGATTTGCGGACCGCCGCCGTGCACGATGACCGGATTGATACCGACCAGTTTCAGCAGAATGACGTCGCGCGCGAAGCCTTGCTTGAGTCGTTCCTCGGTCATGGCGTTGCCGCCGTATTTGATGACCACGGTCTTACCGTGATACTGGCGAATGTAAGGCAGCGCCTCGGCCAGGATTTCAGCCTTCAGGGTGGGCGCGATCTGCGAAAGGTCAGGGATCTCGGACATGGCGGCAGGCTCAGGCACGGAACAGTTAAAACACGGCGAATTGTACAGGACTGGCGCGCTGCAACAGGGTTTTCGATAGCGGCGCCGGTGACGGGCGGCGCCGGCTTTGCGCACTGCGCAATGAGCGGCCCGAAGCGGCGGGCGACAATCAAGCTTACCGCCGTTCAGAACTGCCTGTGAATTGGCCGAACGGCCGACTCACGGCGGCGCGCGAGTCGTGGCATCATTTCCTGATCCAGGCTGAAGCGAGATCATCCGGCACCTCATGAAACCGTCAGCTTCCCGCTCCGCAAGCAGCGCGCTTTGCCCGCGCTGCGGTCATGCATTCGATTGCGCCATGCATGGGGTGCCATTCGACTGCTGGTGCCGTGAGATGCCGGCCCTTCCGGCAGACCGGCTCGATCCATCTGGCCGCTGTCTGTGTCCTGAATGCCTTGCGGCGGAGATTGCGCGAGCCGTGCAGCCGGGTCCGGGAGCCGCTTCAGTTTGAACGCGGCGCGGCCCTGATGGCCGCTTTGCAGTCCATGGCGGCCTATGCCGCGTGGTGCCGGGCCGCAAGCGCGCTCAGATCACGTGCAACAGCTTCCAGCGCCGGATCCCATTGGCTGAACTGCGGCTGCCTGTAGAGCATCGCACTCGGATACCACGGGCTGTCGGGCCGGTCGAGCAGCCAGACCCAATGCGGATTGACGTCGAGCAGCACCCATGTGCGCTGGCCGAGCGCGCCGCTCAGATGCGCCACGGACGTGCAAACCGTGATGACGAGATCGAGCGCGCTGACAAATGCGGCTGTGTCGTCGAAGTTGGAGAATTCGGCGGTGTGGTCCGACATTGGCAGGCCCGCCGCCCGGGCGGCCGCGACATCCGCCCCGGCACCCGGCTGCAGCGAATAGAACGCCACGCCCTGCATGCCGCCGAAATGTTTTGCATAGCGCTCCCAACCTACCCGTCGGAATGGGTTGCGCTGATGGCCAAGGCTGCCGGTCCATGCCAGCCCGACTTTGAGCCTTGTTTCGCCGGCAAGTCTCTGTTGCCACGACGCACGCGCTGCAGCGTCCGCACGCAAATACGGAGTCGCAGCGGGGATCGTCTCCTCGCGCGTGTCGAATATCAAAGGCAGGCTGAGTAACGGGATTTCGTAGTCGAACGGCGGTAAAGATTCGACGCCACCGCCGGCCGAAAAATCGTCCACATGATCGCCGAGGCTGCGGGCGAGCAACGCACCCATCTGCGGAAATGAATTCCAGACGAGACGGCCGCCCTCGCGATGAACGCGCTCGGCCAGCAGCGGGATATAGCGGCTGAACTGCAAGACGTCGCCCATGCCCTGCTCGCCCCACACCAGCAGCGTTCTTCCGGCAAGCGGTTCACCTCGCCAGGTCGGCGCCGGCATTGCCGGACGGTTGCCGCCCAATTCCAACGAGCCATCCCAACGCGCTTCGTGGGCTTGCCAGCCGTGCGCGTAATCGCCGCGCATGAGCTGCAGCATGCTGAGATTGGAGCGCATAGCGGCGTCGTTGGGCGCTAACGCGCAGGCGGTTCTTTCGGCGTGCTCCGCTTCGTCCCAGCGTTGCGCTTCACGCAGCGCCAGCGCATAGTTGTTGTGCGCCAGCGGGCTATGCGGCGCGCATTGCACGGCTTTTGCGCCGGATTCGAGCGCGCGCAGGAGATTCAAATTGGCGCGGCTCGCCTGAGTGAGATTGGTCCATGCGTCGCCGTTGCCGGGTTCGTCATGAACTGCGCTTTCCAGTAGTGCAAGTTGCTCGTTGAGGTCGCCGCCAGTGAGCGCGAGGGCGCCAGCGAGATTGTTGCGCAGCCGCGGCAGTTTCGGATCGATGGCGAGTGCGCGACGATAGGGCTCGATTGCCTCGCTATGCCGGTTTGCCATTTGCAGCGCGTAGCCGAAACGGAAGTGCGCAAGCGCGCGGTGCGGATCGAGTTGGGCAATAATGGCGGCGAGTTCGATCGCGTCGTCATGACGATGTTCTGCGAGCAAAGTGATGACGAGCGAATCGATGGACTCGTCGTCGAGCGGGTGGCGTTGTGCAGCGGCATCGAGCCATCTGGCCTCTGCTTCTGCGGTGCCGGTTTGCCGGGCTGCGGCGGCATGTCGCAGGAAAGTCAGGAAAGCTGATGAGGCAGGGATCTCGCAATCAGAGATTGGCAGCATGGATGAGTTTGGGTGGCGCGAGAACCGATGATGAGCAACCGGCTCGCACAACGCTGTCGCAAAATTCCATGTTACCGACGCAAGACCGTGAGGTAAGTCAGACTAGTCCGAACAGTCAAACTAAAGTCATGCATCGTATAACTAACACCGGCCGCGTCAACCTCGGTCATCTGTTCTGGCTGCGCAGCCTCGCCATCATTGGCCAACTGGTGACGATTGCGTTTGTGCAGACCTTCTTCGGCGTGCACTTGCCGTTGCCCGCGATGTTGCTCGTGATCGCTCTCGAAGTGATCTTCAATGGCCTCACATGGTGGCGTGTCTCGCAGCAGCGGCCTGAGTCCAATCTCGAACTGTTCGGCCAGATCTGGGTCGATCTCGGCGCGTTGTCGGCGCTGCTGTTTCTTTCCGGTGGCACTACCAATCCATTCGTTTCGCTGTACCTGCCATCGCTCGCCATTGCTGCCGCCGTGTTGCCATGGCATCTGATGGCGTGGCTCGCCGCGTTCGCCGTGGCCTGCTACGCCGTGCTTGGCTTCGATTCCGTACCGCTCAATCTCGACAACCCGGCGAACCTGTTCGACTACTTTCGCGCCGGCATGTGGGTGAACTTCATGGTCAGCGTCGGCCTGATTGCGTGGTTCGTCGCACGCATGTCGCGCGCTCTGCGACTACGTGACGCAGCGCTCGGAGATGCGCAGCAGCGTTTGCTTCACGATGAACGCGCCGTCGCGCTCGGTGTGCAGGCCGCCACTGTCGCGCACGAAATCGGCACGCCGCTGTCTACAATTGCAATGTTGTCCGAAGAATTGCGCGACGCCGCGCGAACCGACAAGGGGCTCGCGCCATACAGCGCCGACCTGGATCTGCTCGAACAGCAAATGACGCTGTGTACTTCGGCGCTTGCACGGCTGCGCAGCCGTGCATCGACCGCGACCAACCGGCAAACGGTCAGCGAATGGCTCGAGTCGTTTGGCGAACAATGGCGCTTGCGTCATCCGCATGTGAAGTTCGAACGGATCGGTGTGCCGCCTGAGGGTGTCAGTCTTGACGATACGGTTGCCGTCAGTCAGATTCTTACGATTCTGCTCGACAACGCCGCGCGTGCGAGCCGCGATCACGTCACGCTGTCGTGCACGCTCGCGGCGCGCGGCGACCAGATCGCATTCGAAGTATGCGACGCAGGCCCTGGTATTCCGGCCGCGTTGCGCGGGTCGCTCGGCACGATGCCGGTCGACAGCACACAGGGTGGACACGGCGTGGGCCTGTATCTGGCGTTTTCAGCGGCGGCACGTCTGAAGGGATCGATCGAGCTGGCCGATGTCAGTGAGATCAAGCCGCGTGGCACGCGCGCAGTGTTGAGACTGCCGCTTGCGGCGCGCAAATTATCAGGTGCGGGCCGTCAAGGCACTACGCCATCCAACACGGAGAAACAGGCATGAGCGATATGAATTTTCTGGTGATCGACGACGATGAGGTGTTCTCCGGCATCCTCGCGCGCGGTTTGACGCGGCGCGGTTATACGGTGGCCGAAGCGCACAACGCGGATGAGGCGATCAAGTTGGCGAACCAGCAGAAGTTCAGCCAGATCACGGTAGACCTGCATCTGGGCAATGATTCCGGTCTCACGCTCGTCGCTCCCCTGCGTGATTTGCAGCCTGACGCGCGCATGCTGGTGTTGACCGGTTATGCCAGCATCGCCACGGCGGTGCAGGCTGTGAAGGACGGCGCCGATAACTACCTGGCGAAACCCGCTAACGTGGAGACGATCTTGTCGGCGCTGCAAAGCGAAGCGAGCGCGCTGCAAGCTGAAGAGGCGATTGAGCATCCCACGCCGTTGTCGGTTGCGCGTCTGGAGTGGGAACATATTCAACGCGTGCTCGCGGAGCACGGCGGCAATATTTCGGCTACTGCGCGCGCGTTGAACATGCATCGTCGAACGCTGCAGCGGAAATTGGCGAAGCGGCCGGTCAAGCAGTAAGTGCTGGGGCCTGCTCGCGTTTGCGGGCCGGAAAACAAAACGGGCTGCCTTTCACAAGACAGCCCGTTTTTTTACGCCTCACACATGATCGGCTGCGCGCGAGGCGCGCGGCTTTGACGCGGCGTTAGTATCGACATCGACATCGACATCGACGTCTACATCAGCATCACAGCACGTAGCGCGACAGATCCTCATCTTCCGCCACTTCGTTCAGCGCGCGATCGACATACGCCGCGTCGATCTGCACCGTCTTGCCCGAATGATTGCCGGCTGCGAACGAGACATCTTCAAGCAGTTTTTCGATCACCGTATACAGACGGCGTGCGCCGATGTTTTCGGTCTTCTCGTTGACCGAGTACGCGATTTCGGCCATGCGGCGAATGCCGTCGTCGGCGAATTCGAGGTGCACGTCTTCGGTGGCCAGCAATGCCTGGTATTGCTTCACGAGGCTCGCGTCGGTCGACACCAGAATCGATTCGAAATCGCCCACCGACAGCGAATCCAGTTCGACCCGAATCGGGAAGCGGCCTTGCAGTTCCGGAATCAGATCGCTCGGCTTGGCCAGATGAAACGCGCCACTCGCGATGAACAGAATGTGGTCGGTCTTCACCATGCCGTACTTGGTGTTGATCGTGGTGCCTTCGACGAGCGGCAGCAGATCGCGCTGCACGCCCTGACGCGACACTTCGCCACCGCCTGCTTCATTGCGCGATGCGATCTTGTCGATTTCGTCGAGGAACACGATACCGTTCTGCTCGACGTTCTGCACCGCTTTGGCTTTCACCTCTTCGTCGTTGAGCATCTTGCCGGCTTCTTCGTCGGTGAGGACCTTCAGCGCTTCCTTCACCTTCAGCTTGCGGCGCGTTTTCTTGCCGCCGCCGATGTTCGCGAACATCGAACGGATCTGCTCGGTCATGTCTTCCATGCCCGGCGGCCCCATGATGTCCATGCCGACTTGCGGTTGTTCGACGTCGAGTTCGATTTCCTTATCGTCGAGCAGACCTTCGCGCAGGCGCTTGCGGAAGGTCTGGCGCGTGGTGCTGCCTTCGTCGGCGGTATCCGCCGCGCTCGAACTCGCACCGAAACCGACCGGGCGGGCGCTCGGCAACAGAATGTCCAGAATGCGATCTTCAGCCTGATCTTCAGCCTTGGTCCGCACTTTGCGCATTTCCGTTTCGCGCGTCTGCTTGATTGAGATCTCCATCAGATCGCGCACGATGCTGTCGACGTCGCGGCCTACGTAACCGACTTCGGTGAATTTGGTGGCTTCGATCTTGATGAACGGTGCGTCGGCCAGTTTCGCCAGACGTCGCGCGATTTCGGTTTTACCGACGCCAGTCGGTCCGATCATCAAAATGTTCTTCGGCGTGATTTCCTGACGCAGCGGGTCTTCAACCTGCTGACGGCGCCAGCGGTTGCGCAACGCCACGGCAACCGCTTTCTTCGCGCGGCCTTGGCCGATGATGTGTTTGTCGAGTTCCGAGACGATCTCGGCAGGGGTCATAGTGCTCATCGTGGGTCCTTACTCGATCGTCTCGATGACGCGGTTATGGTTCGTATAGATGCACATGTCGCCGGCAATCTCCAGCGACTTCTCCACGATCTCGCGGGGCGACAGCTCGGTGTTGTCAACGAGCGCCTTGGCCGCGGCTTGCGCGTAAGCGCCGCCCGAACCGATCGCGCAGATGCCGCCTTCCGGATCGAGCACGTCGCCGTTACCGGTAATGACGAGGGTGGTGGTGGCGTCCGCCGCGATCAGCATCGCTTCAAGGCGGCGCAGCATGCGGTCGGTGCGCCAGTCTTTGGCGAGTTCGACGGCGGCGCGGGTCAGATTGCCCTGATGTTTTTCCAGCTTCGCTTCGAAGCGGTCGAGCAGCGAGAAAGCGTCGGCCGTGCCGCCGGCGAAGCCGACCATCACCTTGCCGTTATAGATGCGCCGGACTTTCTTCGCACCGCCTTTCATGACGATGTTGCCCAGTGTCACCTGGCCGTCGCCGCCAAGCGCGACCTTGTCGCCGCGGCGCACGGAAACGATCGTTGTGCCGTGAAATTGCTCCATATGCGTTCCTCTTTGCAAAACGGGTAGGACACGGCAGCACAAGGTAATGCACCACCGCATGAATCCTGGAAGCGGACGGCGCGCAACGCTGAAACGATCAACCGGCCGGCGCGCGCTCGTGCAACGCATGTTCGACTTATTTTAGGGCGTGCGCGGTCATATCAAGAGCCGGCAAACGGCATAAGACAAAAACACGGGGTTCAGAGCGGGGGATTGTGCGGAGGCGCACACAAAAGAAAAAAGGCGCACAGATCACCGTGCGCCTCTCGACGAAGCAGCTTAAAAGGGCGCGGAGCCGAAGCCGCGCCGTTGGCGTTCAGTCGCCGAACAGCTTCTGGCGCAGTTCGCGGCGTTCCTGCGCTTCGAGCGACAGGGTTGCCGTGGGCCGTGCGAGCAGACGCGGAACACCAATCGGCTCACCGGTTTCTTCGCACCAGCCGTAGTCACCCGAATCGATGCGCGCGATCGATTGCTGCACCTTCTTCAGCAGCTTGCGCTCGCGGTCGCGCGTGCGCAGTTCCAGCGCATGCTCTTCTTCGATCGTTGCACGGTCGGCCGGGTCCGGCACGATTACTGTTTCGCGCAGGTTCTCGGTCGTCTGGCCGGCATTGCGGAGAATGTCCGCCTGCAGCTGTTCGAGCTTGTTCTTGAAGAAAGCGAGCTGATCCTCATTCATGTAATCCTTGTCGCTCATCTTCAGGATTTCGGCTTCAGTCAAGAGTCGTTTCGTCGTCATCTGGCTTGCTTCTTCAATGTGAGGCAAAACTCTTACATAGTGCCCGCACTTTCGTATTGCCCGCAAAGGCGCCACGAGGACGCTGAGCGCTGGGCGGGCACGGACGATGGGCTGTCGGTGACGCCGAAGCGCCTTGCGCCCACGCGCCGGGCGTCGCTACGCCAATGCGGGGCCGAACTCCTCTGGAAACCGTTTCTCAAATGCTCCTGAGGCATTGCTTGCCGGCAGCGAGCATTGTCTGCTGTGCCAGCCGGCATTGTCGGCGTGAGTTCCGGATAAGATTTTCCGGCGCCGTTTCAGGCCCGGCGCGGAATACGCGCTGACCGGGCAATTCGTTGTCATTCTCCAGTGGGCACGTATTGTAACTGAATCACAATCCAGCACCGCAACTGGTGAAAATACCCCGGCGGCGCACTGATATCCCGAAAATATAACGCGCGCACGGTCAAAAAGCGATGGTCGTGCACGCTTTAATACAGCAGGGTTTTCACGTGCTTTTCACACAGCCGACATTTCAGCAGGCTTTCGGGGCGCTCCTCTCGGTATTCTGCAGACGATTACCGCGATGCCCGCCGGACACACGCTCATGATTAGCGCGCTCCAGCATGCCGCGTGCCGTGCCATTTGCCTGACCCAGTAAGGCGCGGCACACGTGACGCTTACGCCAGACAGGCGTCCAGGCCATCGGTGATCAGGTCTTGCGGCAGTTCGATGCCGATGAACACCATCTTGTTGGTCTTCTTCTCGATCGGCTGCCATTTCGCGGCCAGATCGCTGCCCATCATCTGGTGCACACCCTGGAACACCACCTTGCGGTCGACGCCCTTCATATACAGCACACCCTTGTAGCGCAGCAGGCGCTCGCCGTAGATCTGCAGGATGCCGCCGAGGAAGTCCTCGAGTTTGTTCGGATCGAACGGACGGTCGCTGCGGTAGACGAACGATTTGATCTTGTCGTCATGGTGCGCGTGATGGTGATGCGCGTGATCGTGGCCTTCGTGGTCGCACTTGCCGTGATCATGATCGCAGTTTTCGTGATCGTGATCGTCGTGATCGGCATGGGTGTGGCCGTGCTCGTCATGCGCGTGAGCGTGGCTGTGAGCATGTTCGTCTTCAGCGAGGAAGTCCGGGTCGATTTCGAGCTTCGAATTGAGGTTGAAGCCGCGCAGATCGAAGATTTCCTTGATGTCCGCTTCGCCGAAGTTGACGACCTTGATCGCCGCACGCGGGTTCATGTGCAGCAGGCGATGGCGCAGATCGTCCAGGTGCTTTTCGTCGACCAGATCCGACTTGGTGATGAACAGGCGATCGGCGAAGCCGACCTGGCGTTGCACCACTTCGTGCTCGTCCAGTTGATGGTTCGCGTGCTTCGCGTCGACCAGCGTGATGATCGCGTCGAGCAGGAATTCGTTGGCGATCTGGTCGTCCATGAAGAACGTCTGCGCGACCGGGCCCGGATTGGCGAGACCGGTGGTTTCGATCACGACACGGTCGAAATCCAGTTCGCCGGACTGCTTCTTCGCCGCCAGATCGCCGAGTACGCGCGACAGGTCGCCACGGATCGTGCAGCAGATGCAGCCGTTGCTCATCTGGATGATCTGCTCGCTCGTGTCTTGCACGAGAATTTCGTTATCGATGTTCTCTTCGCCGAACTCGTTTTCGATCACGGCGATCTTCATGCCGTGCTTTTCGTTCAGGATGCGCTTGAGCAGGGTGGTTTTGCCGCTGCCGAGAAAGCCGGTCAGGATGGTGACTGGGATCATATTGGTCGCCTTGTACGTGAGTCTGTGCGTAATCGAATTTACAGCGCGAATGTGCAACAGCCGCGCAAGCTGCGGCGAATGCGTCTGCGAATCCGGTTTGCCGGGCGCGGCAGCCTGACGGCGCGCGACCCGATCTAGCCGGATATTGAAACATATCTGTCAAGCCGGCGCTGGCAGCGGGGGCGAACCCCTTCGCGGCACGTGGGAAATAACCCTGAAGCTATGGGCGATCAGGCAATTTGCAACAGCAGGCCTTTCAGGTATTCGCCTTCGGGGAAGGCGGTGAGCAGCGGATGGTCGACCCCGGCGCCGAGGCGCTTGAGAATCCGCGCATCGACACGCGCATCGGCCGCCGCGCCTGACACGATCTTCTGGAACAATTCGGAGTCGATCGCGCCGGAGCAAGAGTAGGTGAACAGCAGGCCGCCCGGGCGCAGCAGCTTCAGGCCGGTCAGGTTGATGTCCTTATAGGCGCGCGAGGCGCGGTCCACGTGTTCACGCGACGGCGCGAATTTCGGCGGATCGAGCACGACCAGGTCGAAGCGTTCGCCTTCGTCGTACAGGCGGCGCAGGGTTTTGAACGCGTCGGCGTCGAGCCAGGTGGCGCGTTCGGCGTCGAAACCGTTGGCGGCCACGTTCTGCTGTGCGATCGCGAGCGCGTCGCCGGACGAATCGATCGACACCACGCGCTTTGCCCCGCCTTTCAAGGCCGCCAGCGAAAAGCCGCCGGTGTAGCAGAAGCAGTTCAGCACGTCGCGATCCTTCGCCAGCTCCTGCACCAGCAGGCGGTTGTCGCGCTGGTCGACGTAGAAGCCGGTTTTGTGGCCGTTGCGCACGTCGACGTGATAACGCACGCCGTTTTCGCTCGCGATCAGCGCTTCCGACGGGGCTTCTCCGGCCAGTACGCCGGTGATCTGCTCGAGCCCTTCTTTCTGGCGAATCGACACGTCCGAGCGCTCGTAGACGTTCGGGCAGCCGGTCGCGTCGGTCAGCGCCGCGACGATCGCTTCCTTCCATGCTTCGACGCCCGCCGCCATGAACTGGCACACCAGCTGGCTGCGCTGGCCTGCGTCCTCAGCGACGTAGTGATCGACGATCAGGCCAGGCAGGCCGTCCGCTTCGCCGAAAATCAGCCGCACCGCGCCGGTGTTGTGCACCATCGTTTGACGATGCGCGAGCGCGCGTTGCACGCGGCGCTTGAAGAACGCGTGGTCGATCGGCTCCATTTCGTCGAAGCTCCACACGCGTGCGCGAATCTGCGAATGCGGGCTGTAGGCCGCGCGGGCGAGGAAGCGGCCGTCGTGCGCGCGCACCAGCACGGTCGCGCCGGGCGCGGGATTGCCGTCGACGCGATCGATCACGTTGGCGTAGACCCACGGATGGCGGCGCAGCAGCGATTTTTCTTTCGACGGTTTGAGCGTAACGGTATTCATCAGGGTGTCAGCAGGAGCAGTAGGCCGCGTGGACAAAGAGGCACACGGCAGGTGAAGCGAAGGCGGAGACCGCAAGCCGCAAAAAGCAAAGAGCGGAATCAGTCGCGTTTTTTGGCGCGCGGATGCGCCTGATCGTAGACGTGCGCGAGATGCTGGAAATCGAGCGCGGTGTAGACCTGCGTGGCGGTGATGCTGGCGTGCCCGAGCAGTTCCTGCACGGCCCGCAGATCGCCGCTCGATTGCAGCACGTGCGTGGCGAACGAATGCCGCAGCACGTGCGGGTGCACATTGGCGGGAATGCCGGCGACCAGCGCCGCGCGCTTCACGCGATCACGCACGACATTCGGCGACAGCCGATTACCGCGCGCCGAGAGAAACAGCGGATGCGGATCGTGTTTCACCATCTGATCGCGCACCGCGAGCCACGCGTTCAAGGCGTCGATCGCTTTGCGGCCGACCGGCACGATGCGGCGCCGGTTGCCTTTGCCCAGCACTTCGACTTCGGCGGAGTCGAGCTTGAGCCAGCCCGCGGAGCGGTAGCCGTCGGCGTCAGCAAAGCGGGCGTCGAGGCCGACCAGTTCGGACAAACGCAGGCCTGACGAGTAGAACAGTTCGAGCATCGCGTGGTCGCGCAAACCTTCGGGCGTCGCAGCGGGCGGGCTTTCCATCAGGCGTGTGGCGTCGTCGACGGAAAGCGCTTTCGGCAGTGCTTTGGCCTGCTTCGGCGCCCGCACGGTGGCGACCGGGTTAGCCGGCAGATCGACGCGACCCGCGAACCAGCGGTAAAACGCTCGCCAGCACGACAGCCGATGGCTGATCGAGCGCGCCGTCAGGCCGCCGGCATGCGCCCGTGAAACCGCGCCGCGAATATCGACAGCGGTGAGGCTTTCGAGCGGCCGGCCTTTGGCCAGCAGCTTGAGCTCTTCGAGTTCGTGCGTGTAGCCGCGCAGCGTATGCGCCGACAGTCGCCGCTCATGTTCGAGATTCGACAGATAGGCGGCGATCGGGTCGGCTTCGGTCACGATGGCCTTTGGCGGGATCGGCGGACCAGCGGCTTTAGCGCGGCAGCAGACGGCTCAGCGCCGCGCTTGCCAACGCGCCGATCTGCGTCAGGAAATCGGTCGCCATGCCGTCGTGGAAGCGGCGGGCGTCGGCCGAACCCATAACCAGCAGGCCGAAGGTGGACGCTTCTTCCTTGCCTTCGGGGTCGCGCAGTGCAAGCAGCGCAATCGACTCAGTGGCGTGCGCGGACTCGCCTGTACCGCCTGCGGACCCGTCGTCGCTCACCGCCGACACCGCCGGCACCAGCCACTGCGCCGCTTCGAAGCCGGTGTTCGCGCCACAGTACGGCGTGGTGAGGCTATTCGCGAAGATTCGCACTTCCTCGCCGACATGGCGCGCGAACTCAGCCTGCGCATACGGCTCGGAGACATCCCACACGCGCAGTGCGGCTTGCGGCACGTCGAAAATATCGCGCAAGCCGTTGGAGATCGTGCGCGGCAAGGCGTACGGATCGCGCTCGGCCATCACGCGGATGGTCCAGCGATTGAATTTCGAGGCGATGCTGTCGTTTTCGTGACCGTAGCGCAGCAGTTCGGCCAGACGCCGTTCGAGATGCTTGTTCTTGTCGCGCAGCATTTCCATCTGCCGCTCCTGCAGCGACACCGCGGCTTTGCCGTGCGGGTTCGCAAGCCGGATGGTCGCGAGCATTTCCGCGTGTTCGGCGAAGAATTCGGGGTTGGCGAGCAGATATTCGGCGACTTCGCGATCGTTCATGGTTTCGGCTAAAGGACTACGGGACGACGCCTTCGGGCGGCGCATCGGTCATGAGTTCGGTCGGCCGGTGAAAGCGCTGTTTCGTCCGGCCTTTCATCGGCTTCTTCATAGGCCTGTTCGAGGCCACGTGTCTGGTACTTCCTGGGCCGATCGCTCGGCCGCTGAATCGGGTAGTGCGCTGGCGCGGGTCAATCGGCCAGTTCGATCTCGCCTTCAAAAACGGTTGCTGCGGGGCCGGCCATCAGCAGCGGCGCGCCGTCTTGCGTGCTGTCCCACGTGATGGTCAGCTTGCCGCCGTGCGTGTGCACCTGCACCGGCGCGTCCAGCAGCCCGCGGCGAATGCCGGCAGCGACTGCCGCGCACGCGCCCGTGCCGCACGCCAGCGTTTCGCCGGCGCCGCGTTCGTAGACCCGCAGCTTGATCTCGCTACGGCCGACGATCTGCATGAAACCCGCGTTCACTCGCTGCGGGAAACGTGCATGCCGTTCGATCACCGGACCCTCGACGAGGACCGGAAAATCTTCAACATCGTCGACCACTTGCACCGCGTGTGGATTGCCCATCGACACCACCGAAATCCAGCGCGTCACGCCGTTCACGTCGAGCGGCCAGAGCGTGTCCGCACCCTCGCGGCGGCCTTCGAGGCCTTTGGTGGCGAACGGTACGCGCTCCGGTTCGAACACGGGGGCACCCATGTCCACCAGCACCTCGCCGTTTTCCTGCATGGTCAGCAGGATGGTGCCGTTCTGCACTTGCACGCGCACGCTGCGCTTGTCGGTCAGGCCGTTGTCGCGCACGAACTTGACGAAGCAGCGCGCGCCATTGCCGCAATGCTCGACCTCGCCGCCGTCGCAATTGAAGATGCGATATCTGAAATCGACGCCGTCCACGGTGGGCTTCTCGACCAGCAGCAACTGGTCGGCGCCGACGCCGAAATGCCGGTCCGCGAGCGCGCGCACCTGCACCGGCGTCAGATTGACCGGTTGGGTGTAGCCGTCTAGCACGACGAAGTCGTTACCCGCGCCGTGCATTTTGGTGAATTTCAGTTTCATCGCGCTATTGTAAGTGACGCGCCCGCAGGTGCGGCCGAACGCCGTTTTATTTAAGCGTTCGGGCGCTTTTTTCGAAGGCCGCTCAGTAGACGCTCGGCTCGCCCGGCGGCCGGGTCTTGAAGCGCTTGTGCACCCAGTAGTACTGCTCGGGGATCAGCGGAATCTGCTCTTCGAGGAAGGCGTTCATGCGGCGCGCGTCGGCGTCGTCGTCGCCGGTGGGATAGTTGTCCCAAGGCTTGAAGACCTTCAGCCGGTAGCCCTTGTAGTTCGGCAGCACCTCGCCGATGAACGGTACGACTTGCGCATGGCCGACCCCGGCGAGCCGCCCGACGGCCGTCAGCGTGCAGGTCGGTACGCCAAAGAATGGCACGAACGTCGAATTGCGTGCGCCGTAGTCCATATCGGCGCCGAGCATGACCGGCTTGCGGTCGCGCAACCAGCGCAGAACGATGCGCGCACTGTCGGCGCGGCTTGCCATGTCTGCGCCGAAGCGGCCGCGCGCGGCGATCGCCACGTCGTCGAGCACCTTGTTGGACATCGGCTGGTAGAGCGCGCCACACTGCCGGCGCAGCGCGTGATTGATGAACACGGAGCCCGCCTCAATGCCGACGAAATGCGCGCCGAGCAACAGGGTGGGCGGCATGTCGGGGTCCAGCAGATCGATCTCGCTATCCACCTGCACGAGCTTCTCCAGCTTCTTTGCGGACCCGAACCACTGAACGCTGCGTTCGACATAGCTGCGGATCGCGTGGCGGAAGTGTTTCTGCGCGATCTCTTCGCGATGCTCGGCGCTCCACTCCGGGAAACACAAGCTCAGATTGATGTGGACGATGCGCTTACGGTTGCTGGGGATCTGATAAAGCAGCCAGCCCAGCCCGTCGCCCAGTCGCGCAACGAAACCGTACGGCAATAACGCCAGAAATTTCAGCAGTCCAATGGCCAGGTAGGCACCAACACGACTTAGCATGCCTCCCCTCCGTGTAGGGCGTCGAGCGACGCTTTGCTCAAGAAACCTGAAGACGGGTCGAAATACACCACGGGTGATCACTCTGTGACAATCGAAGGAAGTCGCTATAATAATGGCTTCGCCGAGTTAATAGACAACTTGCGGGGCGAAGCTGGCGGGTGCGATCCATGGGATAGGCCCCCTGCCGGTAAGGTAATCCGCTAAAGCGTCGCCGCTTCAAGGCTCCCGAAGCTGGCTACGTGAAACTCAACCGTAACCACACAACAGGAGTCTGCAACGTGGCAAACGACTATCTCTTCACCTCCGAATCCGTCTCCGAAGGCCATCCCGACAAAGTCGCGGACCAGATCTCGGACGCAATCCTCGACGCCATCCTGACCCAGGACAAGTACTCGCGTGTCGCAGCCGAAACGCTGTGCAACACGGGTCTCGTCGTGCTGGCCGGTGAAATCACCACCACCGCGAACGTCGATTACATCCAGGTCGCGCGCAACACGATCAAGCGCATCGGCTACGACAACACCGATTATGGTATCGACTACCGCGGCTGCGCGGTGCTGGTGGCTTACGACAAGCAATCGCCGGACATCGCCCAGGGCGTGGACCGCGCGCACGACAACAACCTCGATCAAGGCGCCGGCGACCAGGGCCTGATGTTCGGTTATGCGTGTGAAGAAACGCCGGAACTGATGCCGCTGCCGATCCACCTGTCGCACCGTCTGGTGGAGCGTCAGGCGAATTTGCGCCGCGACGGCCGTCTGCCCTGGCTGCGTCCGGATGCGAAGTCGCAGGTTACCGTGCGTTATGTCGACGGCAAGCCGCATGCGATCGACACGGTCGTTCTGTCCACGCAACACTCGCCGGACATCGATCTGGCCACGCTGCGAGAAGCCGTGATCGAAGAAGTCATCAAGCCGACGCTGCCGGCTGACCTGATCAAGGGCGACATCAAGTTCCTGGTGAACCCGACCGGCCGGTTCGTGATTGGCGGCCCGCAAGGCGATTGCGGTCTGACGGGCCGCAAGATCATCGTCGATACGTACGGCGGCGCGGCTCCGCACGGCGGCGGTGCGTTCTCGGGCAAGGATCCGTCGAAGGTCGACCGTTCGGCGGCTTATGCCGGCCGTTATGTCGCGAAGAACATCGTGGCGGCTGGTTTGGCGTCGCGCTGCCTGATTCAGGTGTCGTACGCGATCGGCGTTGCCCAGCCGACGTCGGTCATGGTCAACACGTTCGGCACGGGCCGCGTGTCGGATGCAACGATCACGCGTCTGGTGCTGGAGCATTTCGACCTGCGTCCGAAGGGCATCATCCAGATGCTCGACCTGCTGCGCCCGATCTACGAGAAGAGCGCGGCTTACGGTCACTTCGGCCGCGAAGAGCCGGAATTCACGTGGGAAGCCACGGATAAGGCTCTGGTGCTCGCCGAAGCAGCAGGCACCGAACCGGTTGTCGCGCTCGCCGAATAAGCGCACGCAGTCCGCTTCAGCAAAAAACCCCGCCGGCGCAAAGCCGGGCGGGGTTTTTTTATTGCCTTCGAATACGCTGTACGGTGGGGCGATGACGGCGTCAACGCCGCAACGGGATGTGCTCGCTGTAGCTGGAATGCGGACGTGGGGCCATTCGAGGCTGAATTGGCGCCTCGCTCAACGGCTCATTCATCTGCTGATTCAGCGGCTCGCAAACGCGAACGCAAACCAGCCGGTGCTACCACTCGTCGACATCCGGCGCGGGCGGCGGCTCGTACTTTGCGGGGCGACGACTGGCGCATTGCGCGTGGCGGTGAGACGCAGCGGCGTCGGTTTGCGCAGCAGCGTGCGCAGCGAAAAGCGGCGCGAACTGCCTTGCAGGCGCAGTGCGGAGAAGAAGGTGTGGAACCACGTGCGAATGCCGTCGACCGCTTTGGCTTCGCGCCATTGTTCGCCTAAGGCGCGAGTGCGGGTGGCATGGTGACGCAGTGCACGCACGACATGGCGGCGCGCCGGACGCGCCGCTTTCAATGCGGCGCGGGTAAGACGGGTGCTCAGAAGAGTATGCATGGCTTCACAAGTAGGCAACGTGTCGCGCGACGGAGTGTGCGCCAGAAGGAGCAGCAAATGTGCCAACGGCGGTGTCGCGATGGACGGCGCGAAAGCCCGGAATTCGACTGGAAAGGACACGGAGGACGGCGGAGTCGGCCCTGGCGGCCTGTGCGTGCCGTAAAAGTGCGGGAGGAACGATCAACATTTGTGCAGGCTACACGCGATTCATGACGTCAGAAAGTCGGTTTTTACCCTGCGAATACGGGTTTTTACGGGGTGAACGCGACGTGCGTGTTTGCGCGGTCGCGCCCTTTGCGATCGATTTTCGTGCGTGCGTGCCCTGACAGCGTGCCATGCAAACCGCCCATTCGCGTGAAAGTAGTGCGTAAGGTCATGGCTTCCCGACAGGTGAAACAGCGCACGGTCCGATCGCGCCCGTTTTACAATCGAGCATCAGTCAGTCGAAAGTAACGGAACACCATGTCACTTCACTCGAAGAAAGAGCAGATTCAAACGTTGCGGGAGCAGGGATTTGTCGTCGTGCCGGGACTGGTTTCGCCCGAGCGTTGCGCTGAACTGAAGCAGATTGCGGAGCGCCAGTTGCAGGAAGCGGCGGCGCCGATCGAGTTCGAAGCGGATCTGCGGTATCCGGGCGCACCGGAATCCAAACACGCGCCGGGCGGACATACGGTTCGCCGCCTGCTGGATGCGTACGGGCGCCATCCGCATTTTGCGCAATGGGCGACCGCGCCGGAAATTCGCGGCTGGATGGAGTTGTACTTCGGTGAGGAGCCGCGCCTATCGCGGGCGCATCACAATTGCATGATGACCAAGCACCCTGCCTATGGCAGCTTGACCGGCTGGCATCGTGACGTGAGGTATTGGTCGTTCGAGCGTGACGACCTGGTGTCGGTGTGGCTTGCGGTCGGGTCGGAGACGGTAGATAACGGCGCGTTGTGGTTGGTTCCGAAATCGCACAGCGCAGTCTTCACGTCCGACCGCTTCGACGAGGCGAAGTTTTTCCGCTCCGATCTGGAAGAGAATCAGGCGTTGATTCGCACCGCGGTTTCGCCGGAACTCAAGGCCGGCGACGTGGTGTTCTTTCATTGCAACACACTGCATTCGGCTGGCAAGAATCTCAGCGATCAGGTGAAATTTTCTTTGGTGTTCACCTATCACGGGGCGAGCAATGTGCCCCTGCCGGGATCTCGCTCGGCGGCCAAGCCCGAAATTGCCTTTTAGGTTTTTTGCCTTGCGCGGCGCGGATGTCCGTTGGTCCCGCGCCGCGCAGGCAATGAACGCTCTACCGCTTGCGTCCGGAAATAGCCACCCCGGTCAGGCCGGCAATCGTCGCGATAACGCCGCCCACAATCAGCATGATCGCCTTGTTGGTCGGAGATCCGGTGAACACGCGGGACACTTCGCTGCTGACCGAGTTGAACGCCTGCCCGCCGAAATACAACAACACGATACCGCCGACAATCAGCGCGATTGAAATCGCTTTCGTCATGAATCCATCCCTCCGCTAAGCTTTGATCGGCCAAAGTGTAGGGGAGCCGCAAGCCGCCGTCCATCCCGCATAGTGGGCGCCTGCACGCATCACGGCGATTGGCTACCATAGCGGTCTGGCCTCACCCATACCTGAATATAAAACCTGCACGCCTCCCGCAGCATGTGATTTCCTCACGCCCGTGATCGCCGGGCGACTTCAACATCAAGGACACTAGCAATGGCTTACGAAGCAGCTTCAGAACGCTATTCGGACATGCAATACCGCGTCTGCGGCAAGTCAGGTCTCAAACTGCCGGCGCTGTCGCTGGGCCTGTGGCACAACTTCGGCGATACCACGCCGATCTCCACGCAGCGCGACATTCTGCGCACGGCCTTCGATCTGGGCATCACGCACTTCGACCTCGCCAACAACTACGGCCCTCCGTACGGCAGCGCCGAAACCAATTTCGGTCGGCTTTTCAAGGATGACTTCAAGCCGTATCGCGACGAACTGCTGATTTCGTCGAAGGCAGGTTGGGACATGTGGCCGGGTCCGTACGGGCAAGGCGGTGGCTCGCGTAAATACGTACTCGCGAGTCTCGATCAGAGCCTGCAGCGCATGGGCCTCGATTACGTCGATATCTTCTATTCGCATCGTTTCGATGCCGATACGCCGCTCGAAGAAACCGCCGGTGCATTGGCGACCGCGGTGCAGCAGGGCAAGGCACTATACATCGGGATTTCGTCATACTCGGCCACCAAGACGCTCGAAATGGCGAAGCTGCTCGCTGAGTACAAGGTGCCGCTCCTGATTCATCAGCCGGCGTACAACATGCTCAACCGCTGGATCGAACAGGAATTGCTGGACACGCTCGAGAAAGTCGGCGCGGGCGCCATCGCGTTCACGCCGCTCGCGCAGGGCTTGCTCACCGGCAAATATCTGAACGGCGTGCCGGAAGACGCGCGCGTCAACAAGCCGGGCGGCGGTTCGTTGAAGCAGGAGCATTTGAGCCCGCAAAACATCGAGCACGTGCGCAAGCTCAGCGACATCGCGCAGCGTCGCGGACAAAGCCTCGCGCAGATGGCGCTCGCCTGGGCGCTGCGCGATCCGCGCGTCACGTCGGTGCTGATCGGTGCAAGCCGCGCGGAACAGGTGCGTGAGAACGTTGGCGCGCTGAAGAACCTCGCGTTCTCGAAGGAGGAGCTGGCGGAGATCGATCGCTACGCGACCGAAGGCGGCATTAACCTGTGGGAAAAACCGTCGACGGATCAGGCGATCTGATCCCGTGGCGTTTCAGGTCGTAGTTAGAGACACGCCTTAGAAACGAAGAAAGCCGCCCGTGAGGCGGCTTTTTTTCAACGCAGTTCAAGCGCACACGCTTCCCGCGCAATGGCCGAAGCGACTGCGTTCAGTCGACCGAACCATCGGCGAAGCGCACAGACCGCCTTCGCCGGACCCCGTTACACTAGCGCAGGCAAGCCTTCGACCAGCACGACCGCGAACACCACGCCGATTAGCGCGCCAAGCACGCGTAACGCGTTGTGCCGAAATTCCGTCTTGCAGGGGAGCGCGCCGACAAACAGGGCACCGGCCAGCGCCATCGGAATGACCAGGATTAAATCGCCAATCGTGAAGTAGGTCGTCATACCCGTCTCCTTATGTAATTCCAACGCGGGCAGCGGCTCGATTTCTGGAGTCATGCACTGCCAACGGTCGATTCGAGTATAGGCGACGGTTAGATCAACATAACAACGTCTTGCGGCGCTGCAGCGCGTCTTCGCAGACTGCTGAACCCAGTACCGCAAGGGCCGCCGCGATTGGCGCGTTGCAGCAAAAACCCCGTAAAAAGTGAAGTGTTTGCTTACACAGGCCTTACTTTCCAGGCTTGTTCGATGCGCTGCGGATAGTTCTCGCCTGACTGGGGTACACCCCATGCAGGCCACGTTTCACGCTGCGTCCAGGCCATGTTTCCCCAAAGCCGATTAGCAGCGTTCCCTCATACCGTGATCCGTTCGCGTTGACGCAGGCGCGTGGCCGCAACGAGGCCTACGACAAGCAGCACGCCGACCAGTCCGGCGACACCGTTCCAGCCATCACTTGCCCATACGCGCCCGCCATAAGAACCGACCACGCTCGAACCGATGTAATACGCGAGCAGATACAGCGCGGCCGCCTGGCCTTTGGCTTCCTTGGCGAGGCGTCCGACCCAGCCGCTCGCCACCGAGTGTCCGGCGAAAAAGCCGAACGTCACGAAAGCAATGCCGGTCGCAATGGCTGCCAGCGGATGCAGCATCGTGAGCACGAGTCCACATGCCATCAGCAGCAAGCTGGCGGTCAGCACGCGCGCCCGGCCGAAGGTGTCGGCCATGCGGCCCGACCACGGCGAGGCAACCACGCCCGTCAGATAGACGACGAAAATCGCACCGATCTCCGTCTGACTCAGCAGATACGGCGGCGCGAGCAGCCGGTAACCGATGTAGTTGTAGAGCGTGACGAAGCTGCCCATCAGCACGAAGCCGAGCAGAAACAGCAACGGCAAGCCGGGTCGCGTGAATTGTTTGAGCAGGGCGGTGCGGTGATGGGAAAAGCCGAGCCCGCGACGCGGTACGAAATGGTGCGACGGCGGCAGCAAAGCGCGAAACGCGAGCATCGACAAAATGCCGAGTACGCCGATCGTACCGATTGCCACGCGCCACGAAAACAGATCCGCGACCACGCCGGTGATCACACGCCCAGCCATCCCGCCGATCGCTGTGCCACCGACATACAGCCCCATCGCCAGACCGAGTCCATCCGGGTGTACTTCTTCCGCGAGGTACGCCATCGCGACGGCGGGCACGCCACCGAGCGCGAGGCCCTCGAGCGTGCGCAACACGAGCAATTGATGCCAGTGCGGCGCGATCGACACGCCGATCGTCAGCAGCGCCGACAGCGTGAGCGATGCCGTCATCAGCTTGTGACGGCTCCAGCCTTCCGAGACGAAACCGGCGATAAATATGGCGAGCGCGAGCGCGGCTGTCGTCAGTGACAGCGACAAGCTGCTTTGTGCCGGCGTTACGTTGAACGCCGTAGATAATGCAGGCAGCAATGGCTGTACGCAATACAGCAGTGAGAAGGTGGCGTAACCCGCGAACAGTAGTGCGATGCTGGCGCGCCAATAGGCATGCGTGCCGCGTTCGAGATAGGGAATGTCAGGGACGGCAGGCACAGCAGCGGAAGTGAAAGAAGCAGACGAAACAGGAACAGCCGAAGCAGCAGTCCGGTGGGAATCCGGCGATGCGGTCACGAAAAAATCTCCTTTGGGTGCGCAAAGTACTCGAAGAGGCCAAGGATACGCTGGAGAGACTGAACGGGTGCGCGCGCCGCGAGGTCAGCGGACCTGAATACGCTCCTTTCGCGCTGACGGCATGATTTTGATATATCGCCCCGGCTGGGTTTATGATGATCTCGTTACGACGCTTTACGCCCAGATCATCGGCCCGGCGCGCTGTAATGGGAATAGGGCGAAACGACGGGTGAAGAGCCCCGAGTTCGCGCTTTCCATGGCCCCGCAAAACGGGAACAATGACTCGAACCTCTCACGCGTCTTACGCGCAGCAGATTGGGTGCGTACGCAACGTTATCGGCGAAGCGGCGCTTTTATCATCACCTTGACCGGCGCGGAAACCATAAAGCCGGCTATGGGAGAAACGGGGAAACATCATGCAAATCGGTTCCATTGTCCGATCGGTGCATATCGCGGTGCCGCAGGGCGCACGCGGGATTGTCATGCGCATTCTCGGCGACATGGCTATGGTGGCCTGGTATGCCGGCGAACCCGGCACATCGGAGCATCTCAATACTGAACCCTTTTTCCTTGAAGATCTGATCGATACGGGCGAGCAGGTTCGCCCGTCTAGCGCACAGGTGCATTGAAGCTGGTTTGAGTCCGATTCATGGTGGTTGCAGGTGGCTGTAAGCCGCAAGGTGAGCCGACGTCCTCGTCTTTGACGGCGGCGCGGCGCACAATGCGGACATGAACGACGACAATTTCGACCCACAGGACGGCGCCGATAGCGCCGTACCTTTCGCCCGGCTCAAGCCGGAAATCGTGCTCGACGCGCTCGACAGCGTGCTCAGCAGCGTCGGTGTGTACACCGACGGCCGCATGCTGCCGCTCAACAGCTACGAGAACCGCGTGTACCAGGTCGGCGTGGAAGACGGGCCGCCCGTGGTCGCCAAGTTCTATCGTCCCGAGCGTTGGACCGACGCCGCCATTCTCGAAGAACACGCCTTTGTCGCCGATCTCGCCGCGCGTGAGATTCCGGCCGTGCCCGCGCGTGTTTTCGAAGGCCGCACGCTGCATACCTTCGACGGTTTCCGTTTCTCGATCTTCGAACGCCGCGGCGGCCGTGCGCCCGATCTGGACCGGCGCGATACGCTCGAATGGCTGGGGCGTTTCATCGGTCGCATCCATGCGGTTGGACAGACGCAGAACTACACCGAACGCCCTACGCTCGACATCAACACGTTCGGCTACGAGCCGCGCGACTTCCTGCTGTCGCACGACTTTGTGCCTGACGATGTACGCACCGCCTGGCAGACCGTGGTGAATCTCGCGCTTGAAGGCGTCGAGCGCGCCTTCGAGCGTGCCGGCGATATTCGCATGCTGCGAATGCACGGCGATTGTCATCCGAGCAATGTGTTGTGGACCGACGCGGGTCCGCATTTCGTCGACTTCGACGATAGCCGCATGGGTCCGGCAGTGCAGGATTTATGGCTGCTGTTGCCCGGCGATCGCGTCGAGGCTTCGCGTGCGCTGGCTGATCTGCTCGCCGGTTACGAAGACTTCTGCGATTTCGAGCCGCGCGAACTGTATCTCGTCGAAGCGTTGCGTACGTTGCGGCTGATTCACTACCAGGCGTGGCTCGCGCGCCGTTGGGACGACCCGGCGTTTCCGGCGGCGTTTCCGTGGTTCAACACGCAGCGCTATTGGGAAGACCGCATCCTCGAACTGCGCGAGCAGCTCGGCGCGATGGAGGAAGGGCCGCTCTGGCCGGTTTGAGCGGTAGCTGTTCTACGGCGCCTGCGACGCCACGCTCGACGATTCCACCAGCGTCGATTTGACGATTACTTCGGCGCGTACGTCGCGCCCGATCGCTTCGATCGCGGGACGCATCTGCGCGAAGTCGTCGGGCGTGCAAACTTCGCTATCGAAATGGGTGGCGCCGTCGCGCGTCATCGTCACCACGTTGCTGAGCGGATCGAACGTGTACTGCGACTGGAAATCGACGAAGCGGTCCTGGGTTCGCTTCGCTTCCGGCATCTCGAGCACGTGAAAATTCGCAGGCAATGTAATGCGCGCGCGTTCGTGCAGCGCCAGGTTGTGGCAGATGAATGGCTGCGTGCGCTGCCGTTCGCCGAGCCAGTAGCGGGTGCCCGCCTCGAAGCCGCCGGCCAGACTGGTCAGCGCCGGAATCGATGCCGCGGCGCCCGGCACCACCAGACTTTCGAGCGTGCCTTTCATCGTGATCGTCAGCGGGCCGTCGCCAACGCTGAGGTCGCTGGTGGTCAGCGTCGCGGTGCCGCGCAGGTTGGCGCTGCGCAGTTCCGCCTGGATCGAGTCCTCACGTTGCGCGGGCGTCTGCGTGCGCAACATCGCGCGCGCCTGTTCGGCTGTGGCGCCCGATGCTTCCAGCCGATAGGTGAAACTCGCCGAGCCATCCGGTTCGACCTTGATCGACAGGTCGGTGCTGCGCGTTATCAGCTCGGAGGCCGGCGTTTGCGCGACCACCCCCTGATTGACGAGGACGGTAGGCCGGTTCATATCGGACGACGGCAAAAAGCCGAATTCGACATTCGATGCGGTCGAGTCCGCGTATTGCTGCAAATCCGGCAGCCAGGTGATTACGTGATTGATGACGCCGTAGCCCGGCACGCTGGGCAGCGTATAGATCGAGCCGCTGCTGATCAGGGCCGGCTCGTTGCGAACGCCGACGGCGTCGAGCATCGCGCCGTACAGCGCCACGTGATCCTTGCAGTCGCCATAACGGTTCGCGAGGATCGCGCTTGCACTGTGCGGCACCACCGAGTCGCGCCCAACATAGATCGCTACATAGCGGACGTTCCGGCGCACCCAGTCGTACAGCGTTTTGGCCTTGTCGTGCGGGGTGTGGTCGCGTGTGGTGAGGTTTTGCGCAAGGCGCGTGACGGCTGAGTCGCGCGCGCTCGGGTCGGCGGCGGACGCCCTGTAACTCGCGGCGAAAGCGGCGTAGTCCGGAAAGGTCGAGACCATTAGCCGGTCGCCGTACGACACGTACGCGATCGAGCCGCGCTCCAGCCGGCTGAAATGCGCCTTGTCGTAACGGTATTCGTAGCGTGTGCGGCCGTCGCGCGTAACCGGTTGAAGCGCGGTGAAGCCGCGTGCATCGGCATAAAGCGGCTTGCCGGCGGGCAGGTCGTAGATGAGGTGAAAGTTGTGGGTCGGCGCGAGATCGGGCGGCGTGAAGTCGCTGAATTCGCCCGGCTCGATCGGCTGCTTTTGCGTCTTGCGATAGGTGAGGTGCACGCGCGCGCCGGGTTCGACAGCGGGGAACACGATCACCTTTTCCTGGATGTCCTGAAACATCGGTGCGTCGAACGAGCGGGCTTCCTGCACGTCGCGGATCTGCTCGGGCTGCACGTCGTGACGCACGCCGTCGGCGGTGGTCGTGTAGGCCTCGATGATCTGCACGTCCGCCATATTGCGGTTGAACCAGACGTATTGCTGCGCCACTCGCGCGACGCCTGCTTCGTTGTTCACGCGCAGCGTCATCGAATCGAGCTTCGAGAAGGAGCCGTCGGCGTTGACGGTGAAGGTCTGCGTTTCACCTTCGTTGGTATAGGGATCGTCCAGTTTGGCCGCGATGCTCGCGCTCGCGCCATGAACACCGGCAAGCCAGCCGAGAGAGGCAAGACAGACCAAAGAGGTGAGGCGCATGGCTGGCAGGTATCCGGAACGGCAACGTTGACAGGATCGCCAGCTAGAGTCGGTTTGCGCCGCCTGGATGTCAAGCGGATACCAAGCATTGCGATTGAGCAAATGCCCTAATTGTGTAATGATATCCATTCTCAATTGAAAGGCGCCGCCAGCTTTCTGTCACATTTCTCCTCCTCTGTGACTGCCAGCCAGCCTCTCAGCCGGACGGCCTGGACCGCAAGCCGGGTCTGTCTGGCCTTTCTTCTCGAACTTTCCTTTACCGCTGGTGAGAGCGAGCGCTTCGTCGCCGCCCGTCGGCGAGGGTTTAACTTGCTGCGCCTGGAGCATGGATGTGAACGCGCCTGATTCGATCGATATGAAACCTGCTGCTGGTGGCGGCACGCAATACACGGCACATAGGCCGGAGCGCGGCCATCCTCTGATGGACGACGCCGAGCAGGCGGCGCGGCGCCAGCGTTCGCGGCGGGCGAATTTCATCAAGTGGTTGCGCAAGGTGCACGGCTGGGTTGGCCTGTGGGGCGCGGTGTTGGGGCTGATGTTCGGCGCGACGGGTTTTCTGCTGAATCATCGGGGCGGACCGTTGAAGGTGTCGTCCGGTGAGCCGCAGGTCGAGGAGATGCAGATTCCCGTACCGCAGAAGAAACTGGGTTCGCCGATGGAGATGGCGAAGTGGCTCAAGGGAGAGTTGAAGATCGACGGCAAGCCGGGGCGGGTGAAACGCGAGCCGGCGCATCCGGTGGCGTGGGGCGATCGCAGCACGATGCAGCCGGAGTTCTGGCAAGTCGGGATTTTTGGGCCTGCTCAGAATGTGCAGGCTGAGTATTGGGTTGGGAATGGGTTTGTGGCGGTGAAACGCACGCAGAATTCGTTTCTTACTACGATGAATAATTTGCATCGTGGTGTGGGGTTGAGTGTTGGGTGGGTTTTGTTGATCGATACGATTGCGGGGGGGATGATTTTGCTTTCTCTGACCGGTGTCTTGCTGTGGACTGAGTTGAATAAGCGGCGCGTGGTGGGTGTCGTGCTGATTGGCGGCTCGGTGGTTGCCGCTGTGGTTTGTGGGTTAATGTGAGTTGGGTTTTTTCCTTGCCTGCGCGGCGCTTTTGTCCGTGTTCTTGGGGCGTTGGCCTTTCCTTGAATTGTTAGTGGTCTATTAGCGTTGCCCCTGTGCGGGGCGGCACCTACTTCTCTTTGCATGCCGCAAAGAAAAGTAGGCAAAAGAAAGCGGCTCAAACCGCTACTGCTAAGTGGGCACCGTGGTCTGCTGCGGGTAGTGGTGCATCTGGAATCTGGGTTCGTGCACCTGCATGCGCTTGTGACAAGGGCGTCATACTTCCGGCGGCGCTGCGCGCGCCGACGAGTACTTCTTCAAACCACCCCCTACGTTGTGACGCTCACGCCTCGCCACCGACCGTGGCTCATCATTGCACCGCCGCCACCACCGCGATTGCGATTGGAGCGGCAACTGCAACCGCCCATCGCAGCCGCGACTGTGATCGTGACCAGGACGGTGATTGCGGTACGCGACATATCATTGAGGCGGGGTTCCCGGCGACGTGCAGGAGCGCGTCGCCGAGGCGAAGCCGATGGCTCCGACCGCGCTCAACCGAAGCCGGTGGTTTCCCATGCAGACCCGTCCGCGACGCACGTAGTGCGGAGTGGGAGCTGATGAGTCCTTTGTCACTAACGCGGAATGTGCGAGAACACGGATTCCAGATGCACCACTACCCTGTGCGAGCCACGGTGCCCACTTAGCAGTAGCGGTTTGAGCTGCTTTCTCTTGCCTACTTCTCTTTGCAGCCGGCAAAGAGAAGTAGGTGCCGCCCCGCACAGGGGCAACGCTAATAGACCACTAACAATTCAAGGAAAGGCCAACACCCTAAGAACACTGACAAAAAGCGCCGAGCAGGCAAAAAAAGCAACTAAACACTACAAGCAGCCCCACCCCCAGAGGCCGCAATCTCCCGCGCGGCCTTAGCCCCCTCAACCTGCAACAAAGTCGGCAACGAAACCCCATTCTTAGCCGCAGTAACCTCAGCAAGAATAGAAACAGCAATCTCAGGCGGCGTCCGGCTGCCAATATAAATCCCAACCGGCCCATGCAGCCGGGCCAACTCGGCATCGTTCAGATCGAACTCCTTCAACCGCTCGCGCCGCGCCTGATTATTCCTTCTCGACCCCAAAGCACCCACATAAAAAGCCGGCGTCTTCAACGCCTCCATCAGCGCGAGATCATCCAGCTTGGGATCATGCGTCAGTGCAATCACCGCACACCGCTCGTCGAGCTTCATGTCGATCACCGTATCGTCCGGCATCGTCCGCACGATCTTCGTGCCGGGAATGCTCCACTCTTCGGTGTACTCCTCGCGCGGATCGCATACGGTGACCTGATAGTCGAGCCCAACCGCGATGTTGCACAAATAGCGCGACAACTGCCCCGCACCGATCACCAGCATCCGGTAACGCGGGCCGTGAATCGTCAGCAAACGCTCGCCGTCGAAATGCACGCCGTCGGTTGCCAGCGCCGCATCGAGCCGTACCGCGCCCGTCACCATGTCGACTTCACGCGCCACCAGACGGCCGTCCTCCACCGCATGGCACAGATCGGCAATGCCGCTTTGCGGCGTCAAAGGCTCCAGCACCAGTTGGATCGTGCCGCCGCAAGGCAGGCCGAAGCGATGCGCTTCTTCCGCGGTAATGCCGTACTTCACCGCCTCCGGGCGTGTCTGCTCAATACCCCTTTGCCGCACGCGGTCGATCAGGTCGTCTTCGATGCAGCCGCCCGATACCGAACCCACCACGAGGCCATCGTCACGCACCGCGAGCATCGCGCCCTCGGGACGCGGCGACGAGCCCCACGTCTTCACCACCGTCACCAGCAGCGCGCGATGTCCCTCTTCCAGCCAACGTGCACTGGACTTCAGAACTTCGAGATCCACGCTCTCCATGATTTCTTCCTTTTGGTTCCGTCGCTGCCGGACTCAGTGTCCGCAGCGTCATCCGATTCCGTATTTTGCGCCGCTGCTTCAGTTACTGCAGTGACGCCGTCATCCGGAGCCGTCGTACCGTCAGCATCGCCACCGACCTGCGCGCCGAAGCGCTTGAAAAATTCGCCCGCGAGCTTACGCGCTGCGCCGTCGACCAGCCGCGAACCGATCTGGGCGAGCTTGCCGCCGACCTGTGCAGTCGCCGTGTACGTGAGCTTCGTCGCGGCGTCGCCCTCGGGTTCGAGCGTGACGCGCGTATTGCCCTTGCCGAAGCCCGCCGCACCACCCTGACCTTCGAAAACGATGGTGTAGCTGTTCGGCGCCTCGATGTCGGTCAGCAGCATACGCCCTTTGAAGCGCGCCTTCACCGGACCGACCGAAGCGCTCAACACCACCGCATACGCATTTTCGCCATCCGGGTCGATGCTTTCGCAGCCGGGAATGCACGCGCGCAGGATTTCGGTATCGTTTAGCGCATCCCACGCGCGCTGCTGGGAAACCGGCAGCATATGGGTCTCATTTAATTCCATGGCGTTGCTCCTGCAGTTGTCGTGGCGCAGACGCTCAAACGAGGCGCGCGCGTGAGTTGCGCGAGGTCGCGGCCGAACGCCGTCAGACTGTCCAGATTGTGAACCGGGCGATGTGCGTCGACGTACGGCAGGATCGCCTGCACGCCGCGCGCTTTCGGTGAAAAACCGCTGAAACGCAGCAGCGGGTTGAGCCACACGATACGGTGTGCGAAGCGGCGCAGGCGGGCCATTTCGGTGTCGAGCACGTCGATCGCTTCGTGATCCAGGCCGTCGGTGACGAGCAGCACCGTGGCTCTGCCGGTCAGCACGCGACGTGCCCAGCGCCGGTTGAATTCGGCAAGCGCCGCGCCGATCCGCGTGCCACCCGACCAGTCGACCACCTGATCGGTGAGCATCGCGATCGCCACGTCGGGATCGCGCTCGCGCAGCGCGCGCGTCGCGTTGGTCAGGCGGGTGCCGAAAAGAAACACCTGCAGGCGCTCACGCGATTGCAGAAGCGCGTGGCAGAAGTACAGGACCGCGCGCGGATAGCTGCTCATCGAGCCGGAGATATCCAGCAGCAACACGAGCGGCGGTTTGCGTTCCACTACCGCGCGATACTTCCACACCGTCCAGTCGCCACCGGCGCGTACCGCTTGCCGTGCGCTCGCGCGCAAATCGGCATGCGTGCCGTGCGACGCGGCCTTCAGGCGGCGCGTCGGTTCGGTGGCAAGCGGCAGACGTTGGCCGCGGATCAGATGCCGCAACGTCCGCCATTCGTCAGCGGAAAGCGTCTCGAAATCGCGATGACGTAGCCGCTCATCAGCACTGAACGTGACGTGCGCGCGTAGTTCGTGTTGTTCGGTCTCCTGTGGCGCCTTGCTGTGCGGCGACGGTGGCGTGCGCACGGCAAGCGCGTCGGCGAGACGGTTGTTGCGTTTGGGTGGCGGCAACCCATCGCGGACTTTCGGCAACAGCAGCGCGCGCAGCTTGCCTTCCCAATCCGGGTCGCGCCAGAACAGATCGAAGGCGGCGTTGAAGAGGTCGCGTTCGTCTGGCGCGGAGACGAGGAGCGTGGCGAGCGCGGCGCGCACATCGTCGCGCCGGCCGAGGTCGATCCAGTGCAACGCGGCGAGTGCGTCGACCGCTTGCGCCGGCGACATCGGCAAGCCCGCGCCGCGCAGCACACGCACAAAGTGGACGACGTTGTGGGCGAGCGTGGGCGTATCGATCGGTGCGGCCGACGCGCTCGAAGTATCGGCGGAGGCGGTCATCACCGTCATCCCGGAGTCGCGAGGCATTGCGCGATCTGCGCGGCGTCGATGCGCGCCAGATCGTCCTGATACTTGAGCAGCACACCCAGGGTGTTCTGCACCGATTGCGGATCGAGTTCCGTTACCGACAACGCTTCCAAAGCGCGGCACCAGTCGATCGTTTCGGCGATACCAGGCGCCTTGAACAGATCCATGCCGCGCAGTCGATGCACGAAATCGACCGCACGCCGTTGCAATTCAACCGACGTCTGCGGCGCGCGCGCGGCGACGATCTCCAGTTCACGATCGCGCTCGGGATAGCCGATCCATTGATACAGGCAACGGCGTTTCAACGCGTCGTGCACTTCGCGCGTGCGGTTCGACGTCATCACGACGAGCGGCGGCTGCTCTGCGCGCACCGTGCCATATTCGGGAATCGATACCTGGAAGTCCGACAGCAGCTCCAGCAGAAACGCTTCGAACGGTTCGTCGGCGCGGTCGATCTCGTCGATAAGCAGCACACGCCGCGCGCCCGGATGATTTTCGTCGGGCATCAGCGCCTGCAGAAGCGGACGCTTCAACAGGAATTCGCTGCGATAGAGCGTGTCGTTGCCGGGCCGCTCGCCGGCAGCTTCGGCCAGACGCAGCGCCATGATCTGGCGCGGGTAGTCCCATTCATAGAGCGCGCTGGCGGTGTCGAGTCCTTCGTAGCATTGCAGCCGCAGCATCGAGGTCCCGAGCATCCCCGCCGCGGCTTTGGCGAGTTCGGTCTTGCCGACGCCTGGCTCGCCTTCGACGAACAACGGCCGCTCCATGCGCAGGGCGAGATACAACGCGGTCGCGAGTTCGCGGCTGGCGAAGTAGTTTTGGGCGGCGAGTTGTGCAAGCGTGTCGTCGATTGAAGCAGGCTGCATGGTGCTCCTGACTCTGCATGGTGAAGAGCAAAACGGCGCGTTCGCTCGTGTCACTCATACCGTCGGCGGAACGGAGCGGATGAGCGCGAGCGTCGAGCCACACCGCGTGCGTGATCGAACACGGCTGACGCACTCCGCCGAGGCGCCAGCCGCGAACTGCAAGGATCGCTAACCGTTTGCCTTCACCACCGCTCGCCCGGCTAACACCGGAATCAGATGCGCGCGGTATTCGGCGCTCGCGTGCATGTCGGTGTTCAGGTCGGCTTCGGATACGGTTACCGCTCGCGCGGCCTCGGGTGTGAAATTCGCCGATAACGCGCTTTCCAGGTCCGGCACGCGAAATACCGAAGACGCCGCTCCTGTCACCGCAACGCGTACACCGTTTGCGAACTTCGCGACGAACACGCCGACCAGCGCAAAGTGCGACGCCGGATTCTCGAATTTCACGTAGGCCGCGCGCTCGGGCACTGGAAACTCGACGGCCACGATCAACTCGTCGGGCGCCAACGCGGTCTCATACATGCCGACGAAGAAATCGCTCGACGAAATCCGTCGCCGATCGGTGACGATGGTCGCGTCCAAGGCCATCGCAGCAGCCGGATAGCAGGCGGCCGGATCGTTGTTCGCGAGCGAACCGCCGATGGTGCCGAGCGCGCGCACCTGGCGATCGCCGATGTGCCCGGCGAGGTCCGCGAGCGCCGGCAGCACGCGCCGAAGCTCGCCGTGATCCGCGACGTCCGCATGGCATACGGCTGCGCCGATCGTCGCCTTGCCGGCATCGACGGTGATCGATTTGAGCGCGGGAATTCGCGTCACGTCGATCAGTTGCGACGGCTGCGCGAGCCGCAGACGCATGGTGGGCAACAGGCTTTGTCCGCCGGCGATGAACTTTGCCTCACTGTCGGCGGCGATGGCTGCGGCGGCCGCTTTCGGATCCGTCGCGCGTTGATACTCGAATGAATACATGTCGAATGCTCCGCTCAGGATCTTAGTGGGGTTGCTTGGCAGCCTGGATCGCAGACCATACGCGATGCGGCGTCGCCGGCATTTGCAGGTCGGTCACGCCGAGCGGCGCGAGCGCGTCGAGGATCGCGTTGATGACCGCCGGTGGCGAGCCGATCGCGCCCGCCTCGCCGCAGCCTTTCACGCCGAGCGGATTGTGCGTGCACGGTGTGCCCTTCGCGGTTTCGACGGTGAAGTTCGGCAGATCGGACGCATGCGGCATCGCGTAGTCCATATAGGAGCCGGACAGCAACTGGCCGCTCTCCTTGTCGTACACGCAGCGCTCCAGCATCGCCTGCCCGATACCCTGAGCGAGCCCGCCATGCACCTGGCCTTCGACTATCATCGGATTGATCACGTTGCCGAAATCGTCGACCGCGGTGAACTGCTGGATGCGGCAGACGCCGGTCTCCGGATCGAGCTCGATTTCGCAGATGTAGGAGCCGGCCGGATATGTGAAGTTGCTCGGATCGTAGAACGCGCTTTCCTCAAGACCCGGTTCGAGCACGTTGAGCGGATAGTTGTGCGGCACGTAGGCGGCGAGCGATATCTCGGCGAATGCTTTGGTGCGATCGGTGCCCGCGACGCGAAACACGCCGTCCTTGAACTCGATGTCTTCTGCTGCGGCTTCCAGCAGATGCGCGGCGATTTTCTTCGCCTTGGTTTCGATCTTGTCGAGCGCCTTCATGATCGCCGAGCCGCCGACCGCGATCGAGCGCGAACCGTACGTGCCCATGCCGAACGGAATGCGGCCCGTGTCGCCGTGAACGATCTCCACGCTTTCCAGCGCGATGCCGAGCCGGTCCGCGACCACTTGCGCGAAGGTTGTCTCATGCCCCTGGCCATGGCTGTGGGAGCCGGTGAACACGGTGACCGAGCCTGTCGGATGCACGCGAATCTGGCCGACTTCGAAGAGCCCGGCGCGTGCGCCCAATGCCCCGGCGATATTCGACGGCGCCAGACCGCAGGCTTCGATGTAGCACGAGTAGCCGAGGCCGCGCAGCTTGCCGTTCTTTTCGGATTCCTGCTTGCGCGCGGCGAAGCCTTTCACGTCCGCGAGTTCGAGTGCACGGTTTAGCGTGGTGTCGTAGTCGCCGGTATCGTAGGTGAGGCCGACCGGCGTCGCGTACGGAAACTCGCGGATGAAGTTGCGACGGCGGATTTCGGCCGGATCGAGCTTCATCTCACGTGCGGCGGTTTCGACCAGACGCTCGACCACGTACGTTGCTTCCGGACGGCCGGCGCCGCGGTAGGCGTCGACCGGGACGGTGTTGGTGAAGACCGCTTTCACTTCGGCGTAGATGGCGGGCGTCGCATACTGGCCGGCGAGCAGTGTCGCGTACAGAATGGTCGGCACACTCGACGCGAAGGTCGACAGATACGCGCCCATGTTGGCGATCGTGTGGATGCGCATTGCGAGGAACTTGCCGTCGGCGTCCATCGCCAGTTCGGCTTTGGTCACGTGATCGCGGCCGTGCGCGTCGGATACGAAGGCTTCCGAGCGCTCGGCGGTCCATTTGATCGGACGGCGAATTTTCTTCGATGCCCACGTCAGCGCGACATCTTCGGCGTACAGGAAAATCTTCGACCCGAAGCCGCCGCCGACATCCGGCGCGATGACGCGCAGTTTCGATTCCGGCAGCGACAGCACGAATGCGGCCATCAACAGGCGTTCCACGTGCGGATTCTGATTCGCGACGTAGAGCGTGTAGCTGTCGTCCTGCACCGAGTAGCTTGCGTTGACCGCGCGCGGTTCGATCGCATTCGGGATCAGGCGGTTGTTGACGATGTCGAGCGTGGTGACGTGCGCGGCTTTCGCGAAGGCGGCGTCGGTCGCGGCTTTGTCGCCGTGGCCCCAGTTGTAGCAGACGTTGTCCGGAACTTCGTCGTGAACCGCGGCCTGGCCCGGATCGGACGCGTGCGCGGTATCGACTACGGCCGGCAGCACGTCGTAATCGACCTCGATCAGTTCGGCGGCGTCTTTCGCGGCATTGATCGAGTCGGCGATGACGAGCGCGACCTGATCGCCGACGTGGCGCGCTTTCGTGTGCGCGATGATTGGATGTGGCGGCTCGTTCATCGGCTTGCCGTCGGTGCTGTGAATCAGCCAGCCGCACGGTAGTCCGCCGACGTTGTCCGCGGCCATGTCCGCGCCGGTGAAGATCGCGACGACGCCGGGCGACTGTTTGGCGGCGGTGGTGTCGATGCTGTTGATTTTTGCGTGTGCGTGCGGCGAGCGCAGGAATACCGCATAGGTTTGCTGCGGCAGGACGATGTCGTCGGTGTACTGACCGTTGCCGGTGAGGAAACGATAGTCTTCCTTACGTTCGACGGAAGTACCGATGAGGTGGGTGTCGGGTGCGTTCATCGTCGGCTCCTCAGGCGGTGGCTGGCGCAGTGGCCGCGGCGTTGGTGTTGACCGTGCCGGCGGACTTCATGCCTTCGGCGCCTTCGAGCACTGCTTTGACGATGTTGTGATAGCCCGTACAGCGGCAGAGATTGCCGTCGAGCTGGGCGCGCACGTCGTCGCCGGTGAGATTGGGTTGGCGCTCGACGAGCGAGACCGCGCTCATCACCATGCCGGGCGTACAGAAACCGCACTGCAGGCCGTGGCAGTGTTTGAAGGCGGCTTGCATCGGGTGCAGGGCGCCATCTTTGGCGAGTCCTTCGATGGTGGTGATGGTTGCGCCTTCGGCCTGGACCGCGAGGATGTTGCAGGATTTGATTGCGCGGCCGTTCAGGTGGACCGTGCATGCGCCGCACTGGGCGGTGTCGCAGCCGACGTGCGTTCCTGTTAGGCGAAGTTGATCGCGCAGGAACTGGACAAGCAGGGTGTTGGGGTCGATTGAGGCGCTGATGGGCGCGCCGTTCACCGTCAGACTGATGCTGATCGCCATGAAGTTGTCTCCTTATGGGGTGAAACCGGACCTTTGTTTTTTCCTGCCTTCAGCTGCCTGCTCGTGGGGTCCGATTAGGGTGCTGCGGGTTTGCTGTTTTTTTATGGGTCTGCCGAAAAGTAAAGCACAAATTGGGTGGGGGCGCTATTGGGTTGTGTGCCTGCTCGGCGGGGTATGGTTTGTTTTTTGCCCGGTCGGGCTGGGGATTGCCTGGCGGCGCCGGTTTTAGTTTCTTTGCCTTCGGTGGGGGGTGGTTGCCTGCGCGGCGCTTTTGTCCGTGTTCTTGGGGCGTTGGCCTTTCCTTGAATTGTTAGTGGTCTATTAGCGTTGCCCCTGTGC
>NZ_JALQCK010000032.1:0-112551 GCF_030464835.1 Paraburkholderia sp. WS6
GCCAGCGCCGGGTGCGGCTCGCACCGGAGTTCACGTACGACACAGTCGTGACGTCGAACAGTGGGATCTTCCTGTGGGACGAGACCAACGGTTTCGACGGCAAGATGGATCGGTTCGACTTCAAGCTGGTGGGCAAGAAGGAGCTCTACATTCCGTACAACGTCTACAAGTACCTGAATACGCCGGTCGACCAGTTGCTGCAAAAGAATCACGTCAATCCGGATAACTTGCGCTACGAACTGCACCGCGTCTGGGTCGTCGAAGCGACGCTCAAGGCGGGGGCGCGTCACGTCGACAGCAAGAAGGTGTTTTACCTGGATGAAGATAGCTGGGACATGGTCGGCTATGAAGGGTTTGATCATGCGGACAAGCTGGTGCGCGTGCTGTGGTTCCCGGTGTGGCAGGCGTACGACGTGCCGGCGCCGATGAACAACAATCAGCTGATTTACGATTTCGTGAAACAGAACTGGGCATTGGGTTCGTTCGGCGTGGGCGAAGGGTTCCATAAGCGTGGGCCACTGCCGGCGAACTACTTTACCGCCGATGCACTGGCCACCCGGGGAGTTCAATAGTGTGCCGCGCAACTCGTGACAGGCGGAGGCACCGCATCGTTTCGTTCCGACGTGCGTCGCATTGCGCGGGCTTGCTGGTCTCGCTGGTGCTCATGTCCAGCGTAGCCTCTGGTGCACCGATGCAGGCCGACGGCAAGTTCGTGGATCCGCTGGATGTGTCTGCGCAAACCACGCGCTTCGCGGCCACGACGCAGCTCGGCGCAATCGCTCGGGCCGGATCGCGGCTCGTGGCGGTCGGGGTGCGGGGCCTGATCGTGCTGTCCGATGACGGCGGTGGGACCTGGCGCCAGGTCGCGAGTCCAGTCGGGTCGGATCTGGTTGCCGTCCGCTTCGTGTCGTCCCGACAGGGTTGGGCGTCGGGCCATGACGGCGTCATTCTCGCGACGACCGATGGCGGTGAGCACTGGGTCAAGCAGTTCGACGGCCGCGCGGCGGCAGATCTGCTGAAGGCGCATTTTGCCGCGCAGGCGACGAGCGGCGACGCGGTCGCCGCTCGGTTGTTGAAGGAGATCACGCTCAACTACCAGAACGGTCCGACGATGCCGATGCTCGACCTGTCGTTCGAGAACGCGCAGACCGGGTGGGCGGTGGGGCCGTTCGGAACCATTCTCGGCACGCACGATGGTGGAAAGAGTTGGGCGTCGTGGATCGAGAAGGTCGACAACGACAAGATGCTTCACTACACCGCTGTCAGCGACGTGGGGGGCAATGTTTATCTCGCGTCGGAGCGAGGCACGCTGTTCAAGCTCGACCGGCCCAAGGAACGTTTCATCGCAATCGCGACTGGCTATAACGGCAGCTTTCTGGGCGTGGTCGGTTCCCGCGGGTACGTCATCGCGTACGGCCTTGGCGGCTCCGCGTATCGCTCGCGAGATGGCGGAGTCAGCTGGCAGCGCCTGTCCACGGGCGTCCATGCAAGCCTGACGGGGGCATGCGTGCTCGACGACGGCCGGTTGCTGTTGGCAGCTCAGGATGGCCATCTGATCATGAGCAGCGACGAGGGAGATACGTTCCATTCCGTCGCCGTGCCGAGGCAGGACCTCATCACGGGCGTCGCACCTGCCGGCCGCAATCGGGTTGTACTGACGGGCCTCGGCGGCACGCAGATTGTCAACCTCCATTGAGTGAGTGATTCGTCATGAAGGTCGATACCAACGACAGCATCACCAGGCCGGTCGTGCGCGACCTTAATGAGTTCGATCGCGCGAGCGGAATATGGCTGGAACGCATTATCTTCAACAATCGTCCGGCACTGCTGATTGTGTGTGTCTTTGCGACACTATTTCTCGGATGGCACGCGCTTCATCTGCGGGTGAACACAAGTTTCGAGAAGATGCTTCCAAGCAGGCATCCGTACATTCAGAACTATCTTGAACATCAGGACTCATTGCGCGGACTTGGCAACGTGGTGCGTATTGTCGTGGAAAACAAGCGCGGCAATATCTTCGATAAGGATTACCTGGCGGTTCTGCAAAAGGTCAATGATACGGTCTACCTGATCCCCGGGGTGGACCGTTCTGCGATGCGCGGCCTGTGGACCACCAGCCTACGCTGGACGGAGGTCACCGAAGAGGGGTACCGAGGCGGCCCCGTCATGCCGAACAACTTCGATGGCTCGCCCGCGAGCCTGGGGCAGCTCAGGATCAACATCGCGCGAGCGGGCGTCGTTGGCAGCTATGTGGCGAACGACCTGAAATCGAGCATGATCGTCGTGCCGCTGCTGGATTCCAATCCCGACACGCGCAAGCCGCTCGACTATGCGACGTTCTCGAGGGAATTGAAACGCAAGGTTCTGTCGCTGGAAAGTCCCTCGGTCGGCGTACACATTGTAGGTTTTGCCGAGATTGTCGGGGACCTGATCGACGGCTTGAGCCAGGTGATGATGTTCTTCGGAATCTCGGCTGCTATCGCCGGATTGTTCGTCTTTGCATTTACGCGGGACCTGCGCAGCACGCTGTTGTTGATCGGTGTATCAGCGCTGGCGGTGGTGTGGCTGCTTGGGCTCATGGAGCTGCTCGGTTACGCGCTCGATCCGTATTCGATTCTGGTGCCATTTCTGATTTTCGCGATCGGCCTGTCGCATGGCGCGCAGAAGATGAACGGCATCATGCAGGATATCGCGCAGGGCACACACCGTTACGTGGCGGCCCGCTACACGTTTCGTCGGCTCTTTCTCGCGGGTGTTACCGCGCTGCTGACCAACGTGGTCGGTTTTGCCGTGCTGATGGTGATCGACATTCCGGTCATCCACGATTTGGCGTTGACGACCAGTATCGGTGTGACGGTACTGATATTCACGAAGCTGATTCTGGTTCCCGTGTTGTTGTCGTACCTCGGCGTCGACGAGCAGGCCGCTGCCCGCAGACTTCAGGCGGAGCGAGCGGGCGAGGACCGCGATTGGGTGGCCCGTGTGTGGGCGTGTCTGCTGCATTTCACGTCGAGCAAGTGGGCGCAGGCCGCGATTGCGGTGTCGTTCGCAATCGGTGTCTCGGCCTTAGGGATCAGCCAGGAACTCAAGACGGGAGATCTGGATCCCGGCGCACCAGAGCTCCGCTCCGACTCGCGTTACAACCGTGACGATGCCTACGTCAAGGCCCATTATCGGTTGTCCAGCGATCAATTCGTCGTGATGCTCGTCACCCCGCCGGGGCAATGCAACAACTACGCGACGCTGATCGAACTCGATCGCATGGGAGCCAACCTGCGGCAGGTCGATGGCGTAAAGGGCACCGCTTCGGCCGCCGACATGGTGCGCCTCGCCACGGCCGGCCAGTTCGAGGGTAACCCGAAGTGGCTTTCGATTCCGCGAGATGCAAATGTCCTTAATACAGCGCTTGCGGATGTGTTGGCGGACCATCCGGAAATGGTCGATCAACGGTGCTCGGTGATGCCGCTGATTGCGTACCTTGGCGACCACAAGGCCGATACGCTTTCTCGCGTCGTGGCTTCCGCCGAGGCGTTCGGCAAGGCGCACAGTTCGCCTGAGCGCCAATTCGTGCTGGCAGCCGGCTCGGCCGGAATCGAGGCAGCGACGAACATCGTCGTCGAGCAGGCTCATCACCGCATGCTGGCGCTGCTCTATGCCGCGGTCGTAGCGCTGTGCCTGATCACGTTCCGCAACTGGCGGGCAGTCATCGTGGCACTGGTGCCGCTTCTGATTACGTCGGTGCTCTGCGAGGCATTGATGGTGGTTCTGGGGATCGGCGCAAAAGTGGCGACGCTGCCCGTGATCGCGCTGGGTGTTGGCGCCGGCGTCGACTACGCGCTGTATCTATTGAGTGTGCAACTGAACTTGCAGCGTGCCGGCGTTCCGTTGCGAGAAGCGTACATGCGTTCCCTGCGGTTCACCGGGCGCGTGGTGGCCCTCGTCGGTTTGACGATGTCGGCTGGCGTGATCACCTGGATCTGGTCGCCGATCAAGTTTCAGGCGGACATGGGCATCCTGCTGACCTTCATGTTCCTCTGGAACATGGTCGGCGCACTCGTCCTCATTCCGTCGCTGTCGTACGTTCTGTTGCGGCGGCTCGGCGAGCGAAAGCGGGAAGCCGATCAGGCGCCGGCCTTGTCTTCGACGGCCACTGATGTATGAGCGCGGATGTCGATTCGTCCATTCAGCTCGGTAACACGCAGTGGGACGGGGTCGACGCGTGCGGGACGCAATGAGCAGAATTTCGCGCATGACGAAATGGATGTTTCGTCATCGAACCACGCGGAAAAATGGAACTCGGGAAATTGACGATAAAGGCGCCGCCGATCCCATCGGCACGGCGTCGAACCACGTCAATACGGCCTGAGCCTCTGTAATGTCGTATTTTCTGGTATCACGCACAAGATCATGACGAGTACACGAAAGTCTCGGCTTCAATCGAAGATCGCCCTGGTGACAGGGGGGACGAAGGGCATTGGGAAAGCGGTCGTGTTGGCTTTCCTGCGAGAAGGGGCGTCGGTCGTCTTTACGGGATCGACTGGCCAGGACGGGCCGCCTCTGGAGCGCGCGCTGCGCGAGCAGGGCCACGACGCGACGTTCATGCAATGCGACAGTCGAAGCGAACAACAGATCGGCGACGTGGTTGCGCGTGTCGTCGAGACGCACGGCCGCCTCGATATCGCCGTCAACAACGTCGGCAACATCGCGCCGTCGGACGCTCCGCTTGGCAAGCTGCACGAAACATTGGTCGACGCGTTCGACGAGACGATCAATCGCAATCTTGTCACCACGTTCATCAGCATGAAGCATGAGATCGCCGTCATGCTTCCTCAGGGGGGCGGGGTGATCTGCAACACGTCGTCGATGGCGGGCGTGCGCGTCTCCGATGCGGTTTCCGCGGCCTATCACGCCGCCAAGGCGGGCGTCGTTCACCTGACGCGCAAGGCTGCGATTCAGTACGCGTCCGACAACATTCGCGTGAACGTGATTGCTCCGGGCGCGACGTACACGGAGCAAGCCCAAAAGCGATTCACGCACGAAGCATTCGATGAGCTTGCCGCGTCGGTTCATCCGCTTGGCCGGGCCGTCACACCCGAGGAATGTGCAGAGGTATTCGTATTTCTATGTTCGGACGAATCAGCTGCGATCACCGGCCATCTGATGCCTGTCGACGGCGGATGGGCAGCGAAGTAGGGCACCGGAGTCGACAGGCTGCTCAGAGCGACGACGCGGGCAGCACGCGTACGTTGTTGCGAACTCACATCACGGTACGATTGGCCGCCGAAGCGGCATTTTCGCGGCTTCATTCCTGAAACGGCAGTCGTTTTCGATGAAGCATAAGTAATGAAACGGGAGATTTGCGCTATGACCAACATAGGTGTGACCGAGCTGGGTTACCTCGGCATTGGCATCCGGGATCTCGATGCATGGCGTTTTTACGCCAGCGAGATCCTGGGGATGGAGTGGGGCGACAGCAACGGTGAGCTCAGTCTGCGCATGGACTACTGGCATCACCGGATTCTGATTGAACAGAGCGACGAAGACGACGTCCTGTTCGCCGGATATCGCGTTGCGGGGCCCGAAGAGTTCCGCATGATGCAGCACCACCTCGAGGAATGCGGTGTGCCCTTCAAAGTGGCCTCTCCCGCTGAGTCGGAGAAGCGCTGCGTGCTGGAATTCCTCAGACTTTCGGATCCGGCAGGACTACCGATCGAAATCTTCCACGGGCCCCTTGTCGACCGCCACAAGCCTTATCGGCCGGGGCGAGGCATGCACGGAAGATTCGTGACGGGGAGCGGCGGACTCGGGCATATCGTGATTCGTGATGGTGGCGTTGAGGAGACCTACCGCTTCTACCGTCAGGTGCTCGGAATGCGCGGCACGGTCGAAGTCCGCTTTGAAATGGGAGGCGTGCGGCGCGAGCCGATTTTCATGCATTGTTGCGAACGGGATCACACGATCGGCTTCGGCGTCGGCCCGCTCCCGAAGCGCATTCACCATCTGATGGTCGAGGTCGACAACCTCGACGATGTCGGCCTCGCGTACGATCTGGCGCGGCGCAACGGCGTGCCAGTCCTCATGGCACCTGGGCGCCACGCGAACGACAGCATGTTTTCGTTTTACATGCAGACACCGTCCGGATGGTTCTGCGAGTACGGATACGGTGGCGCACCGCCCAATCACCAATCGGAATACAACCTCGTGGGTGACATCTGGGGACATGAGATGGTCGCGACATCGTATACGGGTGAGGTAGGGCGAGAAACTCCCGGGTAGAGCAGGTCAGCTTGCCTCGACGTCGTGAGGGATAGCTTCCGCTGCGTCGATGCGAGCGACTTGCCGGGCGGGCGTCTCGTCCGGGGGCGGCTTCTGGCATTGGTGCGCGGCCAGGTCGATGAAAGGTTGGGGTAATAGAGTGACGGCCCCACTATTCAGAAGCTGACGCATGCCGCACAAGTACAACGCCGATCGCCGGCATCACATCGGGAAGATGGCGCATCGTGTGACGAACTGGCCGGAGTACGAAGCGGGCCTGCGCAGCCGGGGGAGCCTGACGTTGTGGATCACGCCCGAGGCGCTGGCGCAGTGGCCCGTTCCTTTGCCCGGGCTGCCACGCCGTCTGGTTTGTAGTCTCGACGGTTCGCCACAGACCGGCCTGTGATGCCGTAATTCATGGCTGTGCTGTCTCGCCGGCTGCCTCCGCCGGTCCTGGTAGGGACCGGCTTAGGGGCGCACCTCGTCGCTACTTCGGACGGCGCTTGCTCAATCCGGCGCGCCCCCCACATCCCGAAGGTCGAGGTTATTTCAGTGCTTTCTGTCGGCGATACTCGGGAACCGGCAGTCCGCCCCAGCCCCAGTTCTCCGTCTCCACTTCTTCGATGACGACAAACGTGGCGTCAAGAGGCTTGTTCAGCACATCGAGCAGGAGGTGGCTCACGCCCTTGATGAGTTGAGCCTTTTCATCGGCGGTGACGGAGTCGGCCCCCGGTTTGGTGCCCTCCCGGGTCACCTGAATTGTAACGATAGGCACGTCGGCTTCCTTGATTGTGATTGATGAACAGGGCGCCGGCCGGCAGCGCCCGGAACGTGCTCAATGACCGGCGATCTGGCCGCCGTCGACGTGCAGGATTTCGCCCGTCACGAACGGCGCCGAGTCCAGATACACGATCGCGTTGACGATGTCGCTCATTTCGCCCATGTGACCGACCGGATGCAGCCCGCCGAGTGCCGCGTGCGTTTCCGGGGCGTGCATTGGCGACTTGATGATGCCCGGCGCGACCGCATTCGCGCGAATCCCGCGCTTGGCGTATTCGATCGCGAGAGAGCGGGTCGCCGCGGCGATGCCGCCCTTGGTCAGCGACGCCAGCACCGAGGGCACGCCGTCGATGGCGTGGTCCACCAGCGTCGTCGTAATGCTGACCACGTGGCCGCTCTCCTGTTTCTCCATCTGCGCCACCGCGAGCTGGGTGATGAAATGGAAGCCCGCCAGGTTCACGCCGGTCACCGTTGCATAGTCTTCGGCGGTGTACTGCGTGAACGGCTTGGCGACGAAGATACCCGCGTTGTTGACTAGCGTGTCGACCCGGCCGAAGCGCGCGATCGCCTCATCGATCACACGGCGAGCGGTGGCCGGATCGGCGATGTCGCCGGCCACGGTGGCGATGTCCGGGTCATCGGACGGCCGGATGGTGCGCGACGTGGCGACGACCTGGTGGCCCAGCTTGCGGAATGCCTTGACTGTCTCCGCGCCAATGCCCTGCGACGCGCCGGTAACGACGATGACCTTTTTCGAATTGCTCATATAAAACCTCCGGATTAATTGAATCGGCTGTGTTTCTGACCGGGCTGTCGTTGCCCTTGGGTGTGAATGTAGGCGCGTCGCCGCGAGATTAGAATACTCACCATGGAGATTCAGTCTTGCGTGCCGCGAACAAATCCGGTGTGGGCTTCAGACATGGTGCCGCCTGTGGGCTGTGCCGGTGGTAAACGAGCAGAGGCAGAACTGCGGCGGAATGAGGCGTTCCTGTCGGAAGGCCAATACCTCGCGCGCATGGGCAATTTTTCGTGGAATCTCGCGATGGGCGATATCGTGCGGTCAGAACCGCTCTATCGTATTTTCGCGTTCGAATTGGACAAGCCTGTAGCGCTCGATCTCATCGCCTCGCGATTCCATCCCATGACGTTATCGTGATCGGGGATATGGCAAAGCGGGCGCGGCGACGGTGATTTCGAATATCAACTCCGGCTATTGATGCCCGATCAGTCAGTCAAGTATGTTCACATGATCGCCCATCGGACCAAAGACCATTCGGGAGAAATCGAATACATTGGGGCGGCACTTGACGTCACGCAACGCCGGGTCGCGGAGGAGGCACTCGGCAAGGCTCGATCGGAGCTCGTACACGTCGCCAGGACCATGGGTCTGGGCGTATGACCGCTTCAATCGCGCACGAGGTCAACCAGCCGCTGGCCGATATCGTGACAAACGCCAGCACCTGTTTTCGCATGCTGGCTGCAAATCCGCCCAATATCGTGGGTGCGCGCGAGACTGCGCGGCGCACAATTCGTCACGGCAACCGCGCGACCGACGTAATCACGCGCTTGCGTGCGCTTTTCAGCAAGCGTAGTGCGACGATCGAGGCGGTCGATCTGAATCATGCCGCCAGCGAGGTGCTTGCGTTGTTGCGGAGCGATCTCGAGCGGGCACGCGTGGTTCTGCGCATTGAACTTGCCGACAATCTTCCGTTTGTCGGCGGCGATCGGGTTTAGCTCCAGCAGGTGATCATGAATCTGTTGCGTAATGCCGCAGATGCAATGAGTTTCGTTGATGGCCTCCCGACCCCGTGTTGACCTAATTTAGACTTACCTCAATATTCGCGGACTTCGTTGAACATCTCGGCAAGCGCACACGATCCGGCGTCGACGACAGATGCCACACAGGAGGAACGCGACATGACCACTCAAGCGGGCAAGCGCGCATTGGGTTGGGCCGGCAATCGTAGACGCCATCCAGACTGAGGGTTGAACCTTGCAGGTCCGCGCCGATGGCGCGGACCATTCCGGTTGGTATGGGCAGCGCGTCGCGCAACAGCGGCGATTCGTTGCGGTTGCCCGGGGCCGTCACGAACGGCGCGATGATGCTGCAGTCGCGATCGCGGAAGGCCACGACCTTGTCTCCCTTGAGATGCTTGTGGCCGCTGTATCCCAGGTTATCGCCGCCTTTCTTCGCCGCCGTGGTGGTACCGTCACCGTGGATGACGGTGAGATCCAGTCGCCCGTCCTGATGAAGCTTGCGCACCGAGCCGGGAAAAAATCCGGTCGATACAGCCATCGGCCTCCCAGTGCCGCAGTGCCCGATAAATACGCGTGTAGTGAATCTCGGGGCGGCCTTTAGCGTTCATCCTGTTCGGCAGCGCTTTCCACTGGCACCCGGTGTAAAGCAACTGCAGGACGTAATTGAAGATTGTGTGCATCGCCAGGGTTGGCGCCGGCCCACGTCGGCCACGGCTCAGATGCGACAAGACACCCATTAGCGGGCCTGCGTCAAGTGAGCAAACAACACCATCGACTGCCTCAGCATCGACCCAGTGAAGCTGGAAGACGTTTTTCGCGATGTCTACCCCGACCGCCGCATACTTCATTTCGGACCCTCCGGTTAGCCTGTGAAGATCTCAATGATCTTCCTATTTGGGCACATTGATGCCGTCGGCCCGTGAGGGTCCACTTCCTTCAGCTTCTCGCATCCGGTAGGTGGGGGCGTTCATTCCATTCGTCACCGCCCACCGTCACCTCCATGCACCAACGCCCCTGTATGCCGCACTTTTTCGTCGATTAGCGGCGACTCCCGCTTCGCCGTTTCTGTATCACAATGTATCTGCGCCGGCGGTAAATACATAACGTTTCACTGGCGCTCCTCGCGGACACAAACCAGATACGGCCAGGGGTTCTAATACTTCCAGGCCAGATTGTCTGGTTTCTCAAGCGCGACCTGCACGGCGCTTGTCCTTCTAACATTTGAGGAGATTCAGCATGCCGGACCAGATCAATACTCGACGTCGTCGTCTGCTTGGGACTACAGTGGCTGGGATTAGTTTGATGGAGTTGGGTTTGAGCGGACTCGCCAGGGCGCAGTCGAACGGCACTCCACCCAATGCGAAAGCGGCAACGCGTATTGCTTCGTTCGACAACATTCGCCAGGTCAACGCCGGAACGCTCAGTATGGGTTATGCGGAAGCGGGCCCTCAGAATGGACCGGTCGTCATCCTGCTGCACGGCTGGCCGTACGATATCTATAGCTTTGCTGAAGTCACGCCGTTGCTTGCAGCCGCTGGCTACCGGGTCATCGTGCCATATCTGCGCGGCTATGGTTCGACGCGGTTTCTGTCCGCGGATACGCCTCGCAACGGGCAGCAGGCTGTGGTTGCCGTTGACATCATTGCATTGATGGACGCATTGAAGATCGACAAAGCGATCTTTGGCGGCTTCGATTGGGGCGCGCGCACGGTCAATATCATTGCCGCGCTGTGGCCGCAACGGTGTACGGCGATGGTGTCGGTGAGCGGTTATCTGATCGGCAGTCAGGAAGCCAACAAGAAGCCGCTGCCACCGAAGGCCGAGTTCGCCTGGTGGTATCAGTTCTATTTCGCCACGGAGCGCGGCTATGCGGGTTATGACGCAAACCGCCACGACTTCAACAAGCTGATCTGGCGTCTCGCGTCGCCTAAGTGGAATTTCGACGATGCGACGTACGAGCGCTCGGCTGAGTCGTTCAACAGTCCGGATCACGTCGCGGTGGTGATACACAACTACCGCTGGCGTCTGGGGCTCGCCAAGGGCGAGCCGCAATACGACGAGCTCGAAGCGCGTCTGGCGACAGCGCCGGCCATCTCAGTTCCTACTATCACGATGGAGGGCGATGCTAACGGCGCACCGCATCCCGAGCCGGCAGCCTACGCGAAGAAGTTCACCGGCAAGTATCAACACCGGAACATCGGCGGCGGCATCGGACATAACCTGCCACAGGAAGCGCCGAAGGCATTTGCCGATGCCATTATCGACGTCGTTCGCCTTTAACCGGACTTTCTGTCACTACCGTGGGGAAAGGGGTACATTGCGCACACCGTCGCCTCCATGCACCAACGCCCCCGCGCTTCAATTCACTTTCCGCATACGCCCCGCCCAATATTGCTCCTGCAACTGACGTCGAAGAATTTTACCCGACGCATTTCGCGGGAGCGCTTCGACGAAATCGATGCTCTTGGGAACCTTGAAGCCGGCGATTCGGGTGCGTGCAAACTTAAGGATGTCTTCGACATTCGCAACGGCGCCGGGCTTGAGCACGATCACCGCCTTGACTGCCTCACCCCATTTCTCGTCGGGCACCCCGATCACTGCCACCTCCGCGACACCGGGATGGCCGTAGATCGCGTTCTCGACCTCGGCGGGATAGATGTTTTCCGCACCTGAGATGATCATGTCCTTCACTCGATCGTGGATATAGAGGTAGCCGCTCTCGTCCAGATAACCGGCATCGCCGGTACGCAGCCAGCCGTCCGGATCCACGGTCGCCGACGTCGCTTCGGGCATGCGCCAATATCCGGCCATATTGCCGCAAGATCGCGTCACGATTTCGCCGACCGTATGCGGAGGCAGGGCATTGCCGAGCGAATCGACAATCTTGATCTCGACGCCTGGCATCGGCAGGCCTGCGGCCCGCATCCGCGGATTGCCATTCGGATCGTGATCCTCCGGCGGCAGGTAGGCGATCGCTCCGGCGGTCTCCGTCATTCCGTACTGCTGGCAGAAGCCGCAGCCGAACACATCCATACATTCCCGCAGCAGGTCGAGCGGGATCGGCGACGCGCCGTAGAGGATGTACTTCAACCGCCCGAAGTTCACTTCGCGGCTGCGTGGCTGACGAACGACGATCTGCAGCGCCGACGGGACCATGAACATCTTCGAGATGCGATCGCGTTCAATAAAGTCGAGCACCGTGAGCGGGTCGAACTCGTGCGCGATCACGCCTTTAGCGCCGTGCAGCAGTCCGGCGATCCCCCAGAGGCTGCCGCCGACATGCGCGACCGGCATCGCGACGAGGCTGACGTCGTCGGGTGTCCAGCGATACCAGTCCATCTGCGCCCTGGTCAGTTCGCGATGTTTGGCCAACAGGTTTTCGTGCGTCAGCATCACGCCCTTCGGACGACCGGTGGTGCCGGAGGTGTAAACCTGCAGCGCCACGTCGTCGGGACGAATCTCGACTTGCGGGGCGTCCATTGGTGCAACCTCGCGCCACATGTCGAACGACGTCGCGCTTTGGATCGATGCATCATCGATCGCAATCACCGACGGCCGATTGGCCAGGCAAGCCAGCGCCGCGTTGGCCTGACCCGTTGCGTCGGGGCCGACGAATACCACGCGGGCGCCGCAGTCCTCGAGGATCGCAGCGGCTTCGGCCGGAGCCAGCCGCCAGCCGATTGGCGTCATCACGGCGCCGGCTTTGGCCGCACCGAAGAAGATCTCGAAGTAGCGATCGCTGTTCTTGCCGAGATAAGCCACCCGGTGGCCGGGGGCGACACCGGTGGCGACTAGCGCGTTGGCGACCTGGTTCGTGCGCCGATCAAATAGCGCGAACGTCGTGTCGCGCCCTTGAAAGGAGAAGGCGACCGATTCCGGTCGAGACAGCGCATGGCGCAGGGCAATTTCGGCAAGTGTCGTCATCGAGCCGATATCAGCGGGATTTTGATCAGAGGTCATGTCCGGTCCAGGCAGAAAGCGACGGGTCCGCGAGGCAGTGCCCCAATGGTCGCCTCGCAGGTTGGATTCCGGCTGGAGGGGCGTTGGCGCACCCTCCGAGCCTTCGCACCGTCACGCATTGTTGATTCAGCCCTTTCGGGGGTCTTCGTCGAAATCGACGAATTGTGTTCAAAGATGCATCGGCTGGTGCTCATAAACGATCGATCTGAAGAGACTGGGGGCTGTGTTGACAGCGGACCGACCGCGCAATTCGTCTCTTTCGACGAAGACGGTGGAGGGAACGAGAGAAACAATAGGGTCAACGAGCGGGATATCACGGGCCGCACCGATCTGACGACGAAGTTGGTCGAGATGCCGAAGCCAGAACGTGTTCCGGCGCGAATTGCCCGCATACGTGAGCGCGTCCAGATCGGTGATTCGGCGTGAGTTCCGACATGAACAATCCACGTGACGGAGCACCTCACAGATGAAACTTGCGACATTCAGCGTCCGCGGCGGCCTTCCCGAAATCGGCGTGGTGGACGGCGCGCGAATCGTGCGTATCCAGCCCGCCCTACCGCGTCTTGCATCGAACATGATCGACCTGATCGACCGTTGGGACGACGCTCGCTCGGCGGTACAACAGGTCGTCGAAGACGCTGCGCACGTCGTCGCGCTCGACCAGGTTCAGCTGCTCGCGCCGATCGGGCGACCGGGCAAGATCATGGCAATGGGACTGAATTACGCAGATCACGTTGCCGAGGCTGGCCTCGAGATTCCGAAGCATCAAGTCTGGTTCTGCAAACAGCCCAACACCGTCCATCCGCCATACGCGCCGATTCAAATTCCGAAGGCTTCGAAGTCGGTGGACTACGAGGTCGAGCTTGTCCTTATCGTCGGCAAGCGCGGCCGTCACCTGTCCAGGGCGGATGCGCCCGACCATATCTTCGGCTACTGCGTAGGCAATGACGTCACCGCCCGCGACTGGCAGATGCGGACGCCGCAATGGGTGCTCGGCAAGTCGTTCGATTCGCACGGCCCGTTCGGCCCTTGGATCACGACCTCAGATGAAATTGGTGATCCGCACCGCCTCGGCATTCGTTCGATCGTCAACGATGAAGTCCGGCAGAACTCGAACACGCGCGAGCTCATCTTCGACGTGTTCGACCAGGTGACGTATCTGTCGCAGGCCATGACGCTCGAACCCGGCGACATCGTCTTTAGCGGAACGCCCGGGGGAATAGGCGCGGCGATGAAGCCGCCCGTGTTCCTCAAGGCGGGCGACCGGGTGCGCTGTGAGATTGACGAGCTGGGTGCGCTCGACGCAGTTTTCGAGAACGAGGCCTGAGTTCGTCGCGAGCGTGCCGCATGACGGCGCTCAATCATGAAAAGGACCGTAACCTTGAGGAAGGACGCTGTATGACCATGACACCCTCTACGCGCCCTCGACGCAGCGCGCTTTATGTGCCCGCCCACCATGCCCGTGCAATGGAGAAGGCGCGCTCCGCGCGCTGCGATGTTGTCATCCTGGATCTGGAGGACTCGGTCGGTCCCGAGGAGAAACTCCAGGCGCGTACCGCTGCCGCCGAAGCAATTCATGACGGGGGCTTCGCATCGCGAGAAGTCGTGATCCGGACGAACGCCTTGAGTACGCCGTGGGGCATGGAGGATCTGGCCGTCGCGGCGCAGGTGATGCCCAATGCCGTACTCGTTCCGAAGATTTCGGCTGCGAGCGACCTTGCGGCGGCTCGCGCGGCCATGCACGGTAGCGTGCCGATGTGGATCATGATGGAGACCTGTGCGGCGATCCTCAGGCTGAACGAGATCGCTACGGCGGGCGCAAAGGCGGGTGTCGAGGCCTGGGTCATCGGCTCGAGCGACCTTGCCAAGGAAATGCGTTGCGCTCAAGGCGTCGCGCGCCCGGGGTTGCAAACGGCGCTGTCGTTGAGCGTGATGGCCGCGCGCGCTGTCGGGCTCGGAATCCTGGACGGCGTATTCTTCGATGCTGCGAATCCCGACGGGTTTGCGATTCAATGCGCACAGGGAGCGAGTCTCGGCTTCGACGGCAAGACGCTCATTCATCCCAACCAGATCGAGATCGCCAATCGGGCATTCGCGCCCGAACCTGCTGCGATCGCCTGGGCGCGCGCCATCATCGCGGCGTACGACAAGCCCGAGAACGCCGGAAAGGGGCTCGTGGAGATCAATGGCCGCTTTGTCGAACGGTTGCACTACGACGAGGCTCGAAATCTCGTGCAAGTCGCCGAAGCTATTGAAGCGGCCGGGCGGTAGCCGATCCTCCGATCGGGTGCCGGGTGCGTTTGCGCCGGCGCCCGTACACGCTCGCACGCCGATGATTCATGCGCGGGTATCACGCCGGTACATCACGCACCCCGCCGCACCGAAGCATTTGAAGGCGAAATTTGAAATTCTTGTGGAACGCGAAAGGCCACCGCAGAGAGCCGGTCGCATAGACCGGTCTCGGAGGCGGCCTTTCGCGATGTCACCGGGCTGAAGTCAATTCGAGAATCTGCATCATTGCGCTATCCAGGGCCCGCAGAGGTTCGGCAGGCAGCGTTGCGGAACGCCAACCGATATAGAGATCGGGCCGAACAAGAATGCAGCCGTCTTCCTCGATCTCCGACAGAGATTGCCATGTTCCATAGAGATCCTCGTAGTCCAGCGACGCTCCGATCATGACGATCTTGATGTCGACGCCGGTGCGCTCGGATACGGTACGGGCGGCTTCACGCCACGGTTCTCCGCCGTGCCCCGTGAAAAGCACGAAACGTTGCTTGCCGGCGACATCCAGTGTCGAGATGCGTGGTCCGGACTGGCGCGTGCCGAGCCAGGCATGGGGGAGCGGTGAGCCGGGGCGGGTGCTCGGCTGGTAGTAGAGCTCCGGATCCCGCTCGAAACCAGGATCGGGTGTGCCGTCCTCGACCACCGCGCCGGACGCGTAGCGGCGATTCATCTCCACGCCGTGCGCATGCTGCTCGTATTTCATTGTGTCGAGCGCTTGGCGCAGTGCAGCGCGCCCCTCGCGCGTTTCGAACACCGACCGCCGCGGTTCCGTTGAGCCGCCGCGCGTTCCCGCCCCCAGCAGATCCCAAACCGTGCCGTTGAGCATCATGCTCTTGTTTGCGCGCTTGACGATTTGATGCCCCACCGGCTGGCGTTCGGCGTTGAAGCTGTCGAGCAGCTTCGGGTGCGCTTTTCCCTGCAGCACGAGCGCCAGCTTCCAGGACAGGTTGAACGCGTCCTGGATGCAGGTGTTCGAGCCCAGTCCGTTGGCCGGAGGATGGCGATGCACCGCATCGCCCATGCACATGACGCGACCGATGGCGTAGTGCTCGGCCACGACGTCGTTGATCGTCCACATCGACGCCGAAATGATCTTCATCGACAGATGAGGATCTCCGACGAGTTCGCGGATGCGCTTCTCGAAGTCCTGCGTCGTCGGCGTGGGCGTTCCCGCGGCTTCCGGAACGACGAGCACCGCGATCCATTGATCCCACGGCCGCACCATGCGAAACAGGCCGATGGGTGACCACGTCGACACGTCCGGCTGAATGATCTGGTAGAAGATCCCGCGCCGATGGGTCACATAGGCGCTGAGATCGACGTCGACCAGGACGTTGAAGATATTGCCGAGCCCATGTTGACCCACGAGCGGGATGCCGAGCTGCTCGACGACCCGGCTGCGGGCGCCGTCCGCCCCAATCATGTATTTCGCGCGGACCTGAATAGTCTCATTGGTCAGCAGATCGCGAATAGTTGCGGTGACGCCTGCATCGTCCTGCTCGAACGACAGCAACTCCGTGTCGAATCGAATCTGCGAGCCGAGACGCGCCGCCTCAGCCAGCAGGATCGGTTCCATCTGAGTCTGCGGCAGGTCGCACAGCGAACAAGGGCTGGCCGATTCGTAGTCGCTCTTGCGGCTCGGGTCGTTACCCCACGCATAGGTGCGTGCCAGCTCTTCTCCTCCAAGGCTTCGCAGCCAGAAATGATGCTCAATGTCGGTTCCAGGGCTGGCGAGCGCCATGCACTGCTTTTCCAGGCCCGCGTCGCGCAATGCCTCCATCGTTCGCTGATTGGTGATATGCGCGCGTGGTGTATTCGCCGTACTCCGGCCTCGAGAAATTGCCATATTCGAGATGCCGTGCTTCGACAGAAACAACGACGAAGCCGCTCCAGCCGGGCCAGTTCCCACTATCAAAACGTCGGTTTCAATCATGTCCGATCCCATTTCCCATTTCCCAGTTCATCGGCGTCGAAGCGCACGATCGCCCGCTTCGACACGTACGGGCGGCGTCATAGCCGAGCATGCGCGCTCGGGCACGCTGCTGCAGACTATGTCGCCCGACTCCGTATTGGCCGCGCATTGTCGCTCCCGACTGTGTATCTGGTCTTCGTCGAAAGGGACGAATCGCATGCAGAGGCGCGACCCTTGCCGTGATACCAGGCGTGAGACGGGACCACGAGTTCGCCGGCGTTGCCGGGCGCGGATCGTGCATTTCGTCGTTTTCGACGAAGACCGCTGCCAGCGATGGGTGAAAAATCCTCAGGTCGAAATGTCAACACGCCGCGCCATCTGGCGCGCGCCGAGGAGGAGATCTGTCTATGTCTACGCAAGCCTTGAAAACCAGCGATATCGAAGTGCACGGCTACTGCGCACCGAAATACGAGCGACTGCGCGAAGCCTTTCTCGGAAATTTCCGGAACCTGGGAGAGATCGGCGGGAGCTTCGCCGTCACGGTTCGCGGCGAGCTGGTGGCCGATTTGTGGGGCGGCTGGAAGGATTTCGAAGCGACGACACCTTGGGAACAGGACACGATTGCCTGCGTATGGTCCACGTCGAAGGGGATCGGCGGCGCGTGCTTCGCCATGCTAATCGATCGCGGCATAGCGTCCTACGAGGATAAGGTCAGCCGATATTGGCCGGAATTTGCGGTTCACGGCAAGGGCGACCTCACGATCGGCATGCTGCTGTCGCATCAGTCCGGCATTACGGGCTTCGATACGCCGGCGACGCTCGACGACCTGTTCTCGGGAGAGCCGGCCGCGCAGCGCCTCGCGGCCCAGGCGCCGCTCTGGCCGATCGGCACGGCCTCGGGTTACAGCAACGTGGTGGCGATTCTGGCGACGGAGTTGTTCAAGCGGATCGAGGGCCGATCGATCCAGCAGTTCGTCGCTGACGAATTGAAGGGTTCATTCGGTCTCGACATCTCGGTGGGCGTGAGTCAGCAAGACCTGCCTCGCGTCGCGATCATGCTGAGTGAAAAGAAAATGGAGGCAGTCAACACGGTTCCCGTTGCAAACGAAGCGCAGCGCGGGTTGCACAACCCGCCGCTGACGAGCGACGTGGCCACGACGCCAGGATTCCAGCGCGCCGACATCATCGCGATGAATGGATTTTCGAACGCGCGGGCACTGGCGTCGATGTACGGCCTGCTGCGGCATCCGGGCCAGGACGGCCGCAGACTCGCGGGCGATGCGGCCGTCGCGGAGGCAGCAAAGTTGCGCTTCGACGGTGTCGACCGGGTACGAGGTATCCGGCGAACCTGGTCGGCGGGTTTCCTGCGCAATGTGGAGAACTGCTGGGGGCCGAACGCCCAGGCATTTGGTCATGGCGGATGGGGGGGCTCGTTCGGGTACGTCGATCCTGTCGCCGATATCTCCGTTGGCTATGTGATGAATCTGATGAGCGACCAGATGGACCTCAACCCTCGCCGGCGCGCGCTCATTGACGCCATCTACGCCGCACGCTAGTCGCGCCGCCGGGCGCCTCGCGACACACGGAACCTTTCCACCTAGTGGAACCTTTCCACCTAGTCTTCAGGATCGATTGTGAGCGAAGTGCTATCCATAACCCGAGACGGGAACGTCGCGCTTGTCACGATGAACATGCCCGAAAAGCGCAATGCTTTGACGGCACTGCTCTATACCGAGCTGGCGGCGGAATTGGCGCGCCTGCAGGACGATACAGGCGTCCGAGCGGTCGTGCTTTACGGCGGACGCCATTTTTGCGCGGGCGGCGATCTGGGGGGGCTCGATGCGTCGACCCTCGAAATGCGGCGAAAAATGAATCACGGGCACCGCATCGTTCGTGCCATCACAAGTGGGCCGTGGCCGGTCGTCGCCGCCGTCGAGGGGAGCGCGTACGGTGCCGGTTTTTCCCTGGCGCTTGCCTGCGATTTCGTGGTGGCCGACGAGAATGCGAGCTTTTGCGCCGCGTTCGGACGAGTCGGGCTCACGCCAGACTACGGTTTGATGTGGACGTTGCCGCAGCGCGTCGGTATCGGTGCGGCACGCGAGATCTTGATGCTCTGCGAACCCGTAGCGGGCAGCAAGGCGAAAGACATGGGCATCGTGGACAGGCTTTGCCCGCCATCCGCGGTGCTGGAAACTGCGCTTGAGCTCGCCAAACGGCTCGCTGCCGCCCCGCCGGGAACGATCGCGACGACCAAGGCCGTGCTCGCCCGCCATCCGATGCAGCTCGATACGATGCTGGCCTGGGAAGCCGACACGCAATCCGCGCTGGTACGAAGCGAGGACTTTGCGGAGGGTGTCAAGGCGTTCCTGGAAAAACGCGCGCCAACATTCAATGGCAAGTGAGCAAGCGTGGGAGCCAATGCCGTCCAAACTTCGCTCGATAGCAGCGTCGCGCGTAGTTTGCCTGCCGAAGGCCGGGAAAAACGTCGGTTTCGACGATTCCGGGAATACCCGCCCCGGCCACAATGAATCCAAGCCGCAATGCCGACCGGCATGCCGGCGGATCACAACCCGGCCGTATTGGCGCAAGCGCATTGTGTGCAGGAAGGCTCGCAAGCGTGCGGTACATGCGCCTCACGGCCACGCACGCTGATGCGATGTTCACCGCATGGATGAGAACTACTATGATCGAATCGTTGATTTATGACCATGTTCGTACGCCGCGTGGTCGCGGGCGTGCCGGCGGCGCCTTGCATGCGATCACGCCGGTCGAGTTGGCGAGTCAGGTGTTGATCGCTCTGAAGGAGCGGAATCGGCTCGATACGCACCAGATCGACGACGTCGGCCTCGGTATCGTGATGCCAGTCGGTGAACAGGGTGCGGACCTGACGCGTTTCGCGCTGCTCAACGCAGGGTACGGGGAACACCTCGCCGGCTACCAGATCAACCGATTCTGCACGTCCGCTCTTGACGCCGTCAATCAGGCAGCCGGCGTGATCCAGGCTGGTCACGCTGATGCCGCGATTGGCGGGGGCGTGGAGTCGATGTCGCGGGTTCCGATCGGATCGGACGGCGGCGCCTGTTACACGGATCCTCGACTGGCACATCAATTTCCGTACATGCCCAATGGCGTGGCAGCCGATCTCATGGCCGCTCTCGGCGGATTCTCACGCGGCGACGTCGACAGCTATGCGGCGGAGAGTCAGCGTAGGGCCGATCTGGCACGCAGCTCGGGCCATTTCGCCGCGTCACTCACTGTCGTGCGCGACGTATTGGGAGAGCCCGTCCTGGCCCATGACGAAGCGATTCGCCCGGGGATCACGGTGGCCGACCTCGCGAAACTGGCGCCCGCATTCGCGGAGCTGGGCGAAGCAGGGTATGACGCGATTGCCCAGCAGCGCTACCCGCATCTCGAGAAGATTGACCACATCCATACAAGCGGCAATTCGAGTGGCATCGTCGATGGCGCGTGCGCCGTCCTGCTCGGCAACCGGGCGTTTGGCGAGCGGAACGGTCTGAGGCCGCGCGCGCGGATTCGCGGCTACGCGTCGGGTGCGTCGGAGCCGTTGCTGAGCCTGGGTGGGCCGATGCCTGTGACGGAAAAATTGCTGTCGCGGCTGGGCATGACCGTCGACGATATCGACCTGTTCGAAATCAACGAAGCGTTCGCCGTGGTGCCGATGTGCTACATGCAGACGTTCGACATCCCGTTCGAACGGGTCAACGTCAGCGGCGGGGCGATCGCGCTCGGTCACCCGCTTGGCGCGACGGGCGCAATGCTGCTCGGTACGCTGCTTGACGAGCTGGAGCGGCGCGACCTCAATATCGGCCTCGTCACGCTGTGCGCCGCCGCAGGGCAGGCGACGGCCACGATCATCGAACGCATCTGAGCGACTATCATGAAAACCATCGACTTCGAGATCGACGCAGACGGCATCGCGCGGGTTGGCATCGACGTACCGGGGCGGACGATAAACGTCTTCGTTCCAGAACTGCTGGCGGACCTGGCGAGCGTCGTGGAAGCGATCCGCACGCGCGACGACATTCGAGGTGCGATCCTGACCTCGGCCAAGGCAAGCGGGTTTATAGCGGGCGCGGACCTCAAGGACTTCGCGACCGCGCATGATCGGCGCGTATCGGCGCAGGCGGCGCGCGACATGACGCTGCATGCGTCGCAGATCTTCCGCAGCCTCGAGACCAGCGGCAAACCGGTCGCGGCGGCAATCAACGGACTGGCGCTGGGCGGCGGTTATGAACTGTGCCTTGCGTGCCACTATCGCGTCCTGGTCGACGATCCGAAGGCCGTGGTGGGGCTTCCCGAGGTGACAGTGGGACTGCTGCCGGGAGCGGGCGGAACCCAGCGCCTGCCCCGGCTGATCGGGATCGAACGCGCGATACCGTTGCTGCTCGACGGGCGCCATGTCGGGCCGGTGGACGCGCTGCGAATGGGGCTCGTCGACAAGGTGGTCGCTCGGGATCTCGTGTACGCGACCGCGCGCGAATGGGTGCTCGCCCATCCTGCCGCGTGTCAGCCATGGGACGTCAAGGGATTCAAGGTGCCCGGCGGCGCAGGCGCGCTCGCGCCGCACGCGGCAAAGACGTTCGGGTTGGGCGTCGCGGCGCAGCGCGCGGCGACGCGGGACAACTATCCGGCGCCCGGCGCGATCCAGTCCTGCGTCTATGAAGGAACGCAGTTACCGCTCGACGCGGCACTGCGGGTCGAGGCAAGCTATTTCGGCAGCCTCCTTGCCGGATCGGTGGCCCGTAATCTGATGCGTACACTGTTCGTCAACAAGCTGGCCGCGGACAAAGGCGTCGGACGACCGGGCCTTCCCGACGAGAAAGTCGTAAAACTCGGCGTGCTGGGGGCCGGCATGATGGGCAGTGGCATTACCTATGCGGCCGCCGTATCGGGAATCGACGTGGTGCTGCTGGACGCGAGTCAGGCGGCCGCCGAGCAAGGCAAGGCACGTTGCGCCGCGCTGCTCGCGAAGGAGGTGGCGAAGGGGCGGCGCAGCGAACAGGCCGCGTCTGACGTACTCGCGCGCATCACACCTTCGGATGCATTCGCATCTGTCGCGGACTGCGACCTGGTGGTCGAAGCCGTCTTTGAGAATCGCGAGATCAAAGCTGACGTGATCCGGAAGGCAGAGGCGGTTCTGCCGAAATCGGCCGTATTCGCGAGCAACACCTCGACGTTGCGGATCACGGGGCTCGCCCAACACAGCATGCGCCCCGGGCAGCTCATCGGCATCCACTTCTTCTCGCCGGTGGAGCGCATGCAGCTCGTCGAAGTCATCGTGGGGCGAGACACGTCGGAGTCGACCCTCGCGCGTGCGCTCGGGTTCATCAAGCAGCTCCGCAAGACTCCAATCGTCGTGAACGACAGCCCGGGCTTCTATACGAGCCGGATTTTCTGCGCGTTTGTTGATGAAGGCATGGCGATGCTGGCGCAAGGCGTGGCGCCCGCGCTCATCGAAAACGCCGCGAGACAGGCCGGGATGGCGACAGGGCCGCTTGCCGTGACCGACGAGGTCTCGCTCGAACTTCAGAAGCAGGTCATCGACCAGGCAATCGCGGACGGTCTGCCCGATCGCTGCCTGCGGCAGCACGCCGCTCCGGTCGTCGAGAAGCTGACATCCATGGGTCGTCTTGGCCGCAAGGCGGGAATGGGGTTCTATGACTATCCGCAGGGTGCGAAAAAGCACTTGTGGAATGGCCTGAGTGAACTTTACCCGCTGTTGGAGCGGCAGCCTTCCGTCGAGGAGGTCAAGCGGCGGCTGCTCTATATTCAGGCGCTCGAAGCCGCCCGCTGCATCGAGGAAGGCGTCCTGACGGACGCGGCCAACGCGGATATCGGTGCCGTGATGGGGCTCGGGTTTCCGACATGGACGGGGGGCACACTGTCGCTGATCGAGACGATCGGCCTGAGCACGTTTGTCGCAGAGTGCGACGGGTTTGCGTTGCAGTTTGGCGAACGCTTCCAGCCGTCGGAATGGTTGCGCAGACGCGCAAACGCGAACGAGCCGTTTTTTGCGCAACCGGCGTAACGACTTAGCGCGAGGGTACTTGAACATGCGACGCACTCATTTCGACGCGGATCATCTCGCGTTCCGGGACACGGTCAGCCGCTTTTTTCAGGGGGAAATCGGCCCGCACGCCGAACGTTGGCGCGAACAAGGCTTCGTCGATCGCCAAGCCTTTCGGAAGGCGGGTGAGCAGGGCTATCTGCTCATGTGGGCACCGGAGATTTACGGGGGACTGGACCTGACCGATCTGCGCTTCGAACAAATCCTGTACGAGGAGAACGTTCGCCACGGCGAACTCGGCTTTTACATCAACCTTCACTCACGCGTCGTCGCGCCATATCTCGGCACGTTCGGAACGGACGAGCAGAAGGCGCGCTATCTGCCGCCCGCAATCCGTGGCGAAGAGATTCTCGCGATCGCGATGACGGAGCCAGGAGCGGGAAGCGATCTCGCCGGCATGACGTCGCGCGCACAGGACATGGGCGACCATTGGCTGCTCAACGGCGCGAAGACGTACATCTCGAATGGCAGTCTGGCCGACGTGGTCATCGTCGCCGCGAGGACCGTGCCTGGAAGCCGTCACGGAATCGGCCTGTTCATTGTTGATGCGGGCATGCCGGGATTCAGGCGCGGCAACAGGCTGCGGAAGATCGGCTTGCATGCGCAAGACACGGCGGAGCTGTTCTTCGACGATGTGAGGGTATCCAAGAGCCATGTCCTGGGCGACCCGACCAAGGGTTTCGTCTACATGTCGGAACTGCTTGCGGAGGAGCGCCTGCAGGTCGCCATCGGGTCGATTGCGCACGCGCAGGTGGCGTTCGACATCACGCTCGACTTCATCAAAGAAAGGAAAGCGTTCGGCCGGTCGCTCGGATCGTTCCAGCACCTTCGTTTCGAGATGGCCGGGATGCGGGCGCAGCTCGATGCCGCGCAGGCGCTGGTCGATCACTGCGTGATGGAAGCGAACGCGGGGGCGCTCACGGCTGTCATGGCATCGGAGGCGAAGCTTCTTGCGACCGACCTCGAGAACCGGGTGATCGATACGTGTGTGCAGTTCCATGGCGGTGCCGGCTACATGGAGGAGTACCGCATCGCGCGGATGTTCGCCGATGCGCGCGTATCACGGATTTTTGCGGGCACCAATGAAATCATGAAAGAGATCATTGGTCGCGACCTGGGACTCGACGACAGGAAACACAAGCAATGAGGACGCGTGTCACCGAAATTTTGGGTATTCGCTACCCGATCGTCCAGGGCGGGATGATGTGGGTGGGAACCGCGGAGATGGCCTCGGCGGTGTCTAATGCCGGCGGTCTCGGCACGCTCACCGCACTCACTCAGCCGACACCGGATGCGCTGGCGGCCGAAATCAAACGCTGCCGCGCGATGACATCGCGACCGTTCGCAGTGAACCTGACGATCCTGCCAGCAGCGAGCCCGCCACCATACGAGGCCTACCTGGATGCCGCGTTGCAGGCGGGCGTCAGGATCATCGAAACTGCGGGCAACAGCCCGAAAGCGTTCGTTGAAAAGATCAAGGCCGCCGGCGGCGTCATCATCCACAAGTGCACGACCGTCAGACATGCATTGTCCGCGCAACGCAACGGCGTCGACATTGTGAGCATAGACGGCTTCGAGTGCGCGGGTCATCCCGGCGAGGACGATGTGTCGGGGCTGATCCTGATCCCGCGCGCCGTTCAGGCGCTCGAGATTCCGGTGGTCGCGTCGGGGGGCATAGGAGACGGACGGGGCATGGCGGCCGCATTCATGCTCGGCGCGCAAGGCGTCAACATGGGGACGCGCTTTTGCGCGACGGTCGAGGCTCCAATTCATCCGCATATCAAGGACGCGCTCGTTCGGGCAACGGAACGGGACACGCAGTTGATCTTCCGGACGCTGAACAATACCGCGCGCGTGTTCAAGAATGCCGTTGCCGATGAGGTCGTCGCCATCGAGCGCGGGCCGGGCGGTTGCGAGTTCAAGGACATTCACCCGCTGGTGGCCGGTGCGCGCGGCAAGGTCGCGCTTGCGAAAGGTGATATCGACGGCGGCATCATCACGGCGGGCCAGGTGATCGGGCTGATCCACGACATTCCGACATGCGAAGCCCTCATCGAGCGGATGGTCGCCGAATGTCGCACTCGATTGCAGCAGGTGCTGGCGCGACTCGTGGACTGAACGCTGGCGGCCGCGCCCGATTGGGGTCCGCGACGAGATCGCGATGACCCGACGGAGGCGCGCTGCTGGCGTGCGGAAGCGCGGCGTTGGTCGTGTTGAATCAACCGGCAAAAGGACATCGGCATGATTTGGGAAGGGAAAATTTTGTGCGTCACACGTCTGGAAGACGGTGTGGCGGAGCTGTGCTTCGATCGTCGGGGGCAGACGGTCAATGTGCTGGATCGGGCGGCGCTTGAGGAGCTTGAGGCTGCGCTTGACGCCTTGTACGCCGCCGACGATATCCGCGGACTCATCGTCACGAGCGCCAAGGATTCTTTCATTGTCGGCGCCGATATCTCCGAATTCTCGAGAACGTTTTGCCTGCCCGAAGCCGAGTTGCGCGCCTGGGATGCTGCATGCAGTGCGATCTTCACCCGTCTGGAAGATGTGCCGTTTCCGAGTGTGTCGGCCATCAACGGTGCGGCGCTCGGTGGTGGCCTGGAACTGGCACTGACAAGCGACTTCAGGGTCGCCGCGACGACGGCGCAGGTTGGACTCCCCGAGGTCGGGCTCGGCATCGTGCCGGGATTCGGCGGGACAGTGCGCCTGCCTCGCATTGCCGGCGCAGTGGTTGCACTCGACTGGATCGTCGGCGCGGGCACGAGAACGATAGCGGTCGCACGGGAGGCCGGTGTCGTCGACGTCGTGTGTGAACTCCCGAGCCTCCGAAGCACGGCGCTGTCGTGCCTGCGCGAGGCGATCGGTCGCCCCGATGCGTGGATGGCGCGCCGGCGCGCGCGGCTGGCGCCTTGCGACGTATCGAACGACGCACTGGAGCAGGCAAGGACAGCCGCGAAGCGCTACGGCAGGCATTTTCCGGCAGCCCTTGCTGCGGTCGAGCTGATCGGCGACGCAGCGCCGCTCGCGCGAGAGGGGGCACTCGAACTCGAAGCCGACACGTTCGCGAAACTGGCGAAGACCCAGGCGGCCGCATCGTTGACCGGCATCTTCATCAACGAGCAGGCGCTGAAGAAAAAAAACCGCGATGCAGCGCGGGTTGCCCATTCGGTGCGCAGGGCCGCGGTGCTCGGGGCGGGCATCATGGGGGGCGGCATCGCGTACCAGAGCGCATTGCGTGGCACGCCGATCATCATGAAGGATATCGCACCGACGGCGCTGGATCTGGGGATGAGCGAAGCCGGGAAGCTGCTCGGGAAGCAGGTCGGTAGCGGCAGGATGTCGGGCGACGCAGCGCGGAAAGTGCAGCAAAGCATCGTGCCGACGCTCGACTTTGACGGTTTCGACGGCGTGGATCTCGTGATTGAGGCCGTCGTCGAGAAGCTCGGCGTGAAGCACGATGTGCTGGCAGAGGTGGAGCAGCGAATCCCTGAGGACGCGGTGCTGGTGTCGAACACATCCTCGCTGTCGATCGCCGAACTGTCGACGGCATTGGCTCGCCCGGAGCGTTTTGCCGGAATGCATTTCTTCAACCCGGTGCCGCAGATGCCGCTCGTCGAAGTGATTCGTGCACCGCGAACCTCGCCGCAGACCATTGCAACTGTCGTCAGCTTTGCGCGGTCGATGGGCAAGACACCGGTGGTTGTCTCCGACTGTCCGGGATTTCTTGTCAATCGGATCCTGGCCGCCTATATCATGGGCTTCCTCTTACTCGTACGTGATGGGGGAGACTTTGTCGCGATCGACACGGCGATGGAGGCGTTTGGCTGGCCGATGGGACCGGCCTATTTGCAGGACGTCGTCGGCATGGATACGGCTTCGCATGTGATCGACGTCATCAGCGACGGTTATCGCGATCGAATGAATTTTTCCGGTCGGCATGCGGTCAAGCTGATGGCCGGCGCCGGGCGCCTCGGTCAAAAGAGTGGACTCGGATTCTACCGGTACGAGCCGGACGAGAAAGGTCGCATGCGGAAGCTGCCTGCGGATGAGACGCATGCGTTACTTGTGTCGGCGCAGCCGAACGGTGTCCGTGATTTTCCGGTGGAAGAAATCATACAGCGAATGATGCTGCCGATGATCATCGAGGCCGCGCGCTGCCTTGAGGAGGGGGTCGCGGAATCGCCCGGCGACATTGACATGAGCCTGGTTCTCGGGGTGGGATTCCCTCGTCATCTGGGCGGCGCGTTGCGATATGCCGACACGTTGGGTGCGCGGTGGATCGTGGAGGCATGCGAACGCCTGGCGCCACTTGGACCGCTATACGAGCCGAGCCCGCGGCTGCGGAGCATGGCTGAGCGTAACGGGCGTTTCTTTGATGACGCAGATGGCCGTCTCGAGCACTGACATCGATACAGCCGGGTGCGCTGGCCGTAGACGATCCCCGGTTGTTCGAATCAGGTGACGGCATCACAAAGGAATTCACTTCAATTTTGCACGAGTGAAATCCGGGAGGTATCTCCGGTCAGTTCGCGCGGGGTGCCTACGATCATTTTCAGGGTCTCAGATTGCCCGGATATCGGGATCACGATTCAATTCACTTTCAATTACTTCTTTGGGGACTACGCCATGAAATCACTATCAACCAATTCGTACCAAGCGTTTGCGTTGGTCGGCCGAGTTCTCTTGGCCACCATATTTCTTGTCAGCGGGTTCGGCAAACTTGTAGCCGCCAGTGCGACCATGGGATATATAGCGTCGGTCGGATTGCCTGCACCCATGCTCGGTTATGCCGTCGCATTGACACTCGAGATTGGTGGCGGCTTGCTACTGATCGTCGGCTACCAGACGCGGCTGGTGGCGACGCTGCTGGCCATGTTCTCGATCCTCACTGCGCTCTTCTTTCATCACGCGTTCGGCGATCAGAACCAGATGTTTCATTTTCTGAAGGATCTCGCCATTGCCGGGGGGCTCGTCCAGGTCATCGCGTTTGGCGCGGGCGCATATAGCCTCGATGGTCGTCGCGCTTTGCCGGAAGTTCGTGCTGCATGGTGAACCACGGCGAGTCAGGCGTGGCCGCCACGTCTGAACCGTCGTTCCGGGCGGGGTGTGCCTCTGGCACAGCCCGCCCGCCGTTGGCGCAACGACAGCAAGCACGATCGCACGTTCGTCGCACGGCGATGTCGTCGGCGGACGCCTGATGGGGCATACTTGGTGAAATCGCTTGCCGTCAATACGGCAACGTAATAACCAGGGGCATGCCTTTACTTGAAATCGCGAAGTACCAGTCCGATCGAAAGGGGCCACGTCTCTGTTACGAACATGGAGACAATCGATGGTGGACCTGAACGATGTGGCGCTCTTCATCAATGTCGTCAAGGCCGGCAGTTTTGCGGAAGCGGCCCGGCGCCTCGGATTGCCGGCGAACACCGCGAGCAGGCGGGTCCAGGCGCTAGAGCAGGATCTCGGAGCGCGCCTGATGCAGCGCTCGACGCGCCGGCTTGTATTGACCGATGCGGGTCAGAGGCTGTTCTCTCAAAGCGCCGCGCAGATCGAATCCGTGACGCAGTCTGCCCAGGAGATTTCCGAAGGTAACGCAAATCCCTGCGGGAAGGTGCGCGTGGCCGCGCCGGCGGATTTCTTTCTTATCCTGCCGATCGACCGGGTGAACGAGTTTCTGATGGCCAATCCGCGAGTCCGGTTGGAATTCATCCTGAGCGACAATCGAGCCGATCTGCTCGCCGAAGGAATCGATGTGGCGCTGCGGATCGGCAAGGGAATCGAGCCGAATCTGGTCGCCCGGCAGATAGGCTGGATCAGCGGCGGACTAGTGGCGAGTCCCGCGTACCTCGACGCGCATGGCATGCCCAAATCGCCGTCCGATCTGTCGGATCACGACTGCATTGCGATCCCGACGAATCTGTCGGGTTATACGACATGGCGTCTCGAAGGACCAGATGGAGAGCACGAGGTCGCGGTCAGGGGGCGGTTTCACGTCAACAGCGTTCAGTCCCAGATCTACGCCACGCTCGGCGGTTGCGGTATTGCACTGCTTCCCGTCGCGACCACGCTCGAGCATCTGGAGGCCGGGCGACTAGTGCAGGTGCTTCCCGAGTACGGTATCCGTCGGGTTGGCGTCTACTTCGTCTTTCTCGATCGACGACAGCTGCCGCGAGCGGTAAGCGCATTCATCGACTTCGCGATGACGAAGATTCTCGACGCAAAAAGCATCGAACCGCTCGCGTCCGCCGGATAGGGCGCAGAGCAGCGCGAGCGCGCGATGATCGAGATGGCTGCGAGATCGTCGTATTCGACGACGACCGCCAGGTTTCCAGTTTTTATACTGCGGACAAGGTCGCGTGGCGACCGACGCGCGAGCCGCCTGATCGAAGTTTGGAATCGTATGGCCGCGGCGCGCGTTCTCGTCTTTTCAATTTACGTACTCGAGAGGCCAGCATGGCTGAAGCATATATCGTTGCCGCAGTGCGTACCGCTGGCGGTCGCCGCAATGGCCGGCTATCGGGTTGGCATCCTGTCGACCTCGCCGCCCAGGTTCTTGATGCGCTGATCGATCGCTCCGAAGCCGATCCGGCGATGGTCGACGATGTGATCGTCGGTTGTGTCAGTCAGGTTGGCGAACAATCGATGAACGTTGCTCGTAATGCTGTTCTTGCCTCGAAGTTACCGATTTCAGTGCCCGGAACCTCGGTCGACCGGCAGTGCGGTTCATCTCAACAAGCATTGCACTTCGCCGCTCAGGCCGTCATGTCCGGGACGATGGATGTCGTGATCGCCGCAGGCGTGGAAGTCATGTCGCGTGTGCCGATCGCATCGGCAAATGCGGTGGCAATCAAGAGTGGCATGGGCGGGTATATCAGCCCGCGTGTTAGCGAGCGCTACGATCATCGCGAATTTAGTCAGTTTGACGGCGCCGAAATGATCGCAGCGAAGTACGCATTTTCGCGCGACGACCTCAACCGCTTTGCGCTTCAGAGTCATTTGCGTGCAGCAGAGGCGGTGCGCACGGGACGCTTTTCAGCGGAGATCGAGCCGGTTCGCGTGACAGCTCGTGATTCGGAAGCCGCAGCCGGCGACGACATGCATGTCATTGACGAGGGTATCCGGTTCGACGCTTCGCTCGACAGCATCGGCAGCGTAAAACTTCTGCAGGAGGGGGGCCGGATTTCCGCAGCTTCCGCGAGTCAGGTTTGCGACGGCGCGTCTGGTGTGATGGTCGTGAGCGAGCGCGGCCTGAAGCTGTTGGGCGTCAAGCCGCTGGCGCGCATCCATCACATGTCGGTGTTCGGACACGATCCGGTAATCATGCTGGAAGCACCGATTCCGGCAACGCAGCGCGCCCTCGCGAAAGCGGGACTGAAAATCTCCGATATCGGCTTGTACGAGGTCAACGAGGCGTTTGCGCCCATCCCACTCGCATGGCTGAAGCAGCTTGATGCGGATCCGGCCCGCCTGAATGTCAACGGGGGGGCGATCTCGCTTGGGCACCCGCTCGGCGCATCGGGTACGAAACTGATGACCACACTCATTTACGCGCTGGAACAGCGCGGCGAGCGCTATGGCCTCCAGACGATGTGCGAAGGTGGCGGCATGGCCAATGTGACGATCGTCGAGCGGCTCTGATCGTCGTCAAAGTCGCACAGCACGGTCATCTCGACGAGCAGCTCGTTGGCCAATCGAAGCGAGCGCAGCGTATGCGGTATCGACCGGGCGGTCTCGGCGATCATCGCAGCGTCAGGAGTATCACTCTTGGCTTCGCCAGCATGTAGGCAGCGATCGGCAATGCGCCAATGGTGGCGGGTTGGTCGATGGTGAACAGGAGTCGGCTGTGCGCCTTGAGCCCGACGATGAGGGTACGGAGCTTGACATCATCGTTGGGAAGTGCCTTGTTCTATCCGCGCTTGCCGCTCCGATCGAGCGCGACGGCATGGTACTGGCCTTTGCCAAAATCGACACAAACGAAGCGGCTTGAAAAACTTTCACAACCCGATCCGGCGCGAAACCGGCGCAGCATGTTCGTCAATTGACTTGACGATCTCTGCCGAACCAGTAAGGCTCTCGAAGCGTCCGCCGCAGAATCTTGCCGGACGCATTTCTCGGCAGGGCATTGACGAAATCGATACTCTTTGGAACCTTGAACCCCGCGATACGTGCACGGGCGAATTCAATGATACCGTCGGGGTCCGGGGTGACGCCGGGCTTCGGTACGACAATCGCTTTGACCGCCTCGCCCCATTTTTCATCGGGTACGCCGATCACGGCCACTTCGACGACATGCGGATGCCCGTAAATCGCGTTCTCGACCTCAGCAGGATAGACGTTTTCGGCGCCCGAGATGATCATGTCCTTCACGCGATCGTGGATGTAGAGATAGCCGTCTTCATCCAGGTAGCCGGCATCGCCGGTTCTCAACCAACCTTGAGCGTCGACGACCGCGTCGGTGGCTTCCGAATTGCGCCAGTAGCCGGCCATGTTCGCCGCCGAGCGCGTCACGACTTCGCCGACAGTGTTCGGTGGTAGCGCGTTTCCGTGCGAATCGACGATGCTGATCTCGACCCCCGGCATTGGCAAGCCGGCGCCCCGCATGCGCGCGTTGCCGGAAAGGTGGTGATCCTCGGGTGGCAGATACACGATGGTGCCGGACGTTTCGGTCATTCCATACTGCTGACAGAACGCGCACTCGAACAGTTTGATGCACTCGCGCAGTAGCTCGATCGGCATAGGAGATGCACCGTAGAGAATGCATTTCAGCGCGGAATAGTCGATGTGGCGCGCCCTTGGCGACCGTGCGACCAGCTGCAACGCTGCCGGCACCATGAACAGCTGTGAAATCCGGTCACGCTTGACACAGTCGAGCACTTTTTCAGGATCGAACTCGCGCAGGATGATGCTCTTCACACCATGGTAGAGCCCGATGACTCCCCACGCGGTTCCGCCGACATGGGCGACGGGCATTGCGACAAGACTGATGTCATCAGGTTTCCACGCGAACCACGACAATCGTGCCCTGGCCGCCGCGCGACGTCCTCGAAGCAGATTTGCGTGGGTGAGCATCACCCCTTTCGGCCTTCCGGTGGTTCCGGACGTATAGAGTTGCAACGCGACATCATGCTCGTCGACGCAGAGGTCGACTTCATCGCCCGAGGCTGTATCGCGCCAGGTCTCGAAGAGTTCGTGAGGCGATAAACAGGGCTGGTCCATCGCGATTACTTTGGGACGTCGCTTGAGGCCGGACAAGGCCTGCTCGACCTGGGACATGGTCTCCGCTCCGATGAAAACGATCGATGCGCCGCAATCCTCGATGATAAAAGCCATTTCCGCCGGCGTGAGCCGCCAGCCGACGGGCGTCAGCACGACGCCCGCTTTCGCGGCGCCAAACACGAGTTCGAAGTATTGGTCACTGTTCTTGCCCACGTATGCAATGCGATCGGCCCGTTTCGCGCCTGCGACGGCCAGCGCGTGCGCGACCTGGTTCGAATGCCGGTTGAATTCATCGTAGCTTGTCTCTCTTCCCTCGAAGCTCATGGCGACGGACGTCGGACGCAAGCGCGCGTAGTGGCGGGCGATAGCGCCCAGCGTTGGCATCGAATCGAAGTCGGTCATCGGATTCGCGGATGGTCGCGTGCAGGTTACCAATGGTTTCTCCGGAGGGGCGGTGTCGCATCTTGCGACGCGCCGGGCTCAGCGCATCAGACCGAGCTTGCGCGCGATCGCGATGGCTTGGGTGCGGCTGCGAGCATTCAACTTGCTGTTGATATTGCGCAAGTGGGTGCGAATCGTGCTGTCGGATACGAAGAGGTTTTCCGCCATGGCGGCGTTGGAGTAGCCTTCAGCAAGCAATTGCAAGACCCGCAATTCCTTGCGTGTCAGCGGCTCCAGCAAGCCGCCGGGGCAACGCGACGAAGGGGGCGGTGCTTCGGCCGCGGGTGACGGATTGAGCGCATGCAGGAGTCGCTGCACATACTCGGCGAGCACGGGCGTGTTGCGTTGGCTCCCGCTGCCTTGCGTTGCGTCGAGACAGCGCTCGAGTAAGGGGATCAGCACTGCACCCTCGTCCAGAATCGAGCGCACGAACCCTTCGTGACACATGTGATGCAATACGGGCATCGCCATCTCAACGGCACCTTGCGTCATGCCGTTGCGCTGCAGTGCGATCGCCGAAAGGAGACGCAGTTTGAGAGCGCGAATGCCGCGCTCCGATTGTTGCGCTTCGGCAAGTACCGGCTCAAGCTGCTGCAGCGCGACAGCCGGATCACCGAATAGCATTTCCCAGCGCGCGCGTCCGATCACGACATCTTCGACGTCGTTGGCCGGCAGGCTCAGCCGCGCGACACGCCGCCACAGAGCAGTGTCGTCGCTTCGGTCGAGTTCCTCACGCGAAAAATCCGCGTAGCCCTGCAGCAACAACAGCCGGGCGCGTTCGAGCCTCGACGACGCGACGACACGTGCCAACTGGCGTTCAACGCCGAGGTATTCCAGTTCGGTTAGAAATTGTAACGAACGGTCGACATCACCCCGCTGGAATGCAATCCGAGAGCGCATCCGGTAGCCCATGATGATGTGATCTGGGAGGCCGACGTCACGCGCCAGCGGCAGATAGACGCTAAGCAGATGCTCGGCCTCCTGGACGTTGTTGGCCTCGTAGACCGAGGCCGCGTAGGGCACACCAGCCCATGCGTTACCGCTGGTCAGGTTGTATGAGAACGCGGAGGTCGACCCGATTGCGATGCGAAAGCGTGCCGTCGCGTCACGCAGGCGTCCGAGCTGTAGATCGACGAGTCCTTCTGTCGATTCCGTATGCATACGAACGAACACGCCCTTGTTCTGCACGCGCCGCGCGGTGTCGAGCAGGCGGTGCGCTTCGCGATGATGGCCGAGGACCGAAACGATATGGCCCATCGAATTGCACAGCACACCATCAGCAAACGCATTGATCGACGGCAGTTTATCGAGGCATTGCTGGCCGAGAGTGTAGCCGTCCTCGAACCGATCCATCATCGCGAGCAACATCGGGCGTTGACCGTTGACATGTGCGCGTACCTGTGGGTCCTGACTTTCAGCGCAACGTGATCGATCCAGCAGCTCCATCGCCTGACGAGGTCCCTTGGTGAATGCCAATGCCCAAACCGCGATGACCTGCAAACACGGGTACATGACCAGTTCGCGTGGCTGGAACGCTTCGAACCAGCGTGCCAGCAACCGCATGCGACCTTGCTCCAGAAAATGATCGACATGTTGTGCGAGCAGCGATAGCGCATACGGATGATCCGCTCCTTCGATGGCATGGTCGATCGCCGGCACAATTTGATGCCGCTCCTCGTACCAACCGGCGGCCGCCAGATGGAGGCGCAGAATCTTCTCGGGCTCCTCGCGACGCAATTGCGCGCACAGGTAGTCTGCGAACATGCTGTGATAACGCCAGGTGCGATCCTCTCCGCCGGCGGGAATGAGGAAAAGGTTGGTGCTCACCAGCCGATCCAGTATGTGGTCCGCATCCAGTCTCGGATTCAGGGCCTGGCACAGGGAGGGATTGAGCTGCCGCAGGATGCTGGTTCGCAGCAGGAACTCGCGGATCTCCGTGGACTGATACGCCAGCACGTCTTCCGCGAGATAAGCTGCCATGTCGCGGTGCGAGCCCGAAAAGCGCTCGATGAAGTCGCTCTGTGCGCCATGACGCGCGAGCGAGACTGCCGCGAGCGATAGCGCCGCTGCCCAGCCCTCGGTTTTTTGGTGCAGGCGCATCACGTCACCGCGTGACGGTGGCTGCTTCAGTCGTAGTTCGAACAATTGCTGCGTATCGTCCGGCGAAAAGCGCAGATCCTCGGTATCGATCTCGAGCATTACACCCTGAACACGCAGACGCGCAGTGCCGATATCGGGCTCGGCTCGCGTACCGATAACGACCTGGCAGTTGCGAGGCAGATGTTCGATCAGCTCGCGCACCAGACCGATGACAGATAGTTCGACGAGTTTCTCGAAATCGTCGAGGAACAACGTGAAGGCGGTGACTTCGCGAGATATCGCCTGCAGGATTTCCAGCGGTGTGGCCGACGGAAGTTCATCGAAACCGGACAGCACGATCGCCGTACGCAGGCAGTTGATGAAGCGTGGTAGGTCGTTGTCGGCGCGCTCGAGTGTGAGCCACGCGGAATGGATATTCGCGTGATCAAGGTGGTTGCGGGCCTGAGCCATTGCTGTCGTCTTCCCGAAACCCGCTGGCGCGCGAACCAGGATCAGTTTGGCGCGGGTATGCTCGATCCGCTGACACACAGCGGCGCGCGGAACTTCGTAGCTGGCCGATTTGGCTGACAGGGTCCTGCTGAAGGGTTCGGGCGCTACGGGGAGCGTAGAGAACGAGACTGACGCATTCATCACAGGCACCCTCAATGTGAATATCGACCGCGTGACCTGATGGTGATTCCTCAGGTGAGTCGTGAAAAAAATATAAGCGTCACTGGGCCTGTCGACTAGGCATGAAGGACGGATTTCACTCGTCCAGAAATGATGGGAATCTGTGGTCGTTCGTCGGGACGCGGATTGCGGTTGCCGGGCGCGCGCGTTATTCGTCTATTGCGGTGCGGAAAGTGTTGTTCGTTCAGGACGCCAGGAATGTCCTCGGTCGGGCTGCCCATCGCTTTGCGGGGCCTCGGCGAGGCGATGATTGTCGCCGGTTGTGGACGAGTGAAATCCAGGCACGGCAGCTAATCGTCGAACACGGCGTTGGATAACATGTCCCCACGCGCTGCGTATGTGGTGATTCATTGTGGTTGCGCCATCGGGCCTTTCGGAAAAAGACACTGGCCACCCGTCGCAGGCGAGAGATGCGCAAGCTTTCCAGATCAACGCCGGCCTTTCGGAACTACATCGTGAACTGGTCAATGCCGGTGCCGGGATGACATTGCACTATTCAATTTTATGGAGTCTCCATTTATGACGACGCTACTTCACATCGACAGCAGTATCCGAAGCACGGGTTCCGTTTCACGTCAGCTCACGGCCGAATTTGTGAGCAAATGGACGATTGCCCGGCCTGGTGATACGGTCGTCGCGCGCGATCTGGCTCGCGATCCCGTCCCGCATCTGACCGAGCAGATGATGGGTGCCTTTTTCACACCGGCCGACTCGCGGTCGCCCGAGCAGGCCAAGACCGTGGCGTTGTCTGACACGCTGGTCGACGAACTGTTCGCTGCCGACGTCATCGTGATTGGTGTGCCGATGTACAACTTCTCGATCAGCTCGACGCTGAAGGCATGGATCGATCACGTGACTCGTGCAGGCGTGACGTTCCGCTATACCGAAACTGCTCCCGTCGGTCTGGTCAGTGGCAAGAAGGTCTATGTCTTCACGGCCAGTGGTGGCGTCTATAGCGAAGGTCCCGCGCAGTCGATGAACTTCCAGGAGACGTACCTGCGTGTTGCCCTCGGCTTTATCGGACTGACTGATGTCACCGTCGTGCGCTCGGAAGGACTGGCAATGGGTGAACCGTCAGTCCAAGCCGCGTTGACTCACAGTGGCCGGATGATCGACGAGTTGGTCTCTGTGTAAAGCGGCAGGCCGTAAATATTCGACGTAGCAGGGGGCGCCGGGTTCCGCAGGCCGATGCCGATCCGGGAGATGGCTGGTTACACGATGGATACGAGGGAAAAGCGATGCCACACATGATTGCCGATCCCCGCATGGCGGAATACTCGTGAGTGGAGACCTGCCCGGTCAACTGCATCAGCCCCAGCGCGTCGGACGAGGATTTCGACGGCGCCGAACAGTTGTATGCAAATCCCAACATTTGCATCGATTGCGGTGCCTGCGTCGAAGTCTACGTGGGGCTGGGGATCTTTGAAGCGGACTATCTTCCGGAGAAGTGGCGACATTACGCGCAGGTCGATCGCGACTACCTCCGGGCAAGAGGGCGTGAGGATGGTGCTGCCATTGCGCGTTGTGATTGTCGGAACCCGCCCGGCTGCGATGGATGCGGTCGGACACATGTTCGAAACTGACGAGCTATCGCCCGAGATCGACGTCTTCTAGTCTTACCCTCTTATATACGTGGCGTTGTGGGCGCTGGACTGCCGCGTGGGATGTAATCCGGGGGAAGGACAGGCAGCGCGCGTTCAACGAAGTTTTTTTATCGTCGGTACCTGATCCCATCCTGAGTCTGCATGCCATCAGAAACCCATATGCAGCGATACTCAGTGTGGCATGGTTGTGAAAGCCGCGCCAGCCGCGCCCTTCGTAGTGACCCAGCCCGAACTCCTGTTTTAGATCCTGATAGTCGCGTTCGATACGCCAACGCATCTTCGTCACAAATACGAGTTGTTCGAGCGTCGCCTCCTCAGGAGCCGTGCTGAGAAAGTATTTGAGCGGCTCTGTATCGCCTTCGGGCCATTCAATGAGCAACCACTCCTCAGCGCGCAGGGTAGTGCGCCAATAGTCGCGATGAGCGGGACGAACCCGCACGGCGGCAAAGCGTGAGGAGAGTGCCGCGTTGCTGCCCTCTCGCCAGGTTCCGGTTTGCCAAGCGTTCGCGGGGAATTGCATCGCCAGCGTCTTGACCGCGAGCGGTTCGTGGCCGGGCGCACGGCGCAGCAACGTGGACGGCTTGCCACGCCCACCCCACGGCTTGGGGGAAAGGGGCGCCTTACCGGGTTCCCACACCGTGGTGGCGGGGCGAATCCCCACCGCGTATATCAAGCCCAACTCGCTCACGCCATCCCGAAAGGCCGTCTCATCACCATATCCCGCATCGGCCAGCACGATGCCCGGCGCAATCCCGGATGCAATAGCCTCGCGCAGTTGGGCCAATGCGATCTGTGGTTTGGTTGCGAAGGCCTGATCGTCGGGAATGCCCGCGCGACGGGCACGTTCCCGATCGTCAATCCATTCCTTGGGCACGTACAGCTGGTAGGCGATTGGCAGGCTGCCGCGTTGCGTCGCGATCGATAAACTCACTGTGACCGGACAGTTGTCCTGTTTCCCGAGCCGACCACAATACTGCCGTGCGACCCCCACCGAGCGGCGGCCCTTCTTCGGAAAACCTGTGTCGTCAATAATCCAGTAGTAACCGGCCTATTCAGCGGCATGCGCGCCTAGCGCGGGCATCACCCACTCGCGCACCCGCTGCATGATCGCCTTGTCAGACCACTCTGCCTTGGCAACAAAATGGTGGAGCGACTGATGCTTCGCACTTGCGTGAAGCGGATCAATATGCGCGGCCATCGGCTCGACGCTCTTTCGTGACAGCGGCAACACCAGGCCAGAACAGTAGCCTTTAAGGCCGGCGTGGCGATCAGCGTGTCCTAACTCGTGGGCCAGATGGTTGAGATACGCTTCAAATTCATCAATATCTTCTGTCATTGCGATCGCCCGGATTCTATATTAGTTCATAGTGCCAGGTATTTATTTTTATTGACACAGTAAGAATGGAGAGATGCGCAAGTACGCCCTGGACAACGCGGCTCGCTGAAGACATTTCACGGGTTGATCGCAGTTGGTGTGAATTCGTCTGTTCCGACGATGACGTGGCGGTGCCAAGCTCCATAATCGTTTTCATTCTGAGACGACTCCTCCCTGGGCAATATTGGCGCATCTGCATGCGCGCCAATTTCAAACGAGACTCAGCGATAGATGGAGGGCATCCGTTAGTTTCGTTTCGGAAAATCACTCGTACATTTTAATTAAATCGATTTGTCAGTCAACGGAAAACAATGCTGCAACTTGAACGACACCTGATAATCGGATGGGAGGCGGTAATGAAGCGATCCATGGGAGCAATTTGCGTACTGGGCGTTGTTGCTGCAGTGGTGCTGATATTGGTGTGTATTGGTGGTGAATCATCGGACGAGCAGACGATTCGGAACGCATGCGCATACTACGGTGGCAGTTGCGTGTTTCCTGAAATTTTTTTAGGAGCGTCTATTCGCCTGTTTCCATGAATGGTTTGGCTATTTCGACTTGTATCGGAAATGGATTGTCATCTGAATAATAATTTCGGATTGGAAGCGGATTAAGCGAAATTTATATAAGACATAATGGTAGGAGTCACGTGACTCAGACACTTGCGCGTACGTGCACAATGGCACCGGAAGGATAGGTTATTGACGGACTAACGTCAGAATGGATGTTTAAATTCACCTTGGGAACAATATGGCAAGACGGTGGAAAAACACGAGTCAATGTGTCGGCAGTAGGTGCGTGAAAGGAGGCGATCTGGGAATCAGCAACAATCCTGCGTTTGATCGATTCGGCTGCCGGGTCAGTCATGCCAGCAGCATCGTCACCAAGATTGGCAATTGAAGGAAACGGATGACGAATTCGAATGATTTGAACGGTGCGCAGCACCGTCAGCGGGAGTTTATGGAATACGACGTCGTGATCGTCGGCGGCGGCCCGGCTGGCCTGTCCGCAGCGATCCGCCTGAAGCAGTTGGCGGCGGAAAAAGGCGTCGAGCTTGGCGTGTGCGTACTGGAAAAAGGCTCGGAGATCGGGGCTCATATCCTGTCGGGCGCGGTGATGGATCCGCGCGCCATCACCGAACTGATCCCGGGCTGGAAGGAAAAAGGCGCGCCGCTGACGGTGGACGTGACCGAAGACAAATTCCTGTTCCTGACGGAAACCGGCTCGAAGAGCGTGCCGACCTGGGCGCTGCCGGATAGCTTCAAGAATCACGGCAATTATGTGATCAGCCTCGCGAACGTCACGCGCTGGCTGGGTCAGCAGGCTGAAGCGCTCGGTGTGGAGATTTTCCCGGGCTTTCCGGCTGCTGAGATTCTGTATAACGACGATGGCTCGGTCAAAGGCGTCGCCACCGGCAATCTCGGTATCGGCAAGGATGGCGAGCCGACCGAGAACTTCCAGATCGGCATGGAACTGCACGCGAAGTACACGCTCTTCTGCGAAGGCGCGCGTGGGCATCTGGGCCGTCAACTGAACGACAAGTTCAAGCTGCGCGAAGGCGTCGATCCGCAGGTCTACGGTATCGGCATCAAGGAACTGTGGGAAATCGATCCGGCGAAGCACAAGCCGGGTCTGGTGATGCACACCGCCGGCTGGCCGCTGGAGAACGACACGTACGGCGGCTCGTTCCTCTATCACATGGACAACAACCAAGTGGTGGTGGGCTTTGTGGTCGGCCTCGGCTACACGAATCCGTACCTGTCGCCGTTCGAGGAATTCCAGCGCTACAAGACGCATCCTGCGATCCGTGCGATTCTGGAAGGCGGCAAGCGGGTGTCGTACGGCGCGCGGGCGATCACCGCGGGCGGCCTGCTGTCGCTGCCGAAGCTGGTGTTCCCGGGTGGCGCGCTGGTGGGCGACGATGCGGGCTTCCTGAACGCGTCGCGGATCAAGGGTTCGCACGCGGCGATCAAGACGGGCATGCTGGCGGCTGAGGCTGCTTTTGAAGCCGTGCAGGCAGGCCGCACCAGCGATGAACTGACGGCCTATCCGGAGTCGTTCAAGACCTCGTGGCTGCACACGGAACTGCATCGTGCGCGCAACTTCAAGCAGTGGATGAGCAAGGGCCTGTACCTCGGCACGCTGATGGTCGGCATCGAGCAGAAGCTGTTAGGCGGCAACGTGCCCTGGACGCTGCATCACCAGCATTCCGATCACGAGATGCTGAAGCCCGCTTCGCAGTGCAAGCAGATTGTCTATCCGAAGCCGGATGGCAAGCTTACGTTCGACCGTTTGTCTTCAGTGTTCATTTCGAACACCAACCACGAAGAGAATCAGCCGGCTCACCTGACGCTGAAAGACCCGTCGGTGCCGGTGAACGTGAACTGGCAGACCTATGCCGGTCCGGAGTCACGCTACTGCCCGGCAGCGGTGTACGAGTTCGTGAAGAACGATGATGGCAGTGAGCGGCTTGTGATCAACGCGCAGAACTGCGTGCATTGCAAGACCTGCGATATCAAGGACCCCACGCAGAACATCGTCTGGGTGACGCCTGAAGGTGGCGGTGGGCCGAACTATCCGAATATGTGAGTCACGCGTGCGGCCGCAGATCTCAATCTGCACGCCTTGATATGGAGGACACCGACAAATGATGATTGGGGTACCTGTAGAAACGCGGGCGAACGAGGCGCGCGTGGCCGCGACGCCCGAGACGGTCAAGAAATACACGGCTGCCGGCCACCGCGTGAGCGTCGCGCGAGGGGCCGGCACGGCAGCCAGCTATCCGGACGAGGCCTACGCGGTGGCTGGCGCCGAATTGACCGACCAGTCGACCGCCTTCGATGCCGATATCGTTCTCAAGGTCCAGTCTCCGACCGATGCCGAACTGCCGCTGCTCAAGCGCGGCGCGACGCTGGTCGGCATGCTCGATCCCTTTAACGCCGAAAACGCGCTGAAACTCGCCGCAGCGGGCGTCACCGCGTTCGCGCTCGAAGCCGCGCCGCGCACCACCCGCGCGCAGAGCCTCGATGTGCTGTCGTCGCAGGCGAATATTGCGGGCTACAAGGCTGTTTTATTGGCCGCCACGCTCTATCCGCGCTTCATGCCGATGCTGATGACCGCGGCCGGCACCGTGAAGGCCGCGCGCGTGCTGATTCTCGGCGCGGGTGTGGCCGGTCTGCAGGCCATCGCGACCGCCAAGCGCCTCGGCGCCGTGATCGAAGCCTCGGACGTGCGTCCGGCGGTGAAAGAGCAGATCGAATCGCTCGGCGCCAAATTTCTCGATGTCCCGTACGAAACCGATGAGGAACGCGAAGCCGCGCAGGGCGTCGGCGGCTACGCGCGGCCGATGCCGCCTTCCTGGCTTGCGCGCCAGTCGGCGCTGGTCCACGAACGGGCGAAGCAGGCAGATGTGGTGATTTCCACAGCCCTGATCCCCGGCCGGGCCGCGCCGACGCTGATCTCGGTGGAAACCGTGCAGGCGATGAAACCGGGCTCCGTGCTGGTGGACCTCGCAGCCGGACGCGGCGCCGAATACGAAGGCTGGCGCGGCGGCAACTGCCCGCTGACCGAAGCGGACCAGGTCGTCACCCGAAATGGCGTGCAGATCGTCGGCTATACGAATCTGGCCTCGATGGTGCCCGCCGATGCGTCATCGCTCTACGCACGCAACCTGCTCGACTTCCTCAAGCTGATCATCACCAAGGAAGGCGCCCTGAACATCGATCTCGCAGACGACATCGTCGCGGCCACGCTGCTGGCCCGTGACGGCGAAGTCACGCGCAAGGCATAGAGGAGAACGGCGATGGAAGTCATCAACCACACCGTCATCAACCTGATCATCTTCGTGCTGGCGATCTACGTCGGCTACCACGTCGTCTGGAACGTCACGCCCGCGCTGCACACGCCGCTGATGGCCGTGACCAACGCGATTTCGGCGATCGTGATCGTCGGCGCGATGCTCGCAGCAGGCCTCACCGTGGGTGACACCGGCAAGTTCTTCGGCACGCTGGCCGTTGCGCTCGCGGCGGTGAACGTGTTCGGCGGATTTCTGGTGACGAGGCGAATGCTGGAGATGTTCCGCAAGAAAGAGCCGAAGAAGCTCATCGCTGACAAGACGGCCAAGGAGAACGCGTAATGAGTCTGAACGTCGTCACGCTGCTTTATCTGGTTGCGTCGGTCTGTTTCATTCAGGCGCTCAAGGGGCTGTCGAATCCGAAGACGGCGCGCACCGGCAATACCTTCGGCATGGTTGGGATGGCGATTGCGATCCTCACCACCATCGCGCTGATCGTCAAGCAGGCGAATGCGCTCGGCTCGAATCTTGGGTTAGGGCTCGGTCTGCTGCTGGTCGCGCTGGTGGTCGGCGGTGCGATCGGCGCGTTCGTCGCGGCTCGCGTCGAGATGACCAAGATGCCGGAGCTGGTCGCGGCAATGCACTCGCTGATCGGTCTTGCGGCTGTGTGTATTGCGTATGCGGTGGTATCGGAGCCGTCGGCCTTCGGTCTGGTCGATCCGGAGAATCCGGTGCCGGGCTTCCTGCCGTACGGCAATCGCGTCGAGCTGTTCATCGGCACGTTCGTCGGCGCGATTACGTTCTCCGGTTCGGTGATCGCGTTCGGCAAGCTGTCGGGCAAGTACAAGTTCCGGTTGTTCCAGGGCGCGCCGGTCGTCTATGCAGGGCAGCATCTAATCAACCTGTTCCTCGCGCTCGCGATGCTCGGCTTCGGCGTGATCTTCTTCCTCACGCAATCCTGGCTGCCGTTCATCATCATGACGATCATCGCGTTCGTGCTCGGCGTGCTGATCATCATTCCGATTGGCGGTGCGGATATGCCGGTGGTCGTGTCGATGCTGAACTCGTATTCGGGCTGGGCGGCGGCGGGCATCGGCTTCTCGCTGAACAATCCGATGCTGATCATCGCGGGCTCGCTGGTGGGTTCGTCGGGTGCGATCCTGTCGTACATCATGTGTCGTGCGATGAACCGCTCGTTCTTCAACGTGATTCTCGGCGGCTTCGGCAACGAGGCGGGTGCGGCTGCAGCGGGTGGGTCGGCAGAACAGCGTCCGGTGAAATCCGGTTCGGCTGACGATGCTTCGTTCATGCTCGGCAATGCCGAAACCGTGGTGATCGTGCCGGGGTATGGTCTTGCGGTAGCACGTGCCCAGCATGCGTTGAAGGAACTCACCGACAAGCTGGTGGAGAAGGGCATCGAGGTGAAGTACGCGATTCACCCGGTGGCCGGACGGATGCCGGGTCACATGAACGTGCTGCTCGCCGAAGCCGAAGTGCCGTACGACATGGTCTACGAAATGGACGACATCAACGGCGAGTTCGGTCAGGTCGACGTGGTGCTGGTGCTCGGTGCGAACGACGTGGTGAACCCGGCGGCGAAGAACGATCCGAAGTCGCCGATCGCGGGCATGCCGATCATCGAGGCGTACAAGGCGCGCACGGTGATCGTGAACAAGCGTTCGATGGCGGCGGGTTACGCCGGCCTCGACAACGACCTGTTCTACATGGACAAGACGATGATGGTGTTCGGCGATGCGAAGAAGGTGATCGAGGATATGGTGAAGGCGGCCAATTAGGTTCCGCAGCCTGGATATTCCCCATTTTTTCGAGCGATCTCAATAAGGTGAGCCACAAGGGTGAGTTCAAATCCGATTGACGAACCCAACGTCAACGCAAGATAGCGCATATGGAATATGCAGTGTGCGAAGCGCGCGATTGGTTGTGGCACGGTAGAGTGACCCCTCGCGATTGGTAATAGGCACTCGACCGGTTGAAGCCTAACAGCCGGGCTCTGCTGTGTCACCGGCCGAGCGTGATCACGATCGATCATCGCCGTACGCCCAGCAGTCCCGCCGTGCTGAGCGCGCTTTCTAAAAAATCATTCTCCAGAGTCAACTGTCTGATCTTCGCGTGCAGCACCTTCACGTCGATTGGCGGTGCGGCCGGCTCCGCGTTGCACACTTCGAACACATCGGCAACCCGCTCCTGCAGTTGCTTCTTCCAGTCCGTGATCTGGTCGGCGTGGACATCACATTGCTGGGCCAACTCTGCCAGCATCTTGTCGCCCTTGAACGTCGCTACGGTCAGCTTTGCCTTGAACTCCGGTGTGTGGGTCCGTCGGTTTCGTTTCGTCATCTTCAGGTTCCTTGTTGCCGGCCATTATGGCCAACCTACGCCCCAGCTTTTCCACTCAACGAACTGTCCGAATTCTCGAAGTCACCTCTCAGTCTGTAGGGTCATAAAACTATGTCGGGTAATCAGCTCGGCTGTTCCGCTCCGAAGCGCCCAATCTTTGGACCAACATGAAGTCACGCCCATCTCGCCCGACATAGTTAGGAAGAGCACATAGTGGAGGAGATCGTGGCACGTCACCGTCCTTTTCCCGGTGCGATCGTAAAGTTCCTGCCGTATCTCGGAGGGCAGCGCTTTCGATATCAATGCAACGATCTTTTCAGCGACTCGGTGAATAGAGGGCCGCCAGTCTGGGCATTCAGCATGAACGAATGGAAAGGCCGGTCTCGACAATTTTCGCAATAGACCGGCACGAGGCGGGCAGTCGCGTCGCTGACAGGAATCTGCCTGATCGAATGGATGGTCTTGATGCTGGGTTTCGAGTAGCGGCTATCGCCGTCTGCTTCTTCATATCCATTCTGTCGGACATCCAGCCAGTACCGTGTCCGATCGAACTTACGGTCATGGCTGCTCTTGATGGCATCCGCAGTCAGCAGCAACAGCTCGCCTCGGCGTAGTCCCTGATGAAGCATCAACACGAACGTATGAAGACCCGCCAGCGTGTATGAGATTCGGAACGGATTGGCATCCGATTCCGGATTCAGTATCTGATAGAGGCTTTCAACCACACTGGCAGGTAGCGATCGAAGAGTCTCAGTACGGCCGCCTTGCCGTATGTGCAAGACTATTTTTGCCCATCATCAGATTCAGCATCACCTGTTGAAACTTTACCCGGTCTCCATGAACGAACGGCAGCGCATCATCCAGGCGGGTTTCTACAGAGATGCCATGCTTTGTCGCTTCGGCGCGGATCAACGCGACAACCTCGCGAATCGCCTCATTGACCACGATACGCTCTTTTCGTGCGGGCGCCTTTTTGACGAGTGCGCGAATCCGGTCGATGACGTCGTTGGCGCGTATGCCGTCGTTGACGATACGAACGAGCGCTGGCCGAACCTCTTCGAGATCCGGGGTCTGCGCGCTGAGCCAGTGCGTGGCTTACGGTTAAAGGCCAGCGGCCAAGGATGCGGGCAGTAATCTGGACGCTTAAACCCTGCAGTCGCAGACGGCAATTGTCAGGCACTTTTCAGGCTGGAGTTATTGCTATCGTTCTTTCATGGCAACACCTTGTGCAAGTCAGGGTGTTGCGCTTCTGATTTGAAAACGCGTATGCAATACATTGGCTAGAACAATTTGCCGCGAGCCGTCCATCCGGTTTAGACGAGTGTGATCGAAACATCCACGTTGCCGCGCGTAGCCTTGGAATACGGGCAGGTCTGATGCGCCCGTTCGACCAGCGCCTGAGCAACGTCACGCGCCAGGCCGGGAAGGCTCACGTTCAGACGCGCCTGGATGAAATAGGCGCCGTTAGTGGTTCCGAGATCAACCTCGGCATCAACGCTGGTGCCGGCCGGCAGCGGGACATTCAAGGCGCGTGCGGCCGCGCCCATCGCGCCGATGAAGCATGCCGACCAGCCGGCACCGAGCAATTGCTCCGGATTAGTTCCGCCGCCTGCGGAACCCGGGGATGAGAGCTTGATGTCGAGGCGGCCGTCCGAGCTGCGAGCGGCCCCGTCGCGACCACCGGTCGTGTGGGTCTTGCCTGTGTACAGTACGTTTTCGATTTGGGCCATGCTGGGTTACTCCGATTGGGTTGGTGATAGGTAAAGAACGTGAGTCATCGGCAAGCCACCGGCTTTCCGGTTGCGAAACCGAGGCCGGATCCGACTTGCAATTTGCCGAGGAAACCGTTGCGACTCGGGTTCAACGCACGATGGACGTATTGGAGCGCACAGATGTACCCCATATGTGTCGAGGCAGGGCGGTTTGTGTAAGCGCGCGTATCAACGTACCCGGCAGATACATTGCGATACAAACATGAACCGTGTCCGCGCGCGGTGCGATGGATGCGACACACCTTTTTAAGCTAGTGCGCTAATCCTCATCACTAGACTCAATCCCGTTTGGGCCATAGAGGCGCTTGGGCCCTGCCACACAACGCGAACGCGAACCAGAGCGAGATTTGTGTCGCAATGTATCTACCGGCTGGGGTGATACACAACATTGCAAAAGGCCGGCTTTTCCGACACAAGCCAGATACCTCCACGAGTTCCAATGCATCAACGCCGGAATCCAGATGTATTCCACCTCGCAGGTCCCAACCAGACTGCGGCTCGTGGTCCCCGATATCCGGACGTCTTTCTGGCAGCACTGAACTCACTCTGGAGATACACATCATGAAATCGCTCATTCAAGCCGTTGCCGTTGCCACTGCGCTCGTCGCTCCGTTCGCCTCTTTCGCCCAGTCGAGCCAACCGGTGACCCGTGCGCAAGTTCGCGCCGAACTGGTTCAGCTCGAAAAGGCGGGTTATACCCCCGGCCGCAGCGCCGATGCGTATTACCCGAGCGACATTCAGGCTGCGGAAGCCCGCGTGGCTGCGCAAAATGACGCGGCAAGCGGCATGGGCGGGGCGGTCGGCGGTTCGTCGGCATCCGGTGCTCCCGTAGCGGCGCACGCCGCAACGAATGACGGCATGAAGCCGGTCTACTTCGGTCAATAACGCCGTGGATGCATGCAGGGTGCGCAGCCGCCGGCAAATCATCCGAAGACTTTGAAACCCCGCGCGGATGACCAATGACTCCGGTTGCTGACTCCGGCACGTTACACCGTACTGCGCTGCAAAGGCACTTAACGGTCGCACAGCGTTCTGCCACATGACGAGCATCGCGCGGGCGCATCCGCTTGCACCGGATGCCTACGAACACAAATGGCTCAACAAACCATGTTACTCATCGTTCTCGCCTACCTGGGTGGTGTCCTCACGATCCTCAGCCCATGCATCCTGCCGGTGCTGCCCTTCGTTTTCGCGCGTGCCGACCAGCCCTTTGTGCGTAGCGGCCTGCCGCTGCTTACCGGCATGGCGCTCACGTTCGCCGCCGTGGCGACGCTCGCAGCGCTGGGCGGCGGCTGGGTTGCCGAGGCCAACCAGTACGGCCGCTGGCTTGCGATCGCGCTGCTCGCCGTGTTTGGTCTGACGCTGCTGTTGCCGCGCTTTGCCGACTATCTGATGCGTCCGCTGGTGAGTGCCGGCAACCGGCTTTCGACGTTCGCCCAGGGCAACGGCCAGCAGGTTCGCACAGGCTCCTCATTCCTGTTGGGCATCGCCACCGGCCTGCTTTGGGCGCCATGCGCCGGACCGATTCTCGGTCTTGTTCTGACTGGTGCGGCACTGCACGGCGCGAGTGTTGGCACTACGCTGCTGCTGATCGGCTACGCGGCCGGAGCGGCAAGCTCCCTGGCCGTGGCGCTGTTGCTCGGCGGCCGGGTGTTTGCGGCAATGAAACGCTCGCTGGGTGCCGGCGAGTGGATCCGCCGTGGGATCGGCGCGGCGATGCTGTGCGGCGTGGCGGCCATTGCGCTCGGCCTCGATACCGGCGTATTGACACGCGTATCGACCATTAGCACGAGTGGCCTTGAACAGCGGCTAATCGACCGGTTATCGCCGCGCTCGAAACCCGCCAATGCGATCGCAGTGGACAACGCTGCCGCGGAAAACGCGGCGCCGCTGCCCGTCGAAGGCGTGCTGCCCACGCTGGACGGTGCGGTTCAATGGTTGAACTCGCCGCCGCATACCGTGCAGGGCCTGCGCGGCAAAGTTGTGCTGGTCGAATTCTGGACTTACTCGTGCATCGACTGCCTGCGCACCCTGCCGTATGTGAAAGCGTGGGCACAGAAATACAAGGATCAGGGTCTCGTCGTGATTGGCGTGCATACGCCCGAATTCGCGTTTGAACACAATATCGACAACGTGAAGAGGGCTACGCATGATCTCGGCATCGATTACCCCGTCGCGATCGACAATCACTCCGCGATCTGGAGCTCGCTGGGCAACCAGTACTGGCCGGCATACTATTTTGTCGACGCGCAAGGGCAAATCCGCTACCACCAATTCGGCGAGGGCGGCTATGCGCAGTCAGAAAGCGTCCTCCAGCAGCTACTCGCCGAAGCGGGTCACCCAGGCGCAGCAAAGATCGCGACGGGTCTCCTGAACGCAAGGGTAGGGGGCGCGCAAGCGGCGGCCGACGGCGACGATCTGCGGTCGCAGGAAACCTATATCGGCTACCTGCAGGCGGAGAATTTTGCTTCAGCCGGCGGTGAAACGCACAATCAGCCTTTTAGGTACACCGAACCCTCGCGGCCGGCCTTGAATGAATGGGGGCTCGCCGGCACGTGGAAGGTCGATGCCGAATACGCGACGCTCGCGCAAGCGTCTGGACGTATCGTCTACCGCTTTCATGCGCGTGATCTGCATCTGGTGCTTGGACCAGAAACTGACGGCAAGCCGGTTCGTTTTCGCGTCAGCATCGACGGTGCGGCGCCTGGCGACGCACATGGCACGGACGTCGCCCCGGACGGCAGCGGAACCGTGACGGGGCAGCGCCTTTATCAACTCGTGCGGCAGACCGGCGAGGTCAAGGATCACACTTTCACGATCGAGTTCTTGGACGCGGGCGTCGACGCCTACGTATTCACGTTTGGCTGACGCCAGACGGACCAACACACATACACTGATTAAGATCGCGCAGGCTAAGCTTGTAGCGCAGGTACCAGCGAACACACAGAATGATCACATCGCGATCAAAATGACGGCCCGCGAACAGTTTGTCCAGACTCTTCAACTTGCTCATCGGCGGTTCTCAATTCGTTCAGACCGACACCTTAACCAATTTGCCCCCGCGCTATTTGCACCAGAGCCCCTAATGCCGGCCTTGCCCCCGAGACTCACCCTGGTCAGGGCGGAGGCGCTCGGCCTCCTGATCCCCGGATCGGCATTCTCAGCAGTGTTCGGCGCATTCCGTCTCACGCGCAAAAAGCAGTATGCAAACACATTTCAGCAAATGCAAAGAGAGCTTTGCCCATGTGCCGCAACGGATCGTTTCGACATCGCAAGGCGCCAGGCTTGCGCGGTTAGGGGCGTAGGCTTCGGTCGAGCGATCCAGATCGAGAAATCGGTCAGCGGGCTACTACCGGCTGCCTCGGATTGAGATGCTGCGTCGGCGGCATCGGCGAATGCGAATGTCGCGTCCGCCAGCGACGACATCAGAAGCTCCAGAAGAGGAAGTGTCGATGCCGTCGCGCATGGACCGTGCGGGGCGGCCGGGTCTCGGGGCCGAGCTGTGCATCCGGATCGATGACCCTCGCGCGCAGCGCCATGTCATAGAACGCGCCCACCATCGGTAAGGCGCTGTGCGCGCCCGCGCCCCAATAGTCGTTGCCGAGCGTCACACGTGCATCGTCGAAACCTACCCATGCGCCTGCAACCAGTTGCGAATGCATCAGGATGAACCAGCTATCCGTGTTGTCCTGCGTCGTGCCCGTCTTGCCGGCCACATCGGCGCGAATCCCGAAGCGCGTCCGGATGCCTGCGCCGGTGCCCCGGTTAACGACGTCGCGCATCACGTCGACGAGTGTTTCCGCGGCGCCAGCGGGCAGTGCCTGTTCCGGCGATGCGCTCGCGAATTCGGCGAGCACCTTGCCGTCGTGATCCTCGATGCGCGTGACCATGCGCGGTTCGAGATAGGCGCCGCGGTTCGCGATCGTGCTGTACGCCGAGACCATTTCCTTGAGCGTGACGGGGCTCGTGCCGAGCGCGAGCGACGGCACTGCTTCGAGCGGACTCTCGCGCACGCCCATCGCACGCGCGAGCTGTGCGACCTTCTCGGGGCCCTCCTTTTGCATGAGCTGAGCCGTGACACGGTTGCGCGAATATACAAGCGCGTCGCGCAGCGTCATCGGTCGGCCGGTCGGCGGTTCCGCGTCGGTAGGCCGCCAGCTCGCATGCCCGGTCAGCGGAATGGCGACGTTCCGGTCGACGATCGTATCGTTCGGCCGCGCGCCGTCCGCAAAAGCCGCGCCGTAGACGAACGGCTTGAACGTCGAACCGGGCTGGCGCCGCGCCTGCTGCACGTGATCGAACGGCTCGCCACTGAAGTCGCGGCTGCCGACCCATGCCTTGATATCTCCGTTGCGCGGATCGATCGCGACAAACCCCGCCTGGATCTGCGTCTTGCTCCGGCAGAGCGCGCGAACGAACGTGGGGTTCGTGCCGAGCTTCCTGAGCGCGGTCGGATCCGATTGACCAGCATCACGTGCGGCGCGGTAGTCGGCCGTCTGCCGAATGAATGTCTGGAACAGGTCGTTGCCCGGCCAGCAGCCCGTGCGTTCGCTCCATGCGTCGTTCGCGATCGATTGCAACTGGTTCGTCTGCCAGTTCATCGCCTGCGTCGCCATCGCCTGCAGGCGGGAATCGATGGTCGTGCGCACGACCAGCCCGTCGGCATAGATGTTATAGCCATTGCGACCGGCCCATGCGATCAGCCACTTGCGCAATTGCGCCGAGAAATGAGGCGCGGCGCCCGGTGACGCGGTCTGCAACTCGAAATTGACGTTAAGCGGTTGTCGCTTCAACCAGCTGTAAGCGTCGACCTTGAGCTTCCCGTACCTGTTCATCTGCCCGAGCACTGTGTTTCGCCGCTGCAACGCGCGCTCGGGATTGAGCACCGGGTTGTAGGCGCTGTTGGCCTTCAGCATGCCGACGAGCGTCGCGCTTTCGAGGATGTCGAGCTGATCGGCCGATTTGCCAAAGTAGGTGCGTGCGGCCATTTCCACGCCATAGGCGTTGTACAGGAACGGCACCGTGTTCAGGTACGTCTCGAGGATCTGATCCTTGCTGTACACAGCTTCGATCTTGAACGCCGTGATCGCTTCCTTAAGCTTGCGCGTGAGGGTCGGCGCGCGGCCGATTTCGTCGGGATACAGGTTGCGCGCGAGCTGCTGCGTGATCGTCGAGCCTCCCTGCCGATCGCCGGAGAACGTATGCAGTGCGGCCGACGCGGTGCGCTTCCAGTCGATGCCGTGATGCTCGTAGAAGCGGCGGTCTTCGGTCGCTATCAATGCATCCAACATGTACGGCGAGATCTGTTTGAGCGACACCCACTCGCGATTGACTGGCTTGAATTCCTCGAGCAGTTTGCCGTCGGCCGACACGATCAACGCTGGCCGATCGATGCGGGCTTTGCGGATGTCGCCGATGCCCGGCGTAAATGGCACGAGCGCAAGCACGTACAGCAGGAAGAACGCCGGCAACGCGGCGAGTGTCAGCGCGATGCCCCGTCGCGTTGGGTGGCGAAGGCGGCGCAGCGCGCTGCTGAAAACGAGTATGGCTATCGTGCTGCCGGCGGCGGCCAGCGGTTGGATGCGGGCGAGCCACCGTGCGCAATGGTCACGAAACAACGATAAATATCGGCGATTCACGGTGGCGGGGCGCTGGCGGAAAAGCCGGGATCGTACCAAAACGGAACGGCGCTTCCGTCGTCAAAAAAGGCTGCGGCGCGCGGCATTAACAGATGATTACATTTGTTTCGTGTGGACGACGTTCGCTGACTATGGCCCCGGTTTTGCGGTGGCCCTTTGCCCGCGATCAGGACGCGGAAATATGGTCGAACGCGATCGCATCAGGCGCGAAGACGGAAGCACGCCTCATATGGATCACTCGCTGAGAATGCCGATCGGGGGATCAGGAGGCCGAGCGTCTTCTTTATGACCAGGGTGAGTCTCCGAGGCAAGGCCGGCATTAGGTCGAAGGACTGATATGACTTTCCGTGTCAATCGGGATCGGTTTTCGTCGCTTTCCTTTCATAGGCGCGAGAATTTCCTGAGGGCGGCGTAGCAGTAAGTCTCGACGGTGGATCGCACTTATATCCGCGGATTGGTTACCGCATCACGGGCGGGCACGGGCCGCCGTAAGCGGCACGCCGGAAGTCGTTCGTGCCTTCGAGCGTGCCGCCTGGCAAGCTCCCTGCAGCGGCGCCCTCGGGCAGCCCGGTTGCCGTCGGCGGGATGTTGTAGAGCACCCAGTGTACCCAGGTCATTTTCGGCGCGGCCGGGTCCGGCGCGTCAGGGTCGTCGACGATCAGCGCCAGGCTTTTTGCGTTCGCGGGCACGCCGGACCACGCGAGCGGCGGGGAAACATCGGCGCCCTGGCAGGTATGTTGCGGAGGAATCTCTCCGTTCTGCTGGAAGGCTTGCGATGTGATCGTAAGCGTCATGGCACTCTCCTCAGCGATAGCGGTGCATGGCGGGTTTGAATACACGAGCACAGCAGTGTTCGTACGGTAGCGCTCGTGCGAGCGAACTCCGACGCGTATACGATATCCGAATGAACGTGGAGGGCGATCATGACCACGGTTGCCAGTTTTCATATCGGCTACACGCAATACCTCGGCCCCGACGGCGAGCCTGCTCAACCGCTGCCTGCGTTTGCACGGGACCCGGCGGCGCTGATTCCGCTCTATCGCGCGATGGTGCTGACACGCGCGTTCGACACGAAGGCAGTTGCACTGCAGCGAACCGGCAAGCTCGGCACCTTCGCGTCGTCGGTTGGACAGGAGGCGATCGGCGTCGGCGTCGCCAGCGCGATGCAGCCCGACGACGTGCTGTTTCCTTCCTATCGCGATCACGCCGCGCAATTGCTGCGCGGCGTCACGATGACGGAAAGTCTGCTGTATTGGGGCGGCGACGAACGCGGCAGCGATTTCAGCGTGCCGCGCGACGACTTCCCGAACTGTGTGCCGATCGGCACGCAGGTGTGCCATGCCGCCGGCGCGGCCTACGCGTTCCTGCTGCGTCACGAACCGCGCGTCGCGGTGGCGATATTCGGCGACGGCGGCACGTCCAAAGGCGATTTCTACGAACCAATGAACATGGCCGGCGTCTGGCAGGCGCCGCTTGTCCTTGTGGTCAATAACAACCAGTGGGCGATCTCGGTGCCACGCAGCCGCCAAAGCGCTACACAAACGCTCGCGCAAAAAGCGATCGCTGCGGGAATCGATGGACTGCAGGTCGACGGTAACGACGTGATCGCGGTGCACCATGTGGTCCACGCGGCGCTCGCCAAGGCTCGCCGGGGCGATGGCCCGACGCTGATCGAAGCGCTCAGCTACCGCCTTGGCGATCACACGACAGCCGATGACGCGACGCGCTATCGCGACGCCGAGGTCCTCAGCAAACAATGGGCGTACGAACCGTTGCTGCGCTTGCGCACTTACCTGATGCGCTTAAACGTCTGGGACAAGGCGCAGGACGAGCAACTCGGCCGCGCGTGCCTTGCGCAGGTCGAGCAGGCCGTCGACGCGTATCTGGTGGTACCACCGCCGGATACCTCCGCGATGTTCGATCATCTGTACGAGAGCTTGCCGTTGGCGATGCGTGAGCAACTGGCGATGGCGCAGCGATTTGCGCCTGCTGTGGGGAATCGCCATGGCTGATCTCAACATGGTCGAAGCGCTCAATCAGGCGCTCGCCTACGAACTGGCGCACGATCCAGCCGTCGTGCTGCTCGGCGAGGATATCGGAGTGAACGGCGGCGTGTTCCGCGCGACGGTCGGGTTACAGGCGCGATTCGGCGTAGAGCGGGTGATCGATACGCCTTTGGCTGAAACCGCGATCGCCGGCACCGCGATCGGCATGGCGGCGATGGGCCTGAAGCCGGTCGTGGAGATCCAGTTCAGCGGGTTCATCTATCCGGCCATCGATCACATTCTGAATCACGCGTCGCGTCTGCGGCATCGAACCCGCGGACGGCTGACGTGTCCGCTAGTGATCCGTGCGCCGTGCGGCGCAGGGATTCACGCGCCGGAGCATCATTCCGAAAGCCCTGAAGCGTTGTTCACCCATATCCCCGGATTGCGCGTCGTGACGCCATCGTCTCCTGCACGCGCATACGGCTTGCTGCTCGCGTCGATGCGCGACCCGGACCCGGTGATCTTCTTCGAACCGACGCGACTATACCGGCTCTTCAGACAGCCGGTGGAGGACAACGGCGAAGCACTGCCGCTCGACAGTTGCTTCACGCTGCGCGATGGGTCGGACGTCACCCTGGTGAGTTGGGGGGGAGCATTGCAGGACGTGCAGGCCGCAGCCGAACTGCTTGCGCAGGAAGGCGTGATGGCCGAGGTGATCGACGTGGCGACGCTCAAACCGCTCGACATGAACACCATTCTCGCGTCGGTAGCGAAAACCGGACGCTGTGTGATCGTGCACGAGGGCTCGCGCACCGGAGGGGTGGGCGCGGAGATTGCCGCCAATATCGCCGAGCGTGGACTGTACTCGCTGCTCACGCCGGTGCAGCGCGTCACCGGATATGACGTGGTGGTGCCGCTGTACAGACTTGAGAATCAATATATGCCAGGCACGGAGCGCATCGTTGCCGCGGTCAGGCAGACTCTGGAGGCGTCGTGAAGCCATGAAAGTCTTCAAACTGCCCGATCTCGGAGAAGGCTTGCAGGAAGCGGAGATCGTCGAGTGGCACGTCAAGAGCGGCGACGAGATTCGCGCGGATCAACCGTTGTTGTCGGTCGAAACGGCGAAAGCGATCGTCGAGATTCCGTCGCCTCAATCCGGCCGTATCGCGAAGCTGTTCGGTCAGCCGGGCGACGTCGTGCATCTGGGCGCGCCGCTTGCCGCATTCGAAGGAGAGGGCGACGAAGCCGATGCCGGCACCGTGGTCGGCCATATGGAGGTCGGCCAGCATGTAGTGCAGGACGCGCCGGCGGCGCCTGGCGGCGGCATGGGGGCGGGTGCTGGCGTGATCAAGGCGATCCCGGCGGCGAGGGCGCTCGCGCGCAAGCTGGATGTCGATCTGGCGATGGTGACGCCATCGGGTCCGGAAGGTGTTATCACAGCGGCAGACGTGCAGCGCGCCGCGAAGATACTCGCCGAGCTCGGGCCGCCCGAAGTGCTGCGCGGCGTGCGGCGTGCAATGGCGCAGAACATGGCGCGCGCGCACAGCGAGGTAGCAGCGGCAACCGTTATCGACGATGCCGACATTAATGCGTGGCCACCCGATACCGATGTCACGATTCGCCTGATCCGTGCACTGGTGGCAGGATGCCGGGCCGAACCGGGGCTTAACGCCTGGTTCGACGGACATACGGGGCGGCGCCGCGTGCTGGAGAAAATCGATCTTGGCATCGCCGTCGATCTGCCGGATGGCCTCTTCGTCCCGGTGTTGCGCAACGTCGCGTTACGCGACCCGGCCGATCTGCGCGGCGGGCTCGACCGGATGCGTGCCGACATCCGGGGGCGCAAGATCCCGCCGGAAGAACTGCGCGGCAATACGATCACGCTGTCGAATTTCGGCATGATCGCCGGTAAATATGCGGCTCCCATCGTTGTGCCGCCTACGGTCGCGATTCTCGGCGCCGGGCGCATTCACGAACAGGTCGTGGCGGCCGCCGGCGTGCCCGCCGTGCATCGGATCTTGCCGCTGAGTCTGACATTCGACCATCGGGTCGTCACGGGCGGTGAAGCCGCGCGTTTTCTTGCCGCGACGATGGCGGATCTACAGATGGCACGGTAGCTGATTTGAACTTGGCTAGAACCGGACATTTACATAAAGCTGCTACAGCCAGACTGTTGATTCTTGGCACCTACGGCGAGGTGTTGCGCGACGAAACTAACGGCCAATGTCAGCGTTTGTTGAGGCTTGTGTGATGTTTTGCAAGGAAAAGGCAGCGAGAACTGTTGCGTCGCTTGCGTGGCCGTTTCTGTTGCGCGCAATCCGGCCGTGAGCCTTGATGTTGCGAGTTGGCACGGCCAGAAAACGCAACACTCTAAAACATACCAGTTGTGTTGATAATTTATCTTATGTCAAATTACAGAAGCGCTGCCAATGACACCCACCAAATCCCTCCCTCCGTTCATCAACTTTCGCCTGCGCCGCGGCGAACATATCGCACCGGTAAGCCGGTGTCAGGCTGAGCCGCTCTGCGCGAATGATCGAGTCGACATACTGTTGAACGCCGAAACGCGGCGGCATGAAAATCAGGCGGGCATCGGCAAGCTGCTCGAAGCGGATACGCTGCAGTCCCGCCAACGGATGACGCGGGCTCACGAACGCGCAGAACGGCGCGGCGCGAAACGTGCGCGAACGTATCGCCGGGTCCTTCGCCCCGCCCGCGCATAAGCCAAGATCCACCTCATCGTTGCGAACCATCGCGATAATTTCGGACGTCGCGCCCGTATGCAGATCGACGACGATATCCGGAAACTGCGCGCTAAAACGCTCGAGCACGATCGCCATCAGATTGCCGACGAATCCCTCGCCGCACCCAATGCCGATCCGTCCGCGCCGCAGCCCCCGATAATCCTCCAGTTGCACCAGCATCTCCGCGTCGCGGCGCCGGCTTTCACGAAAGTGATCGACGAGACTCAGGCCGATTTCCGTGAGCGTCACGCGCCGGCCCTGCCGCTCGAGCAGCGCTACACCGTGCGCGCGCTCCAGTTGCGTCACCTGCCGGCTGATCACCGACGCATTGATGCCGAGCGCGTCCGCCGCCGCCCGCACGCCACCATGCACGGCGATTTCATGCAGATAGCGCAGGCCGCGCGGATTCAGGGCGCCTGTCTGAAGGATATCGGTATCGGTTGACATGCTTTCCGGACTGTTGACATTGAAGTCAACATTATCGACCGAAATACGTCATTGATCGCACGTTTTTGCAGCGAAATACTGACGCTTCGCTTTCCATATGCACGTCAATCCAATGCCCAATACCCAGCACTTTTGCACGCTCGACGAAACCAGCGATCTGAACGATGAACTGCGCGGCATTCGTCATCGTTTGCACCAGCACCCTGAACTGGCTTACCAGGAGTTCCAGACATCGGATCTTGTCGCTGAAGCGCTCGAAAGTTGGGGCTACGAAGTGACACGTGGCCTGGGCGGAACGGGCATGGTCGCGTCGCTCAAGTCGGGAACGGGGTCGCGGGCCGTTGCGGTACGCGCCGATATGGACGCCCTGCCCATCACCGAGGCCACGGGCCTGCCCTATTCCAGCGTTCACCCGGGCAAGATGCACGCATGCGGTCACGACGGTCACACGGCGATGGTCCTTGGCGCAGCGCGGCATCTGGCGCGCACGCGCCGCTTTGACGGAACCGTCCATCTCGTCTTCCAACCCGCTGAGGAAATCGGCTCGGATAGCGGCGCGCAACGCATGATCGCCGACGGTCTGTTCGAGCGCTTCCCCTGCGAAGCCATTTTCGGCCTGCACAACCATCCCGGCGCACCGGCGGGCACGTTCATGTTCCGCAGCGGTCCGTTCATGGCCGCATGCGATAGCGTCGACATCACGATCCACGGCCGCGGCGGTCACGCTGCCCGCCCCCATCTCGCCACCGATCCGCTCGTGATCGGCGCAGGACTCGTGACGGCGCTGCAAACCGTCGTGTCACGCAACATTGATCCCATGCAGCCCGCCGTGGTCACGATCGGTGCGTTCAATGCGGGACACGCGCCCAATGTGATCCCCGAAACGGCGCGCCTTCAGTTGAGCGTGCGCTCGTTCGATCCCGAGGTGCGCAAGCTGCTCGAAGCACGCATCCGTGCGCTCGCCAACGCGCATGTGCAAGCGCACGGCGCCAGCGTCGATATCGACTATGTGCCGGGCTACCCGGTGCTCGTCAATAGCGCGCCGGAGACTGAATTCGCGTTACAGGTCGCACGAGAACTGGTGGGCGACGAACGCGTGGTCGACGGCTTTGGTCCGATCGCGGGCAGCGAGGACTTCGCCTATTACCTGCAAGAGAAGCCTGGCTGCTTCCTGCGCGTGGGCAATGGCAAGGACACGCCCATGCTGCACAACGCGAAGTACGACTTCAATGACGACAACCTGACCGTCGGCGCCGCATTCTGGACGCGGCTGGTCGAGCGGTTTCTCGCGTCGAAAGTCTAAGCGCGCATCAGAAAGCGCAGACGGAACCATCATAAATACACCTACGGTGAGGACCTAAACCATGTCAACCCAGCCTCTTACGTCGTCCGGCACGATTGCGGTTTCGCAGACCCGCATTGTTGTGGCGGCCGTCATCGGCAATCTGCTCGAGTTCTTCGATTTCACGGTCTACAGCTTTTTCGCGCTGACCATCGCAAAGCTTTTCTTTCCGTCGCAAGATCCCGTCGTGTCGACGCTGCTGGCGTTATCAGCGTTCGCGATCGGTTTCGTGGCGAGGCCCGTCGGCGGCTTCGTGCTCGGCCATTACGCGGACAAGCGCGGGCGCCGGGCCGCGCTCACGCTTACGATCTTCCTGATGGCGGTCGGCTCCGCGGCGATCGGTCTCGCGCCGACCTACGAGACGATCGGCATTGCCGCGCCCGCGTTGATCGTGATAGCGCGCCTCGTGCAGGGTTTTGCGCAGGGCGGCGAGTTTGGCGCGGCCACCGCGACGCTGCTGGAAACGAGTTCCGCAAAAGGGCGAGGCTTTCGCGCAAGCTGGCAACTGGCGAGTCAGGGCGCGGCTGCGCTGCTCGGCTCGGGCATGGCTGCGTTGCTCACCTATCATTTGACCGGTCCGGAGCTGCTCGATTGGGGATGGCGCGTTCCGTTTCTGGCCGGCACGCTGATCATGCCCGTGGGCGTGTATCTGCGCCGGCATATCGTGGACGACGAGCCCGTCAAAACGGAGCACTCGCGCTTCGAACCGGCCCTCGTGCGCAAATGGTTTTTGACCGTCTTCGCGATCATGGGCATGACGGTCGCGACCTACGTGCTGATGTACTACATCCCGACCTACTCGATTCAGTATCTGAAGATGCCGCCCAAGCTGTCGATGCTGGTCTCGATTGGCGCGGCCTGCGTCTCGCTGCTCATGTGCCCGATCTGGGGCGCGCTGTCGGACCGCATGGGCCGTAGAAAGCCGCTGACCGTGTTTGGACGCGTGGTGCTGATCGCGCTGTTGTATCCCGCGTTCTGGTTGATGAACCAGTTTCCGACGCTGCCAGTCGTCACCGGTCTGATCGTCCTTTTGATGTTCTTCTATACGATGGGTTCGGCGCCCGCGTATGCGCTCATGCCGGAGAACTTCCCGAAGCATGTGCGCGCAGGCTATCTGGCAAGCGCGTATGCGGTAGCGGTGTCGGTGTTCGGCGGCACGGCGCAACTCGTCGTCGCGTGGCTCATCAAGGTGACGGGTAATACGATGGCGCCGGCATGGTACATGATCGCGTGCGTCGTCATTTCGCTCGGCGCCGTGACGATGCTCGAAGAAACCGGCGGACGCGATCTGGCCTGATTGTGTCGGGGAGTTCGGCCCTGGAAGCCAAAGCCGGCTGGAAAAACGAGTGGCGGACCTCCTGCAGCGCAATCAAGGCGTGGCTGCCTTGACCCTTCGCCCCTCATCCTGGCCCGGCCCGATCACGAGCCCCGCCTCCGCGAGCAAACGCCGCAGTCCCAGCTTCGGATAATTGCGGTCGACAGCCCGCACATCGGCACGCGTCTCCTCGATGATCCAGTCCCGCACATCCGCTGCAACCGGACGCAACGGTCGATTCTCCGGCCACACCAGACAGCAGCGCCGGTTCGTCACAATCAACTCCTCCTCCGCCGGCAGCAGCGCGCCCTCGAGAAGCCAATGCGACACAACATTGAGCCAGCCAAGCGCGACGCCCTGCCCCAACAGCGCCGCCTGCACGACGATCGCGTAGTCGTTGAAGCTCAGCATGCTCGCTACGTGCCGTCCGTGTGCCGCGAACGTGGCGAAGCGTTCATGCCAGCCGCGCTCGCCGTCGTCCATCACGATCACGGTGTCGCCGTGCTCGCGGCCCGTCTGCGTCGCGGCCGTCTCGTGATAGCGCCGGTTGCACACCGGCAGTAGCGTCTCCGGCATGACGAGTACGCTGTTCTCGCCAAGCTCGTCCTCGCGCAAAAAGCGCATGCCGAGATCCACATCGACGAGCGGCCCGCCGATTCGCCCCGAGATCAGCTGAAACCGCAAATCGACATTCGGAAACGCCTGGTTCAGCCGGCTCATGCGCGGCATCAGCCAGTGTGTCGTGAACGCGGTGGACACCGACAGCGTGACGGACTCGATGCCCGTCGCACGCGCCTCGATCTCCCGTATCGCGCCTTCTATGCCATTGAAGCCTTCCGAGATTTTCCGGTAGAGGATTTTGCCGTTCTCAGTCAGCTCGATCCCACCACGCACGCGCTCGAAAAGCCGCACGCCGAGATGGTCTTCCATGCGCGCCAGCATGCGGCTCACCGCAGGCTGACTCACATATAACTCCTGCGCCGCGCGCGTGAAGTTGCCGCAGCGCGCGGCAGCTTCGAACACGAACAGCGCATTGGCGCTCGGCAGTTTTTTGCGAAGGTTGGGCATGACCTGATGTTATGCCTTATCCAACAATTTGGGAATTGCCGTCAATAATGACGCGGCCTATATTTTCCCTAACGCAGGCCTCTACAGCGAGACAGGACGCAATGGACGCACGAGCGAAAACAGGTGTTTCGATCCGATCGGCAGCGAAACGTTATGGCCCGGTCGTGGCCCTCGACGACGTGTCGCTCGACATCGCCCCCGGCGAATTCGTCTCGCTGCTCGGTCCGTCGGGGTCGGGCAAGACCACCCTGCTCGGCATTCTCGGCGGCTTCGTGCAGCCGAGTTCGGGTGCGGTCTGGGTCGGCGAGCGCGACATTACATTTGCGCCGCCGCATAAACGGGACATCGGCATCGTCTTTCAGAACTACGCGCTCTTTCCGCACATGAGCGTCGGCGAGAACGTCGCGTTTCCGCTGCGCGCGCGCCGTCAGCCCAAAGCGACGTGGGCGAAGAAGGTCGCCGATGCGCTCGCGATGGTCGAACTCTCGGGCTACGAAAACCGCGGCATCGGTCAACTATCCGGCGGCCAGCGCCAGCGGGTGGCGCTCGCCCGCGCGATGGTCTTCGAGCCGCAACTGATCCTGATGGACGAGCCGCTCTCCGCGCTCGACAAGCAACTGCGCGAAACCATGCAGATCGAGCTGCGGCGGCTGCATCGCAAGCTCGGCGCGACGATCGTCTACGTGACGCACGATCAGCGCGAGGCGCTCACCATGAGCGACCGCGTGGCCGTGCTGAAGAACGGCCGGCTCGTGCAGATCGACACGCCTGAGCGGCTCTACGACCGTCCGTGCGACGCGTTCGTGGCGAGCTTCATCGGTGAGGCGACGCTGCTCGCCGTGACGCGCGCCGGCGACGATGCCGTGCGTCTCGGCGATACGGTTCTGCGCACCGCGCACCCGCTGCCGCGCAGCGACAAGCTGCTGCTCGCAGTGCAGACCGAGAAGCTCGTAATCGACGGCGGCGATCGGCGCGAGGGCGTGAATCGTTTGTCGTGCCACGTCACCGAGGTGCTGTACCAGGGCGAAAGCCTGCGCGTGTTCGCAACGCTCGCCGACGGCACCGCCATCAGCCTCAGGCAGCCCGGCGGCCACCACGCGCGCCGGCGCATTCCGGAACCGGGCGCGCCGATGAGCGTCGTTCTCGATCCGCAGGACACCATCGTCGTGCCTGCCTGATCTCATTCATTTTTTATCCGCCCACGCTTGGGGCACTCCCTCTCCCGTTTTCACAGCAAACTGCAAAAGGATGATTTCATGAAGCTCACCGATTTCAAGGTCCTGACGTTCGACGTCGTCGGCACACTCATCGACTTCGAGCGCGGCGTGCTCGCCTCCGTGCGACGCCTCGGCGGGCCGGCCGCGAAGGACCTGACCGACGACCAGATCTTCGAGCCGTATATGCGCGGCCGTGCGACCCATCCGGGCCGCTCGAGCCACGAAATGGCAAACGTCTACCTGTCGCTGGCGAAGGAACTCGGTCTGCCCGACGACGCGCAATCGGCCGCCGCCTTCCAGCGTGACGTGCTCGAATGGCCCGCCTTCGCGGACTCGGTCGCCGCACTCAAGCGCCTGCGCAAACACTTCCGCCTGGTTGCCATGACCAATGCGGACCGCGTCGCACTGTCGGCCTACGCGCACACGCTTGGCGATCCGTTCGACGACACGGTCTGCTGCGACGAAACCGGCGTCGCCAAGCCCGATCCGCAATTCTTCGCGTACAACCGCGGCCGTCAGGCGGCATTCGGCTACAAGTTCGGCGAGATCCTGCACACCGCGCAAAGCCAGTACCACGACATCGGCGTCGCCACGGAACTCGGCTATGCGACCTGCTGGATCGAGCGCCGTCAGGGCAAGCGTGGCTTCGGTGCCACGCCGGTGCCCGAGGCCGTCACGACGCCGACGTTCACGTTCCCGACGCTCGCCGAGCTCGCGGACGCCGTCGAAGCCGAAGCGCGCCTCGCCGCCTGAGCCGATGCTCGCGCCGACGGCACGTCCCTCGTCCCTGCCCGACTCGCTCTGGCAAGCGCTCGCTGCCGCATCGCCCGATGCGGGCGCGGCCGTTAGCGCCGGCGCGCCGCTCGCGCGCGATCTCGACGTCGAAGTCGCGGTGATCGGCGCGGGCTACTCGGGCCTCGCCGCAGCTTATGCGCTGCAAAAACGCGGCGTCGGTTGCGCCGTACTCGACGCGAACCTGGTCGGCTGGGGCGCGAGCGGGCGCAACGGCGGCGTGGTGTCGTCGAAATTCAGGCTGTCGTTTCCCACGATCGACCAGTTGCATGGTCTCGATACCGCGAAACGCATGCACCGGCTCGCGCATGAAGGCGTGCGGATCGTCGAATCGCTGGTCGACGAGTTCGGGCTCACACGGGCCCGCTTCGAGCATACGGGCAGCCTGCGCTGCGCGCACACCGAGCGCGTGCTCGCGGCGATCTGTGCCGAAGCCGACTGGGTGCGCACGAAGCTCGGCGATACGTCGATGACCGTGCAATCGCGCGCCGAAGTCGAGCACGAGACGGGGTCGAAGGGTTTCGTCGGCGGCGTGCTGAGCGCGGATGCCGGCACGATCCTGCCGCTCGAATACGTGCGCGGACTCGCGCGCGGTATGACGCTGCGCGGCGTGCCGATTTACGAATCGACGCCGGTATTGCAGATGCACCGCGCGCCCGGCGATACGCACGTGACGTTGCGCACGCCAGGCGGTACGGTGCGTGCGAAGCAGGTGATCGTTGCGACCAATGCCTATTCGGACCTCACGCCGGCCACCTCGCCGTATCAGCGCGAACTCGTGCCGTTCCGCAGCGCGATGATCGCCACCGAGCGCTTGCCCGCCGATCTCGACGCGCGCCTGATGGTCGAACGCCGCAGCTACACGGAAACGCGGCGCATGATGAAGTGGTTCCGCAAGGCGGATGGCCGCATGCTGTTCGGCGGCCGCGACGCATTCGGCAAGGAAGGCCAGACGACCGGCTTCGATGGGCTGCAGCGGGCGATGGTCGCGCTCTTCCCTGATCTCGCGGACGTGCGCGTGGCGTATCGCTGGTCGGGCTATGTCGGCATGACGTTCAATTCGCTGCCCCATGTCGGGCGCAGCGACGATGCCACGACCTTCTGTCTGGGGTATAACGGAGCAGGTGTCGCGATGGCCAGTCTGCTCGGACAGCATGCCGCCGCGCTCGCCCTCGGTGAGACGCCCGAGCTTTCGCTGCTCGGCGCGCCTGGTTTGCGGCCCGTGCCTTTTCATTCGCTGCGCGCGCCGGGTGTGAGGCTCGTCGCCGCGTGGCATCAGTTTCTCGACGCCGTAGGTGCATGATGACGACCGCCAAACGGATGCTCCAAGGACCCACATTGATGCAGGCCACCGAGTCCGATCCTGCCGCACGCTACCAGCGCCGCGAAGATCGCACGATGCTTCTCCTGATGGCGCCGGCGCTCCTCGTGATCGTCGTGCTGCTCGTCGTGCCGCTCGCCTGGCTGTCGTGGCAGTCGATCTATCACGACGGTTTCACGCTCGAGAACTATCGGCGCATGTTCTCGGGCGCCTACCTCGAAACCTTTCTGCTGACGTTCAAACTGAGCATCATCGTCACCGTCATCACGCTGGTGCTCGGCTATCCGGTGGCCTACTTCGCGGCCTCGCTGTCACCGAAGCTAAGCGCGCTAGTGCTCGGCATGGTCATCCTGCCCTTCTGGACCAGCGTACTCGTGCGCACTTATGCGTGGCTCGTGTTGCTGCAGCGCACGGGACTCGTCAACAAGGCCTTGATCGCCTCAGGCCTGATCGACCGGCCGGTGCAACTCGCCTACAACCAGTTCGGCACGATCATCGCGATGGTTCATATCCTGCTGCCGTTCATGGTGCTGCCGCTCTATTCGGCCATGCAGAAGATTCCGCCGAATCTCTCGCAGGCGGGCGCGAGTCTCGGCGGCTCGCCGCTGCATGTGTTCATGCGCGTGTTCCTGCCGCTTTCGATGAGCGGCGTGTTCGCCGGCGTCACCCTCGTGTTCGTGCTGTGTCTCGGCTTCTACATCACGCCTGAGTTGATGGGCGGCGGCAAGTCGATCATGGTGTCGATGGTGGTGAGCCGCAACGTCGAGATCTATAACAGTTGGGGCGCCGCGAGCGCGGTGAGCGTCGTGCTGCTGATCTGCGTGTTCGCGATTTTCTACGCCGCGAGCCGCGTGGTGCCACTCGAAAAGACCCTGGGCGCGAAATGACAAAGCTCTCGTTCGGACGGATCGTCCTCGGCGCGGCGGTTGTGTTGATCCTCCTGTTCCTCATGGTGCCGGTGCTGATCGTCGTGCCACTGTCGTTCTCCGACACGCGCTTCATGACCTTCCCCCCGCCCGCCTATTCGCTGCGCTGGTATCACTCGTTCTTCGACAACCCCGCGTGGATCGACGCCGCGCGCACCACGCTGACCGCCTCGATCTGCGCCGCACTGCTCGCGACGCCGCTCGGCGTGTGCGCCGCCTATGCGATTCAGAACGGCACGCATTGGATCATGCGCTATCTGCGCACGCTGCTGATGCTGCCGTTGATGGTGCCGATCATCATCGTCGCCGTGGGCGTGTTTTTCGTCTACTCGCAGGCCGGCTATGTGAATACGCTCGGCGGGCTGATTCTCGCGGATACGATGCTCGGGCTGCCGTATGTGCTGATCTCGGTCGGCGCCGATCTTCGCACCTTCGACCGCACCCAGGAGATGGTCGCCCGCAGCCTCGGCATGAATCGCTTTCGCAGCTTCATGACGGTGACGCTGCCGCAGATCAAGGCGAGCGTGATCTCGGGCGCCGTGTTCGTGTTCATTCAGGCGCTCGACGAAACGGTAGTCGCCCTCTTCGTGTCGGGCGGCTCGAACCAGACGCTGACGCGTCGCATGTTCGTCACGCTGCGTGACGAGATCGATCCGACCATCGCGGCGATCAGCACGATGCTTACGGCGCTGACGCTGTGCCTCGTGATGATCGTCGTGGTGAGCCGGCGCTCCGGCGCGGCGCGCGTCTGACCTCCTCCTACACACCTCTCGCATGATCAATACACTGAAGTTCTATATCGACGGCACGTGGGTCGAGCCGTCGGGCACGGCACGCCTGCCCGTCATCGATCCCTGCACCGAAGAAGCGTTCGCCGAAGTGGCAATGGGCACACCCGCCGATATCGATCGCGCGGTCGCCGCGGCAAAACGCGCGTTCACGTCGTTCTCGCAGACCACGCCCGCCGAGCGTCTCGCGCTGATCCGTCGCATTCTCGAGGTCTTTCTCGAACGTCACGACGAGATGGGCGACACGATCTCGCGCGAACTGGGCGCCCCGCGCGCGATGGCGCACGCATGGCAGGCCGGAATCGGACGGCGGCATCTCGACGAATTGATCCGCACGTGCGAAACGTTCGTGTGGCAACGCAAAAAAGGCACCACGCTCGTTAATCACGAACCGGTGGGCGTCGTCGCGTTGATCACGCCGTGGAACTGGCCGATCAATCAGATTGTCTGCAAGGCTGCGCCCGCTATCGCGGCCGGCTGCACGATGGTGCTGAAGCCCAGCGAAGTGACGCCGCTCAACGCATTGCTGTTCGCGGAGATCCTGGAAGCCGCAGGCGTGCCGCCGGGGGTCTTCAATCTCGTGAACGGTGATGGACCGACCGTCGGTGCGGCGCTTGCGTCGCATCCCGATGTCGACATGGTGTCGTTCACCGGCTCGACACGCGCGGGCATCGAGATCGCGAAGCTCGCGGCGCCGTCCGTCAAGCGCGTGCATCAGGAGTTGGGTGGCAAGTCGGCCAACATCCTGCTGGACGACGTCGACTTTGAAGCCGCCGTGACGGCGGGCGTCAACTCGTGCTTCAACAACAGCGGCCAGTCATGCAATGCACCGACGCGCATGCTGGTACCCGAGACGCGCCATGAGGAGGCGCTGGCGATCGCCCGGCGGGCGGCAGAAGCACATCGCGTCGGCCCTGCAGACCATGAGCGCACGACGTTGGGGCCGGTTGTCAGCAGCGTGCAATTCGAGCGCGTGGAACGGCTGATCGCGGCCGGCATCGACGAGGGCGCGCAGGTCGTGACCGGTGGCGTCGGTCGTCCGCAAGGTCTCGAACGCGGCTATTACGTGCAACCTACTGTGTTCGCGAACGTGCGTCCGTCCATGACGATCGCGCGCGAAGAGATCTTCGGACCCGTGCTCGCGATCATGCCGTATCGCGACGAAGACGATGCGATCGCGATTGCGAACGACAGTCCCTTCGGTCTCGCGGCCTATGTGCAATCCGCAGATCACGAGCGCGCCCGGCGCGTAGCGTTCAGGTTGCGGGCGGGCAGCGTGTACCTGAACTATCCGTCATGGGACGCCGGCTCGCCTTTCGGCGGCTACAAGCAGTCAGGCAATGGGCGCGAATACGCCGAGTGGGGGCTCGAGGCGTTTCTCGAAGTAAAAGGCATCGTGGGGTATGGAGACTGAGGGCAACTGAGCGCTGCGGCGGTCGACGGGCCGCTTCCGTTTTCTCAACCCGGCACGTCGCTTAGGCGCGGCCACGCAGCATATCCGCGATGCGCTCCGCGATCATGATGGTCGGAATATTCGTGTTGGCGCACGGTATCGACGGCATCAGCGACGCATCGCACACGTAAAGCCCGTTCACGCCATACACGGCGCCACGCGCATCGCAGACAGCGAGCGGATCGTCGGCGGCGCCCATCCGGCAGGTTCCCGACGGATGCCAGGTACCGCCCACCGAGCGCGTGACGAACTTCGTCAAGGCATGATCGTCGGCGAGCAGGTCGTTCAGCGTCACGCCCTGAGTGACCACGCGTCGCACGAGCCACGCGCGAAACGGACCCGCGATGTCCAGCAGCGCGCTCAGCGTGCCGCGTTGCAACGCGTTCCACGCACCCGGCACGGCCACACTTGCGACACGCGGCGAATAGCTCGAAGGCAGAAGCGTCGCGCGATGCTTCGCCATCATCGGATCAGCCAGCGTTTCAGCGCCGAAGCGCAGCGCGCCCTTCAGGCGTTCGAGGTCGCGAGCATCAGACAGCATGTTGAAATCGACTGCGGGTTCGCTATGCGGACTTGCCGACGTCAGCGTCACCCGGCCGCGCGAGTACGACTTGTTCACCCAGAAGAAGATCGTGCCGAGCCGGTAGCCAACTGAATGCCAGCCCGAACGCGACAGGATCGCACCGTGCATGTCGCCGGGCACTGTGTCGTGCATGCCCGACGAAAAGCGCACGATGGCCTGCTCGTGATGCTCGTCGGGAAACGGCGTGCGGGCGGCCCACGGCAAAACCGCGGAGACCGCGATCGACGGATGCTCCATCAGATTGCCGCCGACGCCGGCCCGGTCCGCGCGCACTTCGATACCCAGCGCGGAGAGCTCAGCGGCCGGTCCGATGCCGCTTCGCATCAGCAGCGCAGGACTGTGGATCGCACCGGCGCAGACGATTACATGCTCGGCGCGCAATTCTTCGCTGAGCCCATCCCTGCCCTCGCTGGCGACGATGCGCGCACCAACCGCGCGCGTGCCGTCGAACAGCACGCGCTCGACGAGTATCCCAGTACGAATCTGGAGGTTCGGACGGGCACGCACGGTATCGTCGAGATAGCAGACCGACGTCGGGATACGCTCGCCGGCCTCGCTCACCGCGATCGATCCGATGAACGTGCCGTCCTCCCATGCGCCGTTCTGATCGTCGCGCCGCACGTGGCCGCGCGCGGCGAGCGTGTCGAGCACCGCGCGCACGAAGGGTGAGATGCGTGCCCAGTTCGTGCGCTGGATGCGGACCGGGCCGCTCTTGCCATGCAGCTCACCGTCGAAGTCGCAATCGGATTCGAGTTTACGGAAGTACGGCAGGCAGGCGTTCCAGTTCCAGCCGTGTGCGCCTAGCGCGTCCCATTCGTCGTAATCGGCGGGCGCGCCGCGATTCGCCATCAGCGCATTGATTGCCGAGCCGCCGCCGAGCAGGCGCGCCTGTTCGTAGCGTCGTGTCGTCGCCGACATGCTCATGCGCGCCTTCAGGCGCTGCCAGATGTTCGCCGTGTCGAGATAGGCGCGGCCAGGGTACCGGCTACGCACGGCAGCAGGCATGTCCGTCTGCGAGATATTGCGGCCGGCCTCGACGAGACAGACGGTCTTGCCGGCGTCTTCGGACAGGCGCGCGGCGAGCACGCAGCCCGCCGAACCGCCGCCGAGAATCAGATAGTCGATCACGTTCGATGATTACGCGGGCGGTGAAACGTGCGGAACGGGTGAGCAAAACGTGCGCGCGAACCCGTGAGCCCGCGCGTCGGGACCGGCCTGCGCCTTACTGCATGAACTTGAGCCAGCGCGCCTTCGCCTGAATGCCGGCGTCCGAGGCCCACCACTCCTCCGACATGAGCGCCTGCTTCGCCGCATTGTCCGGCGAGCTCGGCAGCTCGCTCGCGCGTTTCGCGTCGATCTTGCCGGTCTTGAAGGCCGCCGGATTGCCTGGGCCATAGTCGATGTACAGCGGCAGGTTCGCCTGCAATTCGGGCGAGACAGCGGCGTTGACGAATTTGATCGCGTCGGCCAGGTTCGGCGCGTTCTTCAGCACGCACAACTGGGTGTTCTGCAGAATGCCATCGTTGAACGTGAAGTCGATATCGGGGTTGTCTTTACGCACGGCGCTCGCGCGGCCGTTCCAGATCATCGTCATATCGACTTCGCCGTCGTGCAGCAATTGTGCCGACTGCCCGCCCGAGGTCCACCAGACGGTCACGTCCGGCTTGATCTGTTGAAGCTTCTTGAATGCACGGTCGACATCGAGCGGATAAAGCTTATCGCGCGGCACGCCGTCTGCCAGAAGCGCGGCTTCGAGCACCGTCTGCGGATCGTTACGCAACGCGCGCGTGCCGGGGAATCCCTTCACATTCCAGAAATCGGCCCAGCTCTGCGGCACTTTCTTCAACGACTTCTTGTTGTAGCCGATGACCGTCGAATAGAACTCATAGGCGACTGAATACGGCGTGCGGTATTTCTCGGGCATCGCGGCCCCATTCGGAATCTTCGAGAAATCGAGCTTCTCCAGCAGGCCTTCGTGGCCGCCGCGCAGGCCGTTGGACGTCGGCGTATCGACCACGTCCCAGATCGGCTTGCCGGTTGCAGCCTGCGCCTTGATCTGCGGCCACGCGTCCGGGATGCTGTCCTGGTTCACGGTAATGTTCAGCAGCTTCGCAGCGGGATCGAGGATCGCCTTGGTCTGCGCTTCCTGATACGTGCCGCCTTGAGAAACAAAGGTAATCTTCCCCGCAGCAAAAACAGGCGTGAGACACGCAGGCACCAGACCCGCGACACCAAGAATCAGAACCGCCGCAAGCGGGCGCAACATGGGCTTCTTGATCACGACTTTGTCCTCGAAAGGGTTAAGCGAAAGAGATCGTGGATGTAATGCGCATTGAGGCCAATATAGTGAGTCTATTTAATGGCGACAACGCCGCAATTGTTGTGGTGCCCATGACATCATGTTATGGCAAACGCGTTACGTCGGCTTCGTAATGACCGGCTATTCCTTCTGATGAAAGATCGCCTTAGAAGCCCGCGTCGATCACGATCTTCGTTCCGTCGCTGAACCGGTTGAGGTGGAACGCATGCGGGTCGACAAGCGGCGTATCGTTCGTCACCAGATCGGCCATCAGCTTTCCGGCCGCCGGGCCGATGCCGAATCCATGCCCCGAAAAGCCGGTGCCGATAAAGAGGCCCGGCACCGCATCGACACCGGAGATCACTGGAATCGCGTCCGGCGTCACGTCCATGTAGCCCGCCCAGCGCTGCGCGATTCGCGCGTGCGCCAGATGCGGAAAGACCTTGATGAACTCGCGCAAACCGGCGTCGGTGTACCGGGTGATCGGTTCGGGATCGAGCGTGCGGACCGCTTCGAACGCGGTGGGACGGTCGAGCGCCCAATGACGCGGACGGCGCAATTCCTCGAAGAAGCGAGCGCCGATGCCGATGCGCAAAGAGCCCAACTGGCTCTTCAACGCTTCGACATATTTGAAGAACAGGCGAAAGGAATCGGGCGTGAGATCGCTATAGGTGCGGAAGCCAAAAGCGATCGTATAGCCGCCGTCGGCGCGCTTGCGAAACGCGAATTTCTTGTTACTCGCGCTACAGGTCGGGCCGCCGTCGAGCGGCTCGGTGCGAAGCACCGAGGCCTTTACCAGCAGTTGCGGTACATCGACATCCAGGTTGCCGCAGAACAACCGCGACCACGCACCACCCGCGACGACGACGCTGTTGCAACGAATCGTGCCGTGCTCGGTGACCACCGCACTGACGCGCCCTGCGCTTGTTTCGATGCCACGGGCGGCGCATGGCGTCAGAATCTTGACACCGCGTTTGCGCAACGCATTCGCGATCGCAGGTGCGGCTTTTTGCGGTTCGGCGCGGCCGTCGCCGGGTGTGTAGAGTCCGCCTTTGAACGCTTTCGTCGCGCCGGGCAAGAGTTCAGCAACGGCACGCCCGTCGACCACGCGCGTGTCGAACGTGTCGCCTGCTACGTGGCGCGCCTTGTCGAGCCATACGTGATGACTGTCCATCACGGTGTCTTCGTCGGTCATGTAGAGGATGCCGCATTGATTGAAGCCCGTGTCGATACCGAGCGTCGCATCCATTTTCCGCCACAGCTTCAGGCTTTCGATGCTCAACGCGAACTCGCGCATGTCTCGATGCGTGACGCGCACCCAACCCCAATTGCGACTCGATTGCTCGCCCGCAATATGGCCTTTCTCACATAGCGCGACCTGCAATCCCTTCTCGCTCAGATAAAGAGCTGTGCTCACACCGATAATGCCGCCGCCGATGACGACGACATCGACTTGCGCAGGCAAGGTGGCGTCGTCAGCGACCGTGTCTACTTTGGGTCCCATTGTGGCTGGTGTCCTGCCTGTGAAGACTAGTTATGTTGATCGGCAATGCCGGCCCTGACCGGCACAGTCGAACTGGCCGAAGCCTGCGCTTTGCGCTGCCGGCGTGACAATCGTGTACTGGAACTGCCGCGCGCCGGATTCGCATGACGGTTGGTCCAGCGGTCGATGTGATTGATCGCGTGCGTGAGCGGCACGGTCACAAGCAGATACACCGCACCCGCGGCCACCAGTGGCGACAGGTTCGCGGTATTCACCGACGTGTTCTGGCCGATCGTAAACAGATCGCGTTGCGAAGTCAGCAGGCCGAGAAAATAGACCAGACTCGAATCCTTGACGATCGAAATGAACTGGTTCGCAAGCGCCGGCAAGATGCGCCGCACGCCTTGCGGCACGATCACGTGGCGCATGCTGCTCCAGTATGTCATGCCGAGCGCCTGACACGCGGACAGTTGTCCGCGCCCCACGCTTTGAATGCCGGAGCGGAAAATCTCCGCGATATACGCGGACGAGATCAGCCCAAGTGCGACGATCGCAAGCGGATATGGATTGGGTCCGAAGATCGCGAGCCCCACTGGCGCGAGTCCCTGGCCGACCAGCAGGATCACGAGCGCGGCCGGCAGGCCGCGAAACACGTCGATGAACACCTGTGCGGGCAGCATCAACCAGCGTGTATGCGACACCGTCATCAACGCGAGCATCATGCCCGCGACGATCCCCAGCACGGTCGAAAACACCGATAGCACCAGCGTGTTGACGAGGCCCGTGCACAGCAACGACGGTATCGACGAGATCAGCAACGGCCAGTCGAGAAAGTTCTGCAAGAAAGCATTCATGATGTGCTCCCTGTTGAGCATCGGCAGCGGGTTCAGCCGCCGGTCCGCAGTCGGCCGAACTCAATCAGTTATCGGTCTTCATCGCGTACGGCGGCAGGCTCGCGGGCTTGGAATAACCCGGGTGGAACTGCAGGTACAGCTTCAGCCATGTTCCGTCCGCAACCAGTTCGCCGATGCACTTGTTCAGCGCTGCCTCGAGCTTGGCGTTGCCCTTGTGCACCGGGAAACCGGCTGGCAGATTGACGGCGGAGATGTCGAGCTTGTCCGCGATGTTCATTTGCGGATACTTGCCCTGCAAGCCCTCCACGAGCGTTTTATCCACGAAGTAGCCATCGATGTATTTCGAGCGCATCGCAAGGAATCCCGCGTTCAGGTTCGGAAAGCGCACGATCTGCGCACCCGGCAGGTAGCTGTCCGAATACGTGTCCTCGATGGTGCCCTGCACGACGCCGATCCGTTTGCCCTTCACCGATGATGGGTCGCTCGTGATCGTGCTGTCGGGCAAGGTTGCTACGCTCAGAAGGCCCGTCAGATAGCCCTCTGAGAAATCGACCATCTTCAGGCGTTCCTTCGTGATCGAAATCGACCCGGCGGCCAGATCGATCTGCTGGTTCGCAACGCTCGGCAGCAGTCCGCTGAAATCCTGCGCGCGGAACTCGGCGCTCAGGCCGAGCTTCGCGGCGACGGCGCGCAGCAGTTCGACGTCGAAGCCCGTCATCTTGCCGTTGTCGATATACGAATACGGCTTGTTGTTCGCATCCACGCCGGCGACCAGCTTGCCGGGCGTCAGCGTGCCGATGTCGTCGGCACGGGCGTTGCCGTGCAACGCGAGCGATAGAGGCACGACAACCGCAAAGAGGCTGAGAAGATGGCGAAAACGCATGATGTTAGCTCCGTCGAAAGGACCTGCGATGGGAAGTCTGTCAAGAAAGCGCGGCGCGCGCGCGGCCGCTCCAGAAATCGTCGAACGCATAGAGCGCCGTGCCGACCGGCACGCTCAGGCGGCTCGCCATGCCGGCCGGGCTGACCGGAAACGTGCCCTCACCGAATGCGCCCGCCTGCGCATCGAGTCCGAGCATGGATCTCACGACTCGCGAGCCCAGATAGCTCATCAGCGCGACACCGTTGCCGTTGCAGCCGAGCGCGTAGTGAATGCCGTCCTGTTCACCGATATGCGCGAGCTTGTCACCCGTCATCGCGACGTAGCCCTTCCACGCGTGCGTGATGCGCACGTCGCGCAGTGCGGGCCACAACTCGATCATCTTCGCGTGCAGCATCCTTGCCGCTTCACGTTCGCTCACCTCGCGGATGGCGGGGCGCGACCCGAACAGCATTCGCGTGCCGTCGGGCGATGGCCTTGTGTAGAACAGATTGCGTTTCGAATCGCTGATCATGCGCCGCCCCGGATTCAGCACGGCCATCAGTCCGGGCGGCAGCGGCTCCGTCGCGATCTGGTAACTCGCGACCGGCAGCACGCGCCGCGCGAAGAACGGCAGCAGCCGTCCGGTGTAGCCGTTGGTCGCGACCAGCACATGCTTCGCGTCGATTATTCCTCGCGTTGCATGAACCCGAAAACTCGCGCCATTGCGTTCGATTCGTTCCACTCCCGCATGTGAATGCAAAGTCGCGCCGCAACGCCGCGCTAGATCTCGCAGCGCGCGATGATATTTGGCCGTATGCAGACCACCGTATTCATCGACGAGAATCCCGCCGTAGTAGTAGTCGGAGCCGATCACCGTATGCTGCTCCGCGCGCGGCACGACATGCACCGTCACGCCGGTCTTCTCGCGCAAGAGGTCGCCCTGGCGCCGCAAACGATCGAAGTGGCGCGGCGTGAATGCGCCGAAGAAACGGCCGGTGATCTGCAGATCGGCGTCGAGCGACTCCTCGGCGACAAGGCGCTTCAGGTAATCGAAGCTCGCCATCGACTCGCGCATCAGCCGTCCCAGCCGCTCTGCCGATACGCCACGAATCGCATTGGTCAGCGCGAGTTTCTGTCCGCTCGACACCATGCCGCCGCTGCGCGTGCTGCCGCCCGCCCCGATCTCTGCGGCGTCGAGCACGGCGACGCTCGCGCCGAGGCGCGCTGCAACCGCAGCCGCCGACAAGCCGCAATAGCCGCTGCCGACGATCACCACGTCGACGCCGGACGGCAGCGCGTCACGGGCCGTCTCGGGCGGCGCGGCGTCCCACCAGTACGGGGTCACGCGAAAATCGTCGTGAAGCAGCAGGGCATCGGAGCGCATCGTCTATGGCCGGTAAGAAGATGCAAGCCAGTCTAGGTTTTCGTCGACCATCCGGTCAAATACGACCAAAAACGTCTGCCATTCAAATTTGGTATGGCAAGCTGGGAGCCGGATCAACGAAGGCAGACGAGGCAAAAGGATGAATCAGCGGCAAATCGAAGCGTTCAGGCTGGTCATGTTGCGCGGCTCGATGACCGCCGCCGCCGAGGAACTTGGCACGTCGCAGCCGAGCATCAGCCGGTTGATTGCGGAACTGGAGACATCGACGGGATTGGCGCTGTTCACGCGCAATGGCGGACGGATTCAGGCCACAGACGCGGGGAGCGCGTTTTACCGCGAAGTGGACCGGAGTTTTGTGGGCCTAGAGAAACTTGCGCATTCCGCGCGTGAAATCCGCCAGTTCGGCAGTGGCCGTCTGCGGCTCGTCGCGGCGCCGGTGCTGGCGTTGTCGTTCATCCCGATGGTGATCGAGCGTTTTCTTGCCGTCTATCCACGCATCGCGATATCGCTGGAAATGCGCAGCGAAGGCACGATCCAGCGTTGGGCCTCGGCGGCCTATTGCGATATCGGCTTTGCTACGACTACGCCCGATGCATTTGGTGTGACGAGCGCCGAGTTATATCGGCTACCCGGCGTGTGTGCGCTACCGGCCGGGCATCCGCTGACTGCGCGCAAACGTATCCATGCAGGCGATCTGCGTAACGAAAGGTTGGTTCTGCCTTCGTATGCGGACGACACACGTTCGTCGCTGGATCGTGTGTTGCGTCAGGCGGAAGTCAATCAGGTGCCGACTATCGAAACGCCATACGGTGCGACGATTTGCGCGATGGTGTCGCGCGGGTTGGGAATCGGCATCGTGAATCCGCTTGCGACTTTCGATGCCAATCCCACGAAGATCCAGTTTCGGCCGTTTTCACCGGACGTCGTGTTTCGGGGATTCACCGTTTGTCCGCAGCTTCAGTACACAAATCCGATCGTTGATAGTTTTCTTAAGATGGCCGACGACACGATGGTGCTTGAAGCAAAGCACGCCTCCAAACCCGCGCGACATTAAAGCTTCAATGACACCACGCGGAAAATAGTCCAGCCGGCCGCCCTGAACCATGTCGAACACCGTCTCATACGGAACCGTCCCTATGTTCAGATCGGCTGCTCTCATGATCTTTGTGTCGATCCAGCCAAGCCCCTGACCACCCGTCAATGCCTTCAGATCATGTGGTCATGTTCTCAGCCCTGATCGGCACGCGCTCTTCAAACCAGCAACGTCGTGTGGACCGCCGTCCCATAGCACAACACCTCTGTGATGCCTCTCGCTATCTCGGTTGCGTCGTACCGCATGCCGATGATGCCGTTTGCGCCAAGGTCCGCAGCCTGCGCAATCATTCGGTCATATGCATCCTGCCGCGCTCGCTCACACAGCGAGGTGTAAAGCGTGATGTTGCCTCCAAAAATCGTCTGCAGCGATGCGCCAAGTGCACCAACGACGGATCGGGACCGAACGATGATCCCGCGAGCGACGCCGAATGAGCGCTCTATCCTGTGTCCCGGAAGGTCAAACGCTGTCGTCACCATGTGTCGTTCTATCATCGTCTTCTCCGTGTTCAATTGATCGCTTGCGTTTCATCGGGCGTGCTTTCAAGGCGCTTTATTGTAGCTAAGCGCCTGATTGGCGTGCCGGGATCGCTGACTGGATAGATATACGGTAACACTCCAGTCAGCCGGGCAATGCGGACATCTTATGAGCACCGTGCCTTGCCCGGCTGCAACCATCAGGCAGCGAGTTGCGGCGCAGCGGGGAAGTCCATCGGTACGCGCGTCGTTGCGTGCAGATAGTTCGTGACGGTCTTGTCGCCGATCACGACGATCGTGTCGACCAGATTGGCCTTGGTCCAACCCGCAGTGAAGAACGCATCCAAAAGCGCCTGATCTGCGTGCCCGCGGTTGACCGCGATGTTCTTCACCAGGCGCGCGAGCGCATCGAACTTCGCGTCGAAACTTGCCTTGCCACCGCGGATTTCGAGAATCTGTTCGTCGGTGAAGCCGTTCATCTTGCCGATCATGGTGTGTGCGGCCAGACAGTATTCACAGCCGTTGACCTGGCTCACGACGAGGTTCACGATTTCGCGCGCCTTGCCGGTGATACTGCTCTTCGCGTTCTGGAACGCGAGGTAGTTGCCGAGCGCATGCTCCGAATGGGCGAGCGTCGCGTACAGGTTGGGTACTGTGCCGAGACTGCTCTTGAGCTTGTCGAAGATGGCCTGGTTAGCCGGGGAAACTTCGTCGCGCGTCGGGACATTGATGGTGGTCATGGTGATGCTCCTGAGTAGAAAAGATGAATAAAGCCAGGTGGAAAAACTCGTGCGTTATTGCGCGGTATAGGCGCCGTCGACTGCAATGTTCTGTCCGGTGAGGTAGCGCGCCTTGTCGCTCGCAAGGAAGACGATGGTCTGGGCGATTTCATCCGGGGTCGCGGCGCGTCGCGCCGGTATCGTCGCGAGGAAACCGGCCTTGCCCTCCTCGCTCCCGCCGGCAAAACGGTCGAGCATTTCGGTCGCGACAGGACCCGGCGCCACGGCGTTGACGCGCACGCCTGCGGCAGCGCCTTCGAGCGCCGCGCTCTTCGTGAGACCTTCGACCGCATGCTTGCTGGCTGCGTAGACGGACGCACCCGCAATACCGACCTGACCCGCGATCGATGAGAGATTGATGATGGAGCCCGCGCCCTGCGCCAGCATCACGCGCATTTCGTGCTTGAGCGACAGCAGCGTGCCGAGCACGTTGACTGAGAACGTGTCTTCGTAGTTGGCTGCCGTCTGCTCGACGATGGGCGCCAGTTGACCTTCCGTGCCGGCGTTGTTGACCGCCACGTCGAGGCGCCCGAAACGCTCGACGGTCTGCTCGACGACGCTGCGTACTTCGGCTTCGAAGCGCACATCGGCGCGCAGGAATTCGGCTTCGGCGCCAAGCGCACGCAATTCGGCGGCAAGCGCATGACCTGCCTCTTCGCGCCGGCCGCTGACAACCACGCGGTTTCCTTCGCGAGCAAAAGCAAGAGCGGTAGCGCGGCCGATGCCGGTCAGCGCGCCAGTGATAAGAACGACGGGTGAGTTCATGTCCGTACTCCTTGGGGTGGGTTGCATCGAATCGCGTTTGCGATGACTGCACTTTGACTGATTCCAGATTGAGGATATAGATGGTGTATGCTCATATAACTGATTCCATTCAGGAATATATTGAGCAAAATGGACAAGCTGCAGGCAATGAAGACGTTCGTGCGCGTGGTGGAGGCCGGCAGCTTTTCCGCGGTCGCGCACGAGGCCGACACGACGCAAAGCGCAGTGAGCAAACAGGTCGCGGCACTCGAGCGCGAGCTGGGCGCGCGGCTGCTGACGCGAACCACGCGTTCGCTTGCGCTGACCGAAGAAGGTGAACACTATTTCGAACAGGCGCGGCGCCTGGTCGCGGAAATCGCGGAGGCCGAAGGCGCGCTGCGGCGCGGCGAACAGCAACTGACGGGCTGGCTGCGGATCGCGGCTTCAGTCGGCTTCGGGCGCCTCAAACTCATGCCATTGGTTCAGTCGTTTCTGGCAGAGCATCCTGGCGTGAAGATCGACCTGCGCCTGAGCGATGGTTTTGTCGATCTCGTGGAACAGGGGATCGACGTCGCGGTGCGGCTCGGCGATCTGCCGGACAGCAGCCTCATCGCGCGTCGCGTGGGAACGGCCCAGCGAATGTTGATGGCGCATCGCAGCTACGTGCGCTCACTGCCCAAAGGAACGAAAGCGCCACGCGCCCCCGACGACTTGAGTGGGCACAACTGCATCGTCTACACCGAACTGGCGATGCGCAACGCGTGGCGTTTTACGGCAGGACCCGGCGCGACAGATCCGGTGGGAACCACGCGCATCGTGCGGGTCGAAGGTAATCTGCAAACCAACAGCAGCGAGGTCATGCGGGCCTCGGTGCTCGCGGGTATGGGTATCGGCTATTCGCCGACGTGGCTGTTCGATGACGAGTTAGCCAGTGGCGAAGTGCAGCGGATGTTGCCGGATTGGGAGACGATCCCCATCCCGATCCATCTGGTGAGCCCACTGGAGCGCCGGCATTCGGCGAAGGTCAAAGCGTTTGCCGAACATGTCGGCAAGGCGATGGCCCGGAGCTGAAAGTCGACGCCAAGCACTGGCAGAAAACGCTCAGCGGCTTGGAAGCGCACAAGCCCGCTACGATGGGCCGCTGGCTCGGGGAGCCAGCGGCGCGGGCAGACCATCTGTCGAGCGTGATGACGGTCTGAGCGAGGCTTACACCCGTATCAGGTGCCGGCGTTAACGAGCGCCTTCGGCACGGCGTGTTGCTGCAAACCCCATTTCGCCAGGATCTTCTGGTAAGTGCCGTCGGCGATCAGTTGGTTGAACGCATTGGTCAACGCCGTATTGAGCGCCGCGTTGTCCTTCGACATACCGAGCGCGGTGTACTGCGACAGGAATGGCTGGCCGATCGGCGCGTACGCGTTCTGCTCAATCGAGTTCTGGTACGGCAAAGTTTCGCCGCCCTGCACCGCCGCATCGATCCGGTTCTGGCGCAACTGCATGCGCGCGTCCGACGAGCCGTCCGTACCGACTACCTTGACGGGCGGCTTACCTGCCTTCACGCAATGCTCATCGCTCCACTTCGCGGCATCGTTCACAAACGATGTGCGGCGGCTCGTTCCGACGGTCTTGCCACACAACGCATCCATCGTCGCGAACTCTCCCGCACGCGCCTTCATCGTGTAGAACTGCGGACCGGTTGTGATGTAGTCGAGGAAGTTCACCGCCCCGCGGCGCTCGGGAAGATCGGTCATGCCCGACAGGATCACGTCGACGCGCTTCGTCGTCAGCGCGCTCATCATCTGGTCGAAGCTGGTTTCCTGCCATTCGAGCTTGACGCCGAGCTTCGCGGCGAGCGCTTCGCCGAGATCGACGTCGAAGCCCATCAGCTTGTCGGTGGCCGGGTCCTTGTATTCGAACGGCGGATAGTTCGGCACGATCGCCGCGACGAGCGTGCTCTTGCCAATTGACGGAGCCGTAGTTTGCGCATGGGACAACGGGGCATGCAATGCAACGATACCAACCGCCAGTGTGAACCACTCACGAAAACGAAGGGACGTGTTCATAAAAACTCGCTTGCTAGAAGAATTGGGAAAGCGGGTCCCAACCAGGACCACGCTTGTGATCAGGAAAGCACAGCCGAGATGAAATCCTGCGTACGTTTATGTTTTGGCTGCCCGAGCACCTGATCAGGCGTGCCGGTTTCCACCACCTGCCCCTGATCCATGAAGACCACCCGGTTGGCCACCTCGCGTGCAAAGCCCAGTTCATGCGTCACCACGATCATCGTCATGCCGCTCTTCGCCAGGTCACGCATCACCGCCAGCACCTCGCCCACGAGTTCAGGATCCAACGCCGAGGTTGGCTCATCGAACAGCATCAGTTGCGGATGCATCGCCAGTGCACGTGCAATCGCCACCCGTTGCTGCTGTCCACCGGACAGTTCCACCGGAAATGCATCGCACTTGTGAGCGAGTCCTACCCGCTTGAGCAACGAACGCGCCTCTTCTTCCGCCTCCGCGCGCCGCCGCTTGAGCACCTGCACCGGACCTTCGATCACGTTCTCCAGCACCGTCTTGTGCGGGAACAGGTTGAATTTCTGGAACACCATGCCGGTCGCCAGACGCTGGCGCGCCACCTGCCGCTCCGACAGTTCGTGCAGCCGGTTGCCTACCCGCCGGTAGCCCGCCAGTTCGCCGTTCACCCACAGCGCCCCGTCGTTAATCTTCTCCAACTGGTTGATACATCGCAGGAACGTGCTCTTGCCCGAGCCCGACGGCCCGATCACGCACAGCACTTCGCCTTTGGCCACATCCAGCGTGATGCCCTGCAGCGCTTTGAACTCGCCATATGACTTGCGCACGTCGACCGCGCGAACGATTGAATTCATTTCGGCTCCTTGTCCTGTCGTCACCGGCGCCTTCATTGCCGGCCCGATGCACGTCCCGCCCCGCGGGCGTAGTGCCGCTCTACCCGCGACTGCGCGAACGACAGCACCGTCACCACCACCAGATACCAGACCCCGGCCACCATCAGCAGCTCGATCACCCGTGCATTCGCGTAGTAGATGTTCTCGGCGTTGTGCAGCATCTCCGCGTACTGGATCACGCTCGCGAGTGACGTCAGCTTCACCATCCCCACCAGCTCGTTGCCGATCGGCGGCACGATCACCCGCATCGCCTGCGGCAGAATCACCCGGCGCAGCGCCTGCAGCCGCGGCATGCCGATCGACTTGGCCGCTTCATACTGACCCGTGTCCACCGACAGCAGCCCCGCGCGCACCACTTCCGAGGTGTACGCCCCCTGGTTGATCCCTAGACCCAGCAACGCCGCGAGGAACGGCGTCATGACGTCCACCGTGCGAAATTCGAACAGGCCCGGGATGCCCATCGACGGAAACACCAGCGCCAGGTTGAACCACAGCAGCAGTTGCAGGATCACCGGTGTGCCGCGAAACAGCCACACATAGCCTTGCGCGACTGCTTGCAACACCGGATTGGGCGACAGCCGCATGATCGCGGTAATCACGCCGAGCACCACGCCCAGCACCATCGCCAGCACCGTCATCACGATCGTGTTGACGAGGCCGTTCAGGATCGAACGCGCCGTCAGGAAGCGCGCGACGTAACGCCATTCGATCTGGCCGTGTGCGAACGCCAGCACCACGTACCCAATCAACGCGATGATCGCCGCCGAGGCCACATAACGACCCCAGTAGCGGCGCCGCACATGTTCCAGATGCGAAATGTCGGTGACGTCTTCACTCATCTCTGTCATCTGCTTCTGAGCCTCCGCGGGCAGTGCCGCCCGATCGTTTGAAACGCTTACCATGATGGCCCCCTGTAGTCGGCCGCCCACGCGGTCTGCTTGTCGATCGCCGCACGCAGCCGGGTGATCTGCTCTTCCACGCGTGCCGGCGCCGTACCGCCGTAGCCGCTGCGCGCGGCCACCGCCGCTTCGAGCGTTACGTGTTCCAGCACCGACGCCTCCAGCCGCGCATCCACCTGCGCCAACGTCGCCACCGACACCTCGCCCAGCTCGATGCCCTGCTCTTCACACGCCCTTACCAGCGCGCCAGTAATCTCGTGCGCCTCGCTGAACGGAATACCGCGCAGCGCGAGCCAGTCGGCCACCTCCGTGGCGAGCGTGAAACCCAGCGGCGCCTGGCGGCGCATCTCGCCCACGTTCACCTGCATCGTGCGGATCATGCCAGCCATCGCGGGCAATACCAACTCCAGCGTGTCGATGCTGTCGAACGCGGCGATCTTGTCTTCCGCCAGATCGCGGTTGTACGCGAGCGGCAGCGACTTCAACGTCGCCAGCAGGCCGCCAAGATTGCCGATCAGTCGCCCCGCCTTGCCGCGCGTAAGCTCCGCGATATCCGAGTTCTTCTTCTGCGGCATGATCGAGCTGCCCGTGGCGTAGCCATCGTCCAGCACGACCCAGCCGAACTGGCGCGTCGTCCACAGGATCACTTCCTCCGACAGCCGCGACAGATTCACCGACAGCATGCTCGCAATGAACACGAACTCCGCCACGTGATCGCGTGAAGCGACGGCGTCGATCGAGTTTTCGCAGGGTGCGTCGTAGCCGAGCTCGGTGGCTGACAACTCCGGGCTGAGGCAGATCGCCGAGCCCGCCAGCGCTGCCGCGCCCAGCGGCGAGCGCGCGCTGCGCCGGTCCCAGTCCACCAGGCGATCGACGTCGCGGTAAATCGACTGCGCGTGCGCCAGCAAATGATGCGCGAACACGACCGGCTGCGCCGGCTGCAGATGGGTAAAGCCCGCCGTCACGCTGCGGGTGTGCGCATCGGCCTGTTCGATCAGTGCGTTCTGCAAATCGATCACCGCGTGCGCCAGCGTGCGTGCCTTGTCGCGCAGGAACAGGCGCAGGTCGTTGGCCGCCTGGTCGTTGCGCGAACGGCCCGCGCGCAGCTTGCCGCCGGTAGCGCCCAAACGTTGCGTCATTTCGCGTTCGAGGAACGTGTGCACGTCCTCGTCATCCTGCGACGGTCCGATCTCGCCTGCAAGGTACTGCGCTTGCAGCCTGTCCATTTCGCCCAGCAGTTGCTGCAATTCTTCTTCGGTCAGGATCTGAGCGCGGCGCAGTTCCTGCGCATGCGCGCGGGAACCGGCCAGATCGTACGGCGCGAGCCGGAAGAAGCTCGGATCCGAACGCGATAGCGCCTTGAGCGCCGCCGACGGCCCCGACTTGAAACGCCCGCCCCACAAACGCTCGATCGGTTCAGAAATATTCATCGCTGCTAGTCCCCTCCGTTAAGTTGACTCCACTGTACGTATCCAGTTTTTCTTCTTGTAGCGAGAATTAAATTCCGTTCAAATGAAATTTTTCTCAGCATCTCTTCTCACCTCATGCGAAACCGCCTGCCACCGCTCAATCCTCTCCGTGCGTTCGAAGCCGCCGCGCGGCGCTCGAGCGTGGCCGGCGCCGCGCAGGAGCTGCATGTGACCGCCAGCGCGGTCAGCCATCAGATCCGCATTCTCGAAGAGTCACTCGGCGTTACGCTGTTCGTCAGATCAAAGGCGCGCGTGAAACTGACGCGCGAAGGCGAGGCCTTGCTGCAGCCCGTCAAAAGCGCGTTCGACATGATCGCCAACGCCGTCGTCAAACTGGACTCACCCGAAATGGCCGGCGATCTCGTCGTGTCCACGCCGCTGCTGTTCACCTCGCGCTGGATGGCCCGGCACATCGGCGAGTTTCTCGACCAGTACCCGAGGATCAATCTGAAAGTGATCCCCTCCAACGACGACCGCGAGGTGTATTCGCCAGATGTCGACATATGCGTGCGCTACGGAGAAGGCCGCTGGCGCGATCGTCACGTTTCGCTGATTACGCATCCGGCGCTGTTTCCGGTTGTCAGTCCCGCTTTGATGAACGGGCCCAACGCGATCCGCAAGACCGAGGATCTCGCGGGCAAAGCGCTGTTTTGCGAGCATTCGGGATCGTGGATGCGATGGCTCGCGCATGCGTCGGCCGACAAGCTCGAAGGCATCAGGATTCTTGAAATCGGCAATGCGCATATCGGTATCGAAGCGGCGATTCACGGTCAGGGTGTGGCGCTCGGCGACAGTTTCTCGGTGCGGGACGACCTGATGGACGGCACGCTGATTCGGCCGTTCAGCATCACCGTGCCGTCGAGACACGCGTATTACCTGGTGTCCCGGCAGGAGCTGTCCGATACGCCGCTCGTGTCGGCATTCGCCATGTGGCTGAGCGAGAACGTGGAGTGACCCAGGTGCTTCAATGGTCCTTCGCACCGTTCATCGTCACCTGCTGAACCGCGCTCGATTGCAGCCCCCACTTCGCCACGATCGCACTGTATGTGCCGTTCGCGACCAGTTTGTCGAGCGCGGCCCGCACCGCATCGCGCAGCTTCGCGTTGGACTTCGCAAAGGCGATACCCTCAGGCGAAGCCGCGAACGGTTCGCCAATGGGCTTGTAGGTGTTCGGTTCGAGCTTCATTGCGTACGGCAGGGTCTCGCTGCCCTGCACGCCCGCCACGATTCGCCCTTGCTTCAACTGCATACGTGCGGATGAAGTGTCTTCCGTACCCACCACCGTGATCGGCGTCTTGCCGACGCAGTTCTTCGCACTCCATGCTGCGGTGTCCGCCGGGAACGACGTGCTGCGGCTCGTGCCGACCGCCTTTCCGCACAGATCCGCCGACTGGCGGATCTCGCCGCCATGCGCGCCAGTCAGAATGTAGAACTGTGCGCCTGAATTTAGGTAATCGAGAAAATCCGCCGTATCGCGGCGCCCCGGCACGTCGCTCAATCCGCTCAGCACCATGTCCACACGCCCGGTAGCGAGCGAGGGCAGCAATTGTTCAAACGCCGACTCCTGCCAGTCCAGCTTGACGCCGAGTTGCTTTGCAATCGCATTGCCGAGGTCGATATCGAAGCCGGTCAGTTCGCCGCTCTCCGGGTCTTTGTATTCCATCGGCGGGTAGATCGAGTTCACCGCGACCTTGATGACCTTGGCCTTGGCGATCGAATCAGGCAACGCTTGCGCATGGGCAGCAGCGCCGAAGAGAAAGGTCGACAGACAGACTGCCATCAAACGGGACGCAGCGCGCAGCGGGTTCAGCTTGGACATGGAGGACATACCTTTAAAGAATTGAACGCTTGTCATCGAAACCATTGAGTTTCCGTCACGGCCTGTCGCGCTACCGCAGCGCGGGTTTAGCATCGGCGTCGCCGCCAAGCCACGATAGAAGCGTGCGCGCGTCGGCGAGATTGTCCAGATCGAGTACCGCATCGGCAAGCGCATTCGCCGACGTGTCGTCGAGCGCCATGGCGGCCAGGGCGTGGTACTTCGACAGCAAGTCCGCATCCAACAACGGATTGCGCGGATCGCCGAGCGGCGTGAGCACCTGCTGCGAGCGCGGCATCTCATCGGCGATCGTGAGCGTGACGACGGGCTCGTCCAGATCGGACATCGCTGGATCGACTTCGAGCGTGATGCGCTCCATCATCGCAATCATGCGCGGATCGGTTCGCGCAGCCTCGAGATAAGCGGCAATTCCCGCGTGGCCATAGACCAGCACCGAAGCAACCGCATACGGCAAACTCATTTGCGACGAGGCCAGATTGCGCAAATCGCGACCGCCGCACATGCCCTCGACGAACGCGCTCAATCTGACGTGCACGCTGGATAGCCTGTCCGGGTCACATTTGATGTCACGCAGCAGGTCGAGCGTGGCATCCACCGCTGCATGCGTGCTGCGGCACGAGGCGTGCGGTTTGATCGAGCAACGCATGATCTTCCACGTGTCGCCCAGTTCGTGCAGCAAGGCTTCGGGCTTCTGCGTGTCGGGAGCGAACGCATTGAAGAAGCCGCCCCATACGTCCGCGAACACCTGCGTCGGGCCGGTGACGTTTTCCCTCGCCAGCAATGCCGCCAGCAGTCCACCTTCTGCCGCGCGGCCGGTGTGCATGCGCTTCGTTTGCGACGCGTCGTGAATGAAACCCCACAGGCCGCCGCTGAAGCTGCCCGCATGGCCGAATGCGGCGCCGGTTTGCACGGCATCGAGTCCGAGGAGGCGCGCGCTTGCCGCCGCCGCGCCGAACACGCCGCAGGTCATCGTCGAATGCCAGCCGCGTGCGTTGTGCGGCGAATATCCGCCGCACGCTTCGAGCACGCGCCTGCCGACGTCATAGCCGAGCACCACTGCCGCGAGAAATTCACGCCCCGACACCGGCCGCGGTGAGCAGGCAAGCGCTGCGAATGCCGCGGGCAGCACGACGGCGCCGGAATGATCGCAGCCGCCGGAGTCGTCGAGTTCCAGCGCATGTGCCGCGACACCGTTGACGAAGGCTGCGCTGCGCGGGCCGAGCGACTGCCGCGTGCCCCACACCTGGGTGACGCCTTGCCCGTCCCCGGACATGACCGCCCGCGCGCTGCGCGACTCCAATGCCACCGCACCGGCCAGCGACGCGCCGAGCGTGTCGAGGATATGCCGCTTGGCCTTATGGACGACGGCAGCAGGCAGCGCGTCGTTGGGTACGCCGGCGACGAACGCCGCCAGTTGCTCCGACAGCGACAGATCACGCGCGCTCATCGTGCAGCCTCCCGATGCCTTGCAAAAACCTCGACCGGATGACCGGGTTCGTTAGCGTCGACGTTCTGGCGCCACCAGGCCGCCACTTCCGCGCCCGTTGCGAACCACACGTCGTCGTGCGAACGCATCTCCGCTAGCAACTCGCGCAACACGTCGATACGTCCCGCCGTCCCGATGAGCTCCGGATGCAGCCTCAACACAAAGCACAAACCGAAGCGGCGGAACGCCGCGAAATCCTGCTTCCAGTTCGCCAGCACTTCCCGATACGAGGGAATCCGTGGCTGTCCGACCGGTACTGCAGGCGACAGGTTGTAGACGAAGTACGGCTCGTCTTCGAGTTCATAGTGAAGCGGCAGTTCGATCAGCGGCGGCGTGTCGGCAGCCATCACCTTCCCTGCGTTTGCATTCGCGTCCGGCAGATGAAAATACGGCAGATCGTCGCCGCGCCATGAAGACGACCACGTGACCCCTTTGCTGCGAAGAAAGTCCGCGAAGCCCGGCGCCCAATTGCCGTAGAAGGAACGAAAACCCTGCACGCGCCGACCGAGCGTGTCGACGAGTGCCTGCTGACCGGCAAGGAAGGCTTGTCGTTGCTCATCGAACGTGAGTGTGTCGAAGTTCTCGCAGCGATATCCGCTCGTGCCGATTTCGTGTTGCTGCGCATCGATACGGCGTAGTAAATCTGTGTGAGTTTGGGCAACGCGTCCGGGCAAGAACCAGCTCGAACGGATATCGAACTCATCAAACGCGTCGAGCACGCGATCCACGCCTCGTTTAGCACCATAGCGCCACACCGAAAGCGATTTCTCGCGGCCGGCGATACGCGGCTCCTGAGTCAGGATGCCGTGTTCGTCGTTGAAGTCGACCGTGACGACCACTGCGCAGCGCGCGTTGTGTGGCCAGTGAAGTGCATTCATGCGCTGAACTCCTGCGCGTGTTCCGACGTATTGTTATCGAGCCACCATTGCGCGACGTCGCGGCACGTGGCGAACCATACGTCGCCTTGTGCGTGCATGTGATCGATCAGTCTTTCTAGCAGCGCAATACGGCCAGGTTTGCCGGACACCTTCGGATGAAACAGCGTGGTCAGGCAAAGCCCGTCGCGATGCGAGCCGTCGAATTCACGACGCCAGTTGTCGAGCGTCGCGTCATAGCTCGCAATGCGATCGAGACTCGCCGGAAAATCCGGGTTGCGGTGATAGGCCAGCGACGCATAGTCGTCGAGCTCCCAGCGGCCCGGAATTTCGACCATGGGCTCGGCGATGCCCTCGGCGTGCAGCAGATAAGGACGATCGTCGCCCCGCATCGAACTCGAATAGCGCACGCCGGCTTCCATCAGCACGCGAATCGTGTCCGGCCCCCAGTCGCCCGACGGCGTGCGAAAACCAACCGGCTGCATGCCGAGATACTTGGCGAAGACTTCCGCGGAGCGTTCCATCACTGCGCGTTGGCCGTCACGATCCAGGGTCCAGAAGGCCTCGTGCCGGTAGCCGTGGTAAGCGATCTCATGGCCACCCGCGATAATCGCCGCACATTGATCCGGCCAGTTTTCGACCACCCAGGCCGGCACGAAGAAAGTCGCCGGCACGCGCCGTTCGTTGAGCATATCGAGCAGACGGCCAAGCGCGCGCCACGGGCCGTAACTGCCCAGGGTGAAATACGAAGGGTTGGTCCAGATCGAACCGTTGAGCATCGCATCGCCGGTCGGGCCATCGAGATCGAACGCGAGCGCGACGCAGGAACGGTGTCCTTCCGGCCAGCGCGGTGCGGTCTGGATAGGCTGGCGCTCGACATATTCCATTTGAGAAACGTTGCCCGGCTCCCCAGACGCACTTGCACGGTGTGCATGGCTTTGCGACGCGGGCATGCCCTGTTGCAGGGGCAACGTAACGGTAGATCGGACCAAACGAAAACTCCCTTGAACGCATTGTTCGACGCGGCGTCGATCCGGCGTTTCTGCCCGCTACGAAAGGCAAACCCGTTGCTCAGCGCCGGCGTCGCGGCACTCACTGCGAGGCTACTTCGGGGGTGGAAATCCGGATTCGTTGAAGGGATTTAAGAACGCCAATTTTCCGGCCACAAACGGTAAAATCTCATGGTTACCATGCGAGTTGTGCATAAATGAAGATCGAACGCTATCCTCCCTTCAACGTGCTGCAAACCCTGCTGGTGGTCGCCCGCTGCGGCAACTTCACGGCTGCGTCGCAGCAGCTGTTTCTCAGCCAAAGCGCGGTGAGCCGGCATATTCAACAGATCGAGGAGTATTTCGGTTGCGCGCTGTTCGTGAGGCACACCCGCATGGTCGTGCAGACTGCGGAGTGTCAACGGCTGGTGCCGATCGTCGAAGAGTTGCTGGCAACCGCGCGCCGCTCGATGCACATCACGAACTCCGGCGGCCAGACCATTACCCTGCGCGTCACGCCCACGCTGGCGGCGCGCTGGCTGCTGCCGCGCCTGACCGACTTCTATGCTGAAGTTCCAGGTACGCAGTTGAATATCGACACCGCATGGTTCCTGCCAACCAACTTCGGCGAAGGCACGCTCGACGCCGCGATCCTGTTCGGAACCGGCAATTGGGAAGGATTGGAAGCCACCTGTCTGATGCGCGAGAGATTGACGCCGGTCTGCTCGCCACAGATCGCCAGCGGCACGCCGCCGCTCGTGGAACCCGAAGATCTGAAACTCCACACGTTGCTGCATTCCAGCTTCGGTAGGCGAGGCTGGATCCTGTGGCTGCAGCAGGAAGGCAACCTTGCCGCGCATACGTATCGGGAGCAGGTGTTCGACACGCTGGACCTCGCATTCAGCGCCGCGGCACGCGGGTTGGGTGTGGCGCTGGGGGATCTGAACCTGGTCGGAGAGAATCTCACCAGCGGCTCACTGGTGACGCCGTTCAAGCGCGTGGTGGAGACCGGGGCTGGATATTACCTGGTGCATCCGCCGCGCAATGAATACCGCGAGAAATTGAAGCCGCTTCTTCGGTGGTTGCAAGCGAGCGTCGGGGCGTAGTCCGCAGCCGTGCGCGTGTTTCACAAGCACGCGACATCGGTTCGGACAACTTGTCCGCACTGTCAGGAACCCCACCCTCCTTCATCTTTCGAGGCAGAGCCGCTACCTTTGCGACATGCAAACCGACCCCGACCACGGGCTTGTGCATGCGCTGGTACGCCCTCGTAGCCCGTCATGAATGGAGAACTCAATATGTCCAGTACGCTCAGAACTTACGTCATTACAGGTGCAGGATCCGGCATTGGCCTCGCCACCAGGCAGCTACTCGAGTCGCAGGGCCATCGTGTGATCGGCGCGGATATTCGCAATGCCGAAGTCGTTGCGGACCTCGGTACACCTGAAGGACGCACTGCTCTCGTCGAGCAGGTGACAAAACAAAGCGGTGGTTCGATCGACGCAGTTCTCGCCGTGGCGGGTGTCGATATTGCCGGCCCCGCCACCGCAGCAATCAACTATTACGGCGCCGTGGCGACGCTGCAAGGACTCCGGCCGCTGCTGCTGAAGTCGTCGGCGCCTCGCGCCGTGGCCGTTTCCTCGATTACCTCCGTCCACCCTCATGATGAGCAGCTCCTGAACATGCTGCTGAACGGCACGGAAGAACAGGCATTGGAGCGGGCACGAGACGCGAGTTACGTCTACGCGACCACCAAGCGAGCGCTATCACGATGGATCCGGCGCAGTGCGATCAGTGCGGACTGGGCCGCCTCGGGGATACCACTGAATGCGCTCGCACCAGGACTCGTCAAGACCGAATTGCTGGCGCGACTTTTCGAAGACCCCGATAAAAAGCGCGCTGTTAGCGCCGGCACCCCAATGCCACTCGGCGGTCCGTACGAGCCCGTGGCGGCTGCCGAGTTCCTTGCCTGGCTCGCCAGCGAAAAGAACGGCCATATGACCGGCCAGACTATTTTCATCGACGGCGGCGCCGATGCGGTGATCCGTGGAGATTCGGTCTGGTAGATCGCTGGGCGATCTATCCCGGGAAAGCCTTCGCTACGACATGCACTGTTCATCCGCGATTAACGCGCCCTCCCGAGCGGCACGTGCTCGCTGATGAAATCGATGAACGCTCGCAGCTTTGGCGTGATATGCCTGCCGGACGGCCACAACAGTTGAAAGGTGTTGTGGTCGGTCGTGTACTCGTCCAGAACTGTCACCAGCCTGCCGTCATTGAGAGCGTCGCGCACCGTGAAGTCCGACATGTAGGCAATGCCGAGACCTTCCAGCGCGAAGCACAGGCGCGCCTCATTGGTGTTGCACGTCACCGTCGTGGCGAGTTGCGCTTCGGCTTCGTCGGCATCGTGCCGGAGTTGCCAGACCTGCAGTTTGCCCGTGTTCGGCATGCGGAACTGAATGCAGGTGTGTTCGGCGAGTTCCCTCGGATGCACCGGCTTCCCGCAGCGCTCGAAATAATTCGGCGCGCCAACGAGCAGCATCCGGAAAGAGCCCAATCGCCGTGAGGTCAAACGGGAATCCTCAACGTCGCCGCTGCGCACGACAGCGTCGTAACCCTCTTCGATCACATCGACCTTCCGGTTGTCGAAATCGAGATCAAGTTCGATCGCAGGATAACGCCGCTGAAAATCGGCAAGCACAGGCAGAAATGGCTCACTGATCATGGGCAAGCCGATGCGCAGTCGCCCTTTGGGGACCGCCGATGCCTCGGACAACTCGGCCTGCGCCGCGTCGAACTCCGCCAGAATGCGCCGCGCGCGTTCGACAAACATCTCGCCCTCGGCCGTCAACGTGACGCTGCGTGTGCTTCGATGAAACAACCTGACGCCGAGGCTCTGCTCGAGACGCGTCACGCTCTTGCCAATGCCAGAAGCGGAAACACCCAGAATGCGGCCGGCAGCGACAAAGCTGCGTGTCTCGGCGGCCTGAACAAACACATTAAGCGCAACGCTATCCATAGTCTCGCAGCATCCATTGCGCGGACACATTGTCCGCTCTATCGGGAACTCTACCCTACTTAATTCACGCCTGAAAAGCCGTTACTTTTGCATGGCAGGCAGGACGCGAACGCTTTGCCTCGTAGAGGTCACGACCTCTATTTCCGTCGAATTGAATATGCAGTGGTAGCACACCGCTGCCTGAACAGGAACGCATGATGACAACCGGACCCGACCTTTTCGATCTCGCACGCAAGCTCGAAGACACACGATGGCAGTTACTACTGAATGCCGATGCTAACGCGCTGACCGATCTTCTCTCCGACGAGCTGCATTTCGTGCATTCGAGTGGCCTGAAGGACGACAAGACGGCTTACCTCGACGCCGTCCGGGCGGGAGTGGTGATCTACCGAAGCGCCAATAGCCGCATCGAGACAGTCGTGCCCCTTGGCGACAAATCGTTCGTCGCGAATGGTGCTCTGAAAATGGAAGCAACCGTGCGTGGAACAGAACGGAGTCTCCATTCGCTCTTCATGGTGGTGTGGCGCCGCGAGCAGGAAACATGGCGGCTTGTCGCGCACCAGACCACCTTGCTGCCGGCTTGAGCAGTTAACTACGTTATCCAAAGGAACAGATCGTGAACATTTTTATTACTGGCGCCAGCGGTTTCGTCGGCGGCACTGTCGCCCGTCGCTTGCTCGCCGCAGGTCACAGCGTTCGCGGATTGATACGCGACGCAAGCAAAGCCGAATCGTTGAAGGCACTAGGTATCGAACCCGTGATTGGCAGCCTCGAAGACAGCAGTCTGCTGACGCGGGAGGCCCAGCAATCGGAAGGTGTGATTCATGCTGCTGACAGCGACCATCGGCCAGCGATCGAAGCCCTTATCGAAGGACTGCGGGGCTCCGGCAAGCCATTGCTGCACACCAGCGGTTCGAGTGTGATCGGCGATGACGCACTGGGCAATCGCGTTTCCGAAGCTATCTACGACGAAGACACACCGATGGTCGTAGAGCCGGTCAAGCAACCACGTCGCGACATTGAACTGCGGGTGCTCGCCGCCTCCGCGGAAGGTGTGCGCGCCGTGGTGATCTGCCCGAGCAACATCTACGGCAGCGGCACAGGACTCAATCCGCGCAGCGTGCAGATCCCGTTCCTGGTTGACGACGCGCGCAAAGGCGGCGTGGTGCACATTGTCGGACAAGGCGTGAATCGCTGGTCGAACGTCCATATTGAAGACGTCGCCGAACTCTATTTGCTCGCGCTGGAGAAAGCGCCGGCCGGCGCGTTTTATTTCATCGAGAACGGCGAGGCGTCGTTCGGTGAAATTGGCGATGCGATCGCGCGGCGTCTGAAGCTTGCGCCGGTTCAATCATGGACCGTGGAGCAAGCTACCGAGCGTTGGGGCAAAGTCCATGCGCACTACACCTTCGGCTCAAATAGCCGTGTCCGCGCAAAGCGTGCCCGCAAGGAGCTCGGCTGGACGCCGCGCCATACGTCGGCACTGGCCTGGATTGAAGAGGACATGCCGCTATGAGCAAAGTCTGGTTCATCACCGGCAGCGCCGGTGGCATCGGCGCCGGCATTGCGCGGGCAGCGTTGACTGCGGGTGACGAAGTGGTTGCCACCGATCTCGACCTTGAACGACTGCAGCAGGTCTATGCAGCGAACGCAACGCACGTTCTGACAGCGCAGCTGGACATTCGCGACGCAGCGCAGGCCGAGGCCGCCGTGGAAGCCACCCTCGCCCGTTTTGGCAGCATCGATGTGCTGGTCAACAACGCGGGCTATGGTCAATTCGGACCATTCGAGGAAATCGAGCCCGAGGCGATCGAACGGCAGTTCGCCACCAACGTATTCGGCACCTTCAACGTCACCCGGGCGGTATTGCCGGTGATGCGCCGGCAACGTGCAGGGTTCGTGATCAACATGTCTTCTAACGGCGGTTTCAAGGGGGTCCGTGGTGCCTCGATGTATTCGGCCACCAAGTTCGCCATCGAAGGATTCTCCGAGGCTCTCGCGCAGGAAATCGCGGACTTTCGTTTAAAGCTCACCATCGTCGAGCCAGGCGCCTTCCGCACCGACTTTCTCGACGACCGTTCGTTAAAACGCGGCACGCACGCCTTGAGCGATTACGCCGATTTCCGGGCCAAGGCCAATGCGGTGTTCGAAGCCCGCAATCACAACCAGGTCGGCGACCCCGACAAACTTGGCCGTGCGTTAGTCCAGATCGCTAACGAAACGGACCCGCCGCTGCGCTTCGTCGCCGGCGCCGATGCGCTCAAAGTTGTAGACGACAAGCTCAAAGACGTTGCCGTCGAGGTGGAGCGCTGGCGCCAACTGTCCCGCTCCACCGACTTCTAAATCGCCCATCACAGGAAAGATCTCATGAACGTACAAACGCTGGACTCACGGCTCGATGCGTTAGAAAGCCGCTTTGCTCTTGAACGGCTGATCGCAGAATACGCTCAGGCCTTCGACAACCATGACGAAGATCTGTTGCGTGGCATATGGCATGAGGGCGCGCTTCTGTCGCTCGGCGACGCCTTCGGCAACTTTGAAGGCGTCGAAGCGATTCTCGACTCAGCCCGGCTGAACTGGCAGAAAATGCCCCACATGCATCACTGGATGGCCAACCCGTTGATCGATATCGACGGCGATACGGCGACCGGCCGGGCTGCCGTCGATTGCCTGTGCACCCACGTCGAATTGGGCCCGGTGCAAATCAGCGGCCTCTACCACGACCGCTTTGAACGTCGCGACGGCCGCTGGGCGTTCGTCGAACGCCGTTTCGACCTTCATTTCCTCACACCGCTCGCCAACTGGACACCGGTTGCGGGCAGCGAGAGCGTCAAACCGTAGGCAGGTGAATAACTAACCGGCCTTCGGCGTTTTGTCGATCATCAGCGACAGATGATCCAGATCCTCGCGCAGCAGCGCCAACGCCTCGCTTACGGCGCTGCTGCCTTTCAATTGCCGTTTGGCCGGCCGTACGACCGATTGCACTGCGAGCTCCGCGATCGTGTCGGCGATCTCGATCGCGCTGCTCGCGCCCTCCGGCTTGTACCAGAACGCGGGCCAACTGCACATGCCGATGAGCGTGAACGCCGTGACCTTGGCGTCGACAACCCGGAACACCCCGGCGCTCACTCCTGCTTCGATGGCCGCAGTAAAGTTGTTCAGCACCGCGCGCTTCGCATCTTCGTTCGCACGATAGGCGCGCTCGGGCAACTGCTGCTCGGTGCGTTGGATCACGCGAAATTCGTTGTAGTGGCTCAGAATCAGCATCGTATGCTGATGAACCAGCAGGCGCAGACGCTCTTTCGGATCCGCGTCCGTCTCGGCAACTGCCTGGCTCGACAGCCGCCTCGCTCGTAACGTGACCTCCTCGACCAGCGCGGTGAGTATCTCGTCCTTGTTCTTGAAGTAGTAATAGACGGCAGTACGTGTCACGCCGAGCGCCTCGGCGATTTCCTGCATCGACGCACCGCCGAAACCCTTCTCGATGAAGAGCGCGGCCGCGGCGTTCAGTATCTGTTCTTTTTGTCCGTCAGCATTCACCTTTGCCACGAAACCACTCCTGATAGCGGTCGACGGCCAGAATGCCGCCCTACCGTAGTGTTGTGTTTGCGTGATTGTAACGCCCGGATTTGGCGTTCCGTACTGTCGTCGGCTATGCCTCTTTGTCCTGCGGATTGGACGTGTTGTGCCGGACCGGCACTTTTCACCCGGAAGCCGGGATGCGCTTCACGCGGCGCTCATGCAGTCGGCCAAGACTGCCGACAGCCACCGCCGCCAACACGGTCGGCACGGCTGACACGAGCAAGGTCTGATCGACGCTCCATGCGAGCGCCATCAACTGCCCGCCAGCCAGCGGCCCAAGCACAGCGCCGAGTCTGCCAAAACCGAGCGCCCAGCCCGCACCGGTAGCACGCGTCCTTGTCGGATAGATCGTGACCGCCAGTGCATTCAGGCCGGATTGACCGCCGAGAATGCAGAATCCGGCGAATGCGATGCAGGAGATAGACGCCAGCGGCACCGTATGGAAGTAGCTGATGCCGACAATGGCAATGCCACCGAGGGCGAAATTGACAAACAACACCGCAGCAAAGCCACGGCGATCTATCAACATGCCGAGCGCAAAATTGCCCACCAGTCCGCCGAGCCAAAGTGCCGTGCCCGCCAGCACCGCTTTACTGGACGAATAGCCTGTGCCGCTCATCAACACGGGGATCCATGCGGCGAGGAAGTACGCGCACAGCATGTTGGCGAAGTTCGCGGCCCAGAGCAGAGGCGTGACGATTCGCCGGCCTTCGCCCAGCAACATCGTCAGCGTGTTGCCGCCGAGTGCTTTGTTCGCGGGCGGCACCGTGGGCATGGCGGCACCTGGCGCCACCTGGTGTAGCAGTAGCAAGGTACGTGGTGTTTGTGGGTGCCGTAGCAGGCAAAATTGCAGCGACTCGGGAAGCGCCGCGAACATTGAGAGGGAAAGCAGCGCAGTGAGCAATGCGCCGGCGTAAAAAACACCGCCCCAGCCGAACGGCGCAATCACGAGGGCGGCAATCCCGCCGCCAACCACCCCGCCGACGATGTAACCCGACGACACCGCCATCATCAAGCTCACGCGGATGCGTGCCGGGCTGTATTCGCCTGCGAGAGCCATGGCATTCGGAACGATCGCGCCCATTCCGATACCGGCGGCAAACCGAATGCCGATCAGTGCACCGATCGAGTGTGCGAAAGGTGTCAGCACCATGCAAAGCGCGATCCAGGCAGTCGCCGCAATCAGCATCGGACGGCGGCCGATCTTGTCAGCCCACCCCGCGAGCACCAGCGATCCGGCGAACATGCCCAGCAATCCGGCCGCGAACACCGGGCCCAACACGGAGCGGCTGGCGCCCCAGGCTTTTATCAAGGCCGGAGCGGCGTAGGCCATCGCCTGGACATCGAAGCCGTCGATCACCATGCATAACGCGCATAAGCCGAGCACGCGCCACTGCGTGGCGGTAACGGGTCTGCCATCAAACAATGAAAAAGTGGTTTCTTCCCCAGTTGATGCCATGGTTGTCTCCTAACCTGATTTCTATCGTCGGTGCGGATGCCCGTAAATGGACGCACCCGCCACCGCACCACCCTTCTGTCATTCAATTGACTTTCACATCTTTTATTTGACGAGTTTGACAAATGCTGGGCAAAAAAATGAACCGTATCGGTCGAAACTTCAGTTCACCGCTTCACCGTAAAATCGTTCGTATTGGCGAATGAATTCGGGGTCGCGCTCGCGTAGATCTTCATGCGTGACACGTCCGGTACGGCGCATATAGTCGTAGGTGAAGCCGATCGGATCGAGATGCAGCTTGTTGCCGACGTTTTCATACCAATCAAGGCTCTTTGCCGCAGCCAGTTGGAAGCGATCCGAAGCGGAGCGGCGCGACGCCTCGAAATGCGCGAATGCAGCCTTGATGTCAGTCGCGTGGGCACACAGACCTTCGAACAGCGCGATCGAATCTTCCATCGCCATACGCGTACCGGAGCCGAGCGAGAAGTGCACCGAGCGCAGCGCATCCCCAATCAGAATCATGTTCTCGTGGTGCCAGTTCTCGTTTTTGACTGTCACGGCTTCAAACCATGTGGACTTGTTCGACAACAGACCGTGTCCGTCCAGGTCTTCGGCGAAAACCTGTTCGCAGAAGGCGCGGCTGTCCGCATCGCTCATTTCGCCCAATCCGGCGCGTGCCCACGTCTGCGGATCCGTTTCGATGAGAAACGTGCTCATCCGGTCGCTGTACGCGTAACTATGGGCGATGAACACGCCGAATTCGGTTTCGCGAAAAATCAGCGAAACGGCATGAAACGGCTTACTGGTTCCGTACCAGGCAAACTTGTTGCGACGCTGCACAAAGGACGGTTTGAAGGCATCCGCATACTGCGCGCGGGTCCGGCTGTTCACGCCATCCGCCACCACTACGAGATCTGCCTGACGCAATGCGCCCAGCTCGTCCACGCGAGCGTTGAACCGTAGATCGACGCCCGCCGATCTGCATTCGGCATGTAGAAACTGCAGTAAGGCAATACGGGCGACCCGCGAAAAGCAGTTGCCATGGATCAGCACATGCACGCCGCGATGGACAATTTCCATGTGCTCCGAACGCACGTGGCCGGCGGTAAACCGGCGGAAGAACTCGGGATCCGATTTCTCGAGAAACGACAGCGCGACATCCGAGAACACCACACCCCAGCCGTAAGTTGCGCCGGTGTCATTCTGTTCGTAAACCCGGACCGTCCATTCCGGAAAGCGTCGTTTGACCAGATACGAGAAAAACAGCCCGCCCGGCCCTCCTCCTACGATATTGATGTCCATCCTCAGTCTCCGGTTCTGGAAGTTGAAACGTTCGCGGCGGTTTCGGCCTCGATAGCTTCGGCGATGATCCGGCGCATCGCCGGTTTGTCGACTTTGCCAACCCGTGTCACCGGAAACGCGTCCACGATTTCAATCCGCTCCGGACACTTGAACTTCGCGAGCCCCTGCGAGGAGAGGAATTCGATCATCTGCGGGATATTGGGCGCGGCATGTCCTTCACGAAGAATCAGAAACGCGCAGCCCTTTTCTCCGTAAAACGGATCCGGCATGGCCACCAGTTTCGCGTCCAGAACAGCGGGATGACGGCTTAGAAACGCCTCGACTTCTTCCGCGCCGATCTTCTCGCCACCGCGATTGATGTTGTCGCGCAGGCGCCCTTCGAACGAGAAGTAGGTCACGCCGTCGATGACATGCGCGCGCATCATGTCCCCGGTTCGGAAGAAACCGCTCGACGTAAAGGCTGTGGCGTTGGCCTCCGGTGCGTTGTAGTAGCCCCTCAGGCTGGAAGGACCGCGAAAACACAACTCACCTATTTCGCCGGACGCGACGGGCGATTCGCTGTCGGCATTGAGCAGAACGAGCTCATCATGTTCGCAACCCGAGCGTCCATGCGTGTGATGACGAACGAATGCGTTGACTGCCGGGCCCGAGCCGATCAGCAATCCTTCGGTCGTGCCATACATATTCGAACTGGTCACGCCGAGAAACGCTTCTAGCGCGTCGGCCCGGGTCAGACAAAAGAACAGCTTGAGCGACGACAGATCGTAATCGAGCACTTCGGCACACGCCATGATCTGCGGAGCAACCGGTCCGATTGAAACAGCATGCGTCACGCGATGCTGCTGGATCAATTCCGCCATCCGTACGATATCGACTTTCGGCATGAGTACGGTGGTTTGCCCAAGGGATATCGTGGGCACCAGCGCATACAGATGCGCCGCGTTGTGAAGCAAAGGCAGTGACCAGATCAGTGTGGCGTGTTCACCCGCCTCCACGTGCCTGGACCACGCTTCAGCATGCGCGAGGTATTCCGCGTGAAAACGCGGGATGATCTTGGGCACCCCTGTCGTACCGCCAGACAGTTGGAAGCTCAGGACGTCTTCCGAGCCGATGTGCACACCGTTCAGGACGGCCTTTGCCTCATCCAGCGAGATCGACTCCAGCAAGGCGGACAACGAATGCGTCCCCGTTGGCGCGTCGCCGCGTGCGACGACAATGTGTCTGACCGATGGGTGCTCGGCGCACATCTTCTGCGCAAAGCCGACCTGATCGAACTGCCCCACGTCGGCCTGCACGAAATACGCTTGCGGCAACGACAGGCTCGCCAGCTTGCCGATTTCAACCTCGCGGTACTGCGGCAGCGCGCAGACCGGAACAATGCCGCTCTTGTAGCATGCACACAGCGCCAGGGCGGTGTCGACGGTCGTCCCCATCTGGAACACTGCGCGTGCTCCGGGTTCGAGTCCGAGTCTGAGCAATGCCGCGGCCAGGCGGTCGCTTTGCTCATCCAACGCGCGAAACGTGATGCTGCGCTCGTCGCTGATCAAGGCCAGCGTGTCGGGAAGGCGTCGTGCCGTCGCTGCGAGCGCCTCGCCGAACGTTTTGTCGACCCAAGCACCGACCTGAAAATAATGCTGAGCGACCGATGGCTCGCAATACGCGACACCTTCGAGCGGATAATGGATGCCTACCATGTCTGTCTTCTCCAGTCGACGCGTTCTTATTGTTCGACGATGCGAACGCGGTCTTTGTCAAACGTATCGATACGCCCGCACAAACCACCTGTGAAGAGGCCATACCAGATCGCCGGTTTCAGACCCAGCTCCTTGCGGTTGAATTCGAGTGCGTCTTTCGATTCAATTAGAAAGTAGCCCGGCGACGGTTGCGACACGCGATACTCGGGATTGCGCCGCGCTGCATCCACCACGCTCGCGAACTCCGCCAGCGCCGGCACGAAAATGCCGGGACCGTCGCTCTTTATGCCGCATTGCCCACTCAACAGTCTGCCCTTTTCCTGCCATACAGTATCAATCTCCCGGACTTGTCCCGCATGGTCACTGGCGATCTGCTCGGCCGTGATCGCCGCCTCAAGTGTTAGCGCCGCATCCCTGGCGTCTAGCGATTGCAATGCGCGCAGCTTGACGGTGATCTCGATGAAGTAGCCGTTGGGATCGCGAAAGTAGATCGATTCGATCACTTCGTGCTGAGTGGTCGATGAGACTTCCACACCTTTCGCCTCGAGCATCTCTTTCCATGCGAGCAACTGTTCCGCGCTATCGGTCAGCCACGCAGTGTGAGTCGCATCGAATACATGGTCGTCGGGCGTGGGCGGCATCAAAGGGCGTTGTTGCGGCGGCGGTTCGCCCAAGTAATAAAAAAAGGCGATCGTGCTGCCGTTGCCGCTATCGAAGAAAAAATGAAGAAAGTCCGGGTGGCTCTCCGGGCCCCAGCCTCGCGCGGAGATCGTGTGGACAAGCGGCAGACCCAGCGTGTCGCGATAGAACTCGATGGTTTCGCGCAGCTTCCACGTCGGGCGCGCCGTGTGATCGACCCCCGACAGCCTGAGCGGTACTGATTGATTCATTCGTCAACTCCCGAGTTATAAGAAAGAGCGTTGATGCAGCCATTCGCCGACCGCGCGCGCGGCGATTGCCCGGCCCGGTTCGTCCGCGGCCTCCAGCGGTCTGCCGTGATGATCGCCACGCACGCGAACGTGGGTCTTATCGGTTGAACCGATACCGGCAAAAATGTCGGCAATGGCTAATGGAAAAGTAGTCTGATCGCCGGTGTATTCGACCAGCAACGAGGGCACGGTGACTGAAGGCGCGGTTGTTTCCAACGCTGCATTCGACGAGAGACCGGACCATGTCGAGAGCCAGGACTCCGGAGAACACAAGCGTCCAAAGCCCACCGAACCATAGTTCGAGATCACCGGATTCGGCGACCACAGCGAACCGGGCTTGCGATCGGAGGGATCGAGCGATGAGTCAAGACAGTGCAAATCGGCGTCCGTCCGCCACACGGTCATGACTGGCGTGTGGTTGGCCACGAGCTTCTGCCGATGCGACGCCACCTTGTCCTTCACGGCTTGCCGCGCGTCCTGGCGCACGGCGATCAGTTGACGGGCCATCCGGTCAAGGCGCGCCACGCGCTCCCGTTGTGCGTCGCGATAGCGGGAGACGAACTCAGCGCTATAGCGTGTTGCCCCTGGTTCGCGGGAATAGCCGTTCTCAGGGTTAAACGGGTTCAACGTATCGTCGATCGATAACGCATCGTCTTCGTCAATGACCGACGGATCGATGCACCCCATCAATAAACGCCCCTGCCCCGGATGCGGTGCCAGATAGATCATGCCGTCCACCGTCGGCAAGGTGGCACTCGCCAGATGGGTGGGACGGCCGCCAGGCGTCTTTGCGATCCGGTCTTGCGCGGATAGCGCCGATTGCTGGATGTAGAAGCTATAGAGCCCGGCACCGCCCGAATTACCGAGCAACACGATGCGCTCGAAGCCCGCCTCGCGCAGGTAGCGCAAGCCGGCCGCGACATCGTGCAGGGCAAGTTCATGCTCGAGTCGAAGATCGTTGCCGACCGAACGTGCCGCCTGGGCCCAAACCGACGCCCCCGCTCGCAGCAATCCGGGAATCAGATAGTGGAACGTGAAGTTCTCGCGCGGGTGCATCAGACAAACGACTGTCTTCGTCGATGCGCCCTGATACAAAACCCCGCAGGTGGCGGCGCCGTCTTCAGTGCGCAGCGTCGCACTGATCTGCTGTGTGGCATGCGGCAATGCATCGGGAAACCAGTCAATCGTCAATGCATGAGGACGTTCGAGAACGGTACCGGCCTGCATATTGCTCATATCAATGTCTCCGTATTCGTTGACGTTAGTATAGCTTTTTTGACGTTGTCGTCAAATTTTTGACAAAAGCACTCGATGCAACAAAACGAGGTCAGTTCAGCGGATCGCCAAACGGTATACAGTGGCGCCGTCTATCACATCGGACTCGCAAGGTGCGCCCATGTTAGATCTCAATGACTTCCGCTATTTCGTTCGTATCGTCGAGTGCGGAGGACTCACCGCCGCCAGCCGCAATCTCAACGTACCGAAATCGACGGTCAGCCATCGCCTCCAGCAGCTCGAAACAGCGCTCGGCGTGCGGCTCGTCAACCGGACCTCACGCAGGCTCAGCATGACCGATGCAGGCGAGGTGTTCTACCGGCATGCGGTCGCCATGCTGGAACGAGCGGACTTCGCCGAAAGCGCTGTGCGCGAGCGCCTGGCCGAGCCGAGTGGCACGATCCGCTTCACCACCGCGGTGGCGACCTCGCTGTTCGCCATGCGGCAGATACTTCCGGATTTCATTCACCGTTATCCGAAGATCAACGTCATCCAGCACGTCAGCGACGAGCAGGTCGATATTGCGGGCGGCAGTTATGACCTCGCGCTGCGCTCGCACAGCGGTCCACTGTCCGACTCGACCCTGGTGCAGCGCACGCTAGCACCGGCACCCTGGTTTCTGTTCGCCGCGCCCAGCTACCTGGAGCGCCACGGCATGCCACTCGCGCCGGAGAACCTCGCCGGGCACGAGACGCTGGTCATGTTGAGACACAACAGTCCAATGGCCTGGAAGCTCAAGCACCCCGTGAACGGAGAAGCGGTCGTGCCGCTCAATCCCCGGCTGGCCGGCAATGACATCGTCACCCTCAAGCAGGCCGCGCAGGACGGCCTCGGCATCGTTGCCCTGCCCGCTTACGTCTGCAACGAAGACCTGCGATCCGGCACACTCCAGCGGGTCTTGCCCGCCTGGCTGGCCGGCGAAGCCAGTATTACCGCGGTCATCCCGTTTCGTCACGGCATGCTGCCTTCCGTTCGCGCTTTTCTCGACTTTCTGATCGAGCGCATCCCACTGGTCGTCGCGTAATATCGGATCGTCCATCTCATTGGACCTGAGGTCCAGGCAAGCCATCTTGTTGTCTCCCTGAAGCAGGCCCATTCTGAACACACAGCCGGTCGGCATCGATCGATCGGTTTAACGAGCGCTTGAAGCGCTGCAAACGTGTTCAGGAGTACAACAATGAAGATGTCCAGGCGTGAAGTCCTTATTGCAGGCGCGGCAGCGACAATTGCCGCAGTCGGTACGGTTACCGGCACCGCGTCAGCCGTAGCAGTGGAAAAGCAATCTGGCAGCACCGAATCGGGTCGGCCGTCAAAGTCCGCGAAGCAATTCGACATCCTGATCGTTGGTGGAGGCTCGGCCGGCGCCGTTCTCGCGGCGCGCCTCAGCGCGGACTCGCGGCGCCGCGTTCTGCTGCTGGAAGCAGGACCGAACTTCGCACCGAACGACTACCCTCAGGTACTGAAAGACGCCAATATCGTCGCGGGCTCGCCGGCCTATGACTGGCACTACCACACCGACGACGCCGCCAGTCTGGGTCACGACATACCCGTGCCCCGAGGCCGCGTGATCGGTGGCAGCTCGGCGGTCAATGCCGCTGTCGCCATACGCGCTCGACAGGCGGATTTCGCTCGCTGGGCCAAACGCGGCATCGACGGATGGTCGTGGGAGGACGTGCTGGCCGCCTACAAGTCGATGGAAAACACACCCTCCGGCGACGACGCATGGCACGGACGTAGCGGCCCATTTCCGATCCGGCAACGTACTGCTGCGGAGAACACACCGTCGATGCGAGCCTTTGTCGACGGCGCGCAAACGCTGGGGCTGAAACATGTATCGGACTTCAATGGTGCGGACCAGCACGGTGCCGGCCCCTACACGCTCAATGTCGTCGATGGCGTGCGCATCAATACGGGCATGGCCTATCTCACGGCTGCCGTGCGTGCACGCCCGAATCTGACGATCCAGGGCGGCGCCGAAGTGGATCGCGTGGTGTTCGAAGGCAAGCGTGCCGTGGGCGTCAAGCTGGTCGACGGCCACGTTCTGTCTGCGGGTGAAGTCATTCTCGCGTCGGGGGCTTTCGGTAGCCCTGCGATTCTCATGCGCTCGGGCATTGGGCCTGCTGCGCATCTCGCCGAATTCGGCATTGCGACCGTCGCCGACCTGCCGGTGGGAAATCGGCTGCAGGACCATCCGTTTTTCTACAACGTCTACGCACTTAAGCGCGAAGCAAACGCGATGAAGCCCGCCTCCGGTGCGCTCGTGTGGACGCGCTCGCAGAGCGCTGGTCCCGGCGATCTCGATCTGCACATTTCGGGCACGCATCTGATCGACCCAAAGCTCAGCCCCACCGGGGGCGCGATTGTCCTCGCCTGCGCGGTGACACTGCCGAAATCGATCGGTCAATTGCGACTCTCGAGCCGCGATCCACGCGCGGCACCCGACATTCGCTACAACTTCTTCGATGACCAGAATGACCTCGACCGGCTGGTGGAAGCCGTGCAGTTGTCCCGCCAGATTGGAGGAAGCGCACCGTTCCTCGACGTAATCGATCACGAGATGGCGCCGGGCAATACCGTGGATGATGGCAAAGCACTCAGGGCGAACATCGTGTCGAATGTCGCCGCGTATCTGCACCCTACGTCGACCGTGCCGATGGGTGCCGATTCCGATCCCACTGCCGTAGTCGACGCGTGGGGCAAGGTACGCGGTGTCGACGCGCTGCGGGTCGTCGATGCATCGATTATTCCCGACATCCCGTCGGCTCCGACGAACGTCACGACCATCATGGTGGCCGAGCGCATCGCCGCGAGATTGTCCGCGTAGATCAGCGCGGATTCCAACAGTTGCAGTATCCCGGAGAATAGAACATGACGACCCACGCATTGCTCACGCCGACAGAAGTCTGGCGCGCGAAAATCTACAGCAATGGATGGAAGAACCCCGGTCTCGGCGCAGAGAGCGTGATCGAGAAAGCAACGGGCGCGAAGCTCGGTGAAATCGGTATCGCTTCGCCGCAGGATGTGTCGGTAGCGGCCGCGCTCGCCCGCGAGGCACAAAAGGACTGGGCGAAAACACCGGGCCCGCTGCGGGGCGATGTGCTTAGGGAGTTTGCCCGACTGGTACTCGTGCATGCCGATGAACTCGCCGATCAGATCGTCAGGGAAACAGGCTCGATCAGAGCGAAAGCATTGTGGGAAGTCCACATGTCCGCCCGCGAAGTGCTGGAAGCCGCGGCGCTCGGCAGTCAACCCGTGGGTGTGCTCACGTCCACCGCTGAGGCCGGCCGCCAGAGCATTGCAAGGCGCATCCCCGTCGGCGTCGTTGGCATCATCACGCCCTGGAACTCGCCGTTCATTCTGGGCTCGCGAGCAATCGGCCCGGTGCTGGCGATGGGCAACTCGGTGATACTGAAGCCCGATTCGCAAACACCGGTGGCGGGCGGTGTGAGTTTCGCGCGCCTGTTCGAAGAAGCCGGCCTGCCTGCCGGACTCTTCCATGTTCTGCCGGGCGGCGCCGACACGGGGGCGGCACTCGTCAAGGAACCGCTCGTCGATATGATCAGCTTCACGGGGTCGACCCGCGTGGGCCGGCAGATCGGCTCGATTGCCGGCGGACAGCTCAAGCGCGTCTCACTCGAACTTGGCGGCAACAACCCCTATATCGTGCTGGACGACGCGGATATCGAGGCGGCGGCGAGCGCCGGAGCGTGGGGTGCATTTTTCCACCAGGGACAGATTTGCCTCACTGCCGGGCGCCACCTCGTTCATGAGAACGTCGCCGAGGCGTATGCAGAAGCGCTGGTGAGAAAAGCCAGGGCGCTGATCGTCGGCGATCCCTTTGACAAGAAGGTGCAACTCGGCCCAATCATCAATGAGCGTCAGGCCGCCAACGTGGAGCGCATTGTCGCCGAGACACTCGCCAAAGGTGCGAAGGTATTGACCGGCGGCTCGCGTAACGGGCTCTTTTTCGAACCGACCGTGATCACTGGCGTGACGCGTGGCATGGCAGCGTTCGATGAGGAAATCTTTGGCCCCGTCGCGCCGATCACGACGTTCCGCTCCGACGACGAGGCGGTCGAACTCGCCAATGCCACGGAGTACGGTCTCGTAGCCGCCGTCGCATCGGCCAATCTCGCCCGCGCGCAAAGCATTGCGGACCGGCTTCACGCCGGTGTCATCCACATCAACGATCAGACGGTGCTTCACGAGGTGTATGGCCCGATCGGCGGAGTCGGCGCATCGGGCAACGGCTTCAATCACAGCACGCTGACCAACGCCGATCAGTTCAGCGAGTGGCAGTGGATCACGACCCGGTCGCGGATTCCTGCTTACCCGTTCTGATCCGGCTAGGCGCGGACGTCGTAGATACGGCGCCCGCGCCCGTCACCGCGCTCATCTCATGATGGCATCACGGATCCGACGCTTGGCGATCGGCCTCGCGCCTGTCGCCGTGGCGTGTTTGGCCAACGCTGCGCAGCCGTGTGAATCCACTGATCTGCCCCACCGGCGCAGCGGCTGAACTGCAGGCAGATTCGATGACAGGCCACACAGGGAAAAAACGACTGGCTCACTATGGGCCTGTTGTCCGTTACGGGCAACAGCCAACCTTAAGGAGCCGAAATGAAAACTGCTTTTGACAGCCTGAAAAAAAACCAACCCTCACCATCGCTTCCTGCCTTTGTGGCGTCGCGCGTCGAGCAATATTACCGGGAGCGCGTAACGGATACGTGGGGAGGCGGCCACATCATGCGCGGTCGCATCCCGGGGGCGGATGCACTGCATCTGTCGAGCAACGACTATCTCGCGATCGCGCGCCACCCCGACATCATTCGCAGTATGGGTCGAACATTGCGTTCGGACGGCAACGGACTGTTGATGTCGGGCATCTTCCTGCACGGTGATTGCCCGCAGTTGAAGTTCGAAAACCGGCTGTCGACGTTCATGCGCGCAGAGGCTGGGGTCCTGTGTCAGTCCGGCTATACGGCGAATATCGGGCTGATTCAGTCGATCGCTTCGGCACGAACACCCGTCTACGTGGATATGATGGCGCACATGTCGCTGTGGGAGGGTATTCGCAGTGCGGGCGCGATCCCGATACCGTTCAGGCACAACGACACGGCGCACCTCGAGCAGCAGATCGTGCGGTATGGGCAAGGGGTCGTGCTGGTCGACTCGATTTACAGCACGAACGGCAGCGTCTGCCCGCTTGTCGCATTCGCCGATGTATGCGAAACGCATGAGTGCGTGTTCGTGGTCGACGAGTCGCATTCGCTCGGCACGCATGGCCCGCGTGGAGCGGGACTTGTTGTCGAACTTGGACTTGAGTCTCGTGTCGCATTCCGCACAGCAAGTCTTGCTAAGGCTTTTGTCGGCCGAGCCGGCTTCATCACCTGTCCTGCCGCTTTCCAGGAGTACTTCAAGTTCGAGTCGAATCCTGCGATCTTCAGTTCCACCTTGTTGCCTCATGAGATCAGTGGGCTGGACGCGGCGCTGTCTGTGATCGAAGGTGCCGGCCGACGGCGCACGAGACTTGCGTCGAATGCCGCCTGGCTGGGCGAGCGGTTGAGGGAGCTTGGGTATAACCTGAATGCCGGTGAAAGCCAGATCATCGCGCTCGAAGCGGGTACGGAACAGCGCACGATCGTGTTACGCGACGCATTGGAATCACGGGGTATTTTCGGCTCCGTGTTTTGTGCACCGGCGACGGCGCGCAATCGTGCGCTGATCCGGTTGTCGATCCACGCTGCCTTGACCGACGCCCAGATCGAAAAGATTGTGAGCGTCTGTCGTGACATTCGCGGCGAAGTTGAGCTTGACAGATGGCCCTCCACCCGGCGCCTCGGGGACCGGCCGTCGTCCCGCAAACACAGCCACGAGCAAAGTACGGCAGACAGTGCGTTAGCGGTCTGATAGCGGCATGACATGGAGTTCACATGAGTGAACTCCATGTCTTCTGTATGTCGCGGTCCAGCCACTCGAGGTAGCGGTCGTAACTCAGCACGTGACTCAGATCGAACCCGGGCGGATTGGGGATCACGGCATAAACGTAAAGCTGTTGCCCTGTAAACCGGGTTGCCGGGTGCATATAGCTCTCCCACGCGAGGCCGTCCGCAGGGCAGTACCCGCTGGTTTGCCAGAAGTACGGCAAACTCGCGCCGCTGTCCAGGGCGTCGAAAAAGCCCGCTGGTGCGCCTTGTACGCTGGCTATCTCACGAACACCCCGCAGCGTTTCGTTCGTGTGGACAATCAGCAGATAGGACTTGCCGGTACTGTCGAGCATGAGTAGCCCGTTTGGCGAGTATGAAAGGTAATGTTCAACAATACCGAGCGAATCAAAGATTTCCCTTACCCGCGCGACCAGCGCTTCGTCACGCAAAAACGTATATTCCGATGTCACCAGCGTGTCGAGGATGGATTGACACCTGTTATCGAAGTATGCGTTCTGCATATCGCGCACCGCGCGATTCAAGGCACTGATGGCCGATGCGTCCTGCTTGCGAATGAAGCGATGAATGATGCCTTCGTTGAAGCTCTCCACCGCGATGTGCTCGTTCGCCTTTCCGGTCAGCATGATCTTGCGTACGGCAGGGTCAGCAATGCGCCGGCAGAATTCAAGACCGTTCAGCCCCGGCATGTCGTAATCCACGACGACAACCGATGTTGCCTGAAATCGGTCGTTGTCGAACACCCGATTGCGGACGGTGTCGACGCTCATCGCGATGACCTGCTGTGCCTCGTCCTCATCGGTTCGGTCCCGGTACGGTGCGAAGATCTGTTCCTCAGGTGCACCGGGACGATGGCGTTCATTCACGAACCGCAGGGCTTCCCTTGACGAACTGAAGAGCCGGAAGGCAAGGCTCGGTTCGAGTTGCAGGCACAGATTCGACAGGAATGCCGCGCTGTCGTCGACGAACGTAACCGTTGTCGGAAAATAGAATGGTTTGATCGTATCCATCGTCATGGCTTGGGAAAGGTCAACACAAATTCGGTATACATGTACTCGATAGACGTACAGTCGATGGAGCCGCCCATCACACGCATGACGTCACGACAGAATGCGAGTCCGATGCCGGTGCCGACGGAGGCGTCGTCTGCTTCAGTCGATGACGTATAGAACCGCGTGAAGATGTGGGGAAGTACATGGGACGCGATGCCGACGCCGGTATCGCGAAAGAGGAGTTGGTTCGCGCGTGGTCCAGACGCAAGCCGGATCGAGATCAGCGCGCTGTCGACATCTGCCATGCCGCGGAACGCATTTTTTAGCAGATTGAAGAGCACATGGACCACCAGCATGTCCGAGCCTTCGAACGTGAAGTCATTGATGAGATCCGTGAGCACCCGTTGTTGCTCCCCTCCGCGAAATGGATAGCGGTCGAGCGCGGTCTCCACACATTGCCTGATCGAGCACTGTGCAATCTTTTGGGAATGCCCGCCGGTGAACCGCGCGTTCGCGAGCAGCATGTCGATAATGGTATTGGAATGAACAGCCTCCTGTTCAATGCGGGAGAGTACTCCGTCCATGGAATGAAGGTGGGCGACGCGGATCTTGGGAACACTTAGCCCGCCGCCTTGAGCGATGCCGTACGTTTCGAGCAGCAAAGGCAGGTAGCTTCCGAGGCCCGCCGCGCCGGCGCGGATGGCGAGCAGCGGCGTACGTAGTTCGTGGGCAATGCTACCGGCAGTTGCCAGCATTGCCCGCTCCTGCTCGACTCGAATACGCTCCGTGTCATAGTTGGCGACAACGCCGATCGCTATAGCAAACGAAAAAATCGCCAGATGGACAAGATACGTCGAATTCACGCTGACAACGTCGGTAGTTGCCCAATAGGCGAGATACGCGAGAGCAATGCCGATCAGAAAATTGAGCAGCAGCATGAGCCAGTCGAGCAGCAACACCATGACGAAAGCAGCAATCAGCGCGCTTTCGATCCAGACGTTCGAGCCATTGTTTTTCAGCAACATGAACGCGAAAAAGAACGGCAGCGAGTAAAAGATTGTCGCGTACCAGTAGTACGGCAAGAGCTTTTTCGCCCACGACGGCCAGCGGTCGGAAAACAGGATGGGAATAAACAGCGCGGAGCCCACTAGCCGCAGCGGCAGGTTCTCGTAAGGCTGGGGAAAGAGATCGTTCCAGACATAGTAATAGAGCGGGAAGCCGACGATCGCAACGATCGAGAAGGGGCGCATCCGGCGGCTCACGTATTGCAGGTTTCGCAACGCAGGAGCGAACAGTTGGGCAAGGAATAAGCGGATCGGCACCACCGTGCGGGCGCCCCGCGGAGGTATTCTCGTTGCGTCCATTATTTCCAGAATAAAGGATTCACCGGGGTTTCTCAGGCAAGGTTCCGGCGTTGAAATTGTTGATGCTTCGCGCGGCATGTTATTTGCCACGGCCCCGGAACAAATCTTGACCTAAGGTGACGCCGATGTCACGGCAAATAATTGCCTTCAATCGCTTTGCCAACTGTTATCCGCCTGGATGGCCTTCTAACCCAGGAGGAATGAGCTGGCATATATGCGTATTGAATCAAATGGCAGCCTTCCTGAAGTCCGGGATCGCCTTCTTCGCATTCGAGACCGAAGTGGCCTGATCCCTGAAAAAGTCAGGGCATATCCATCTGGTCCTGAACTTCAGGCGATCAATGTGTTTTCACACACGCTGGCCCGCCAACGGACGGCCGATCTGAATTGAAGGCAATGGCCGCTTACGAGGTAGATCCGTCGCTTGCTCGCCCCAGCGCACCAGGATGCCTGACGATTCAGGATTTGATGAACGCCAGGAGATCCGCATTGATCGTATCGGCTTGCGTGGTGGGCATGCCGTGCGGGAAGCCTTTATAGGTTTTCAAGGTGCCGTTCTGCAGCAATTTCGCGCTCAACGGCCCAGAGTCGGCATAAGGTACGATTTGATCATCGTCGCCGTGCATCACTAACGTCGGGACTGTGATCTTCTTCAGGTCTTCGGTGAAATCCGTCTGGGAAAAGGCCACGATCCCGTCGTAGTGCGCTTTGGCTCCGCCCTCCATTCCCTGACGCCACCAGTTCATGATCACGCCTTCGGACGGTTTGGCCCCTGGCCGGTTATAACCGTAGAACGGCCCGGCAGCGACATCCCGGTAAAACTGTGAGCGGTTGTTGGCAACCTGCGCCTGAAATCCGTCAAAAACATCCTTGGGAAGACCTTCCGGGTTGTTAGCGGTCTTCACCATGAGCGGTGGCACAGCGCTGATCAGCACCGCCTTGGTTACGCGACTCTCGCCGTGACGCGCGAGATAGCGAACGACCTCACCGCCCCCGGTCGAGTGGCCCACGTGGACTGCATTTTTAAGGTCAAGATGCTCGGTAACGGCCGCAAGATCATCGGCATAGTGATCCATATCATGACCGTCGGCCGTCTGCGTTGAGCGCCCGTGACCCCGACGGTCATGCGCGATGACACGGAAGCCGAGGTTCAGGAAGAACATCATCTGGGCGTCCCAATCGTCGGCGCTCAGTGGCCATCCGTGTGAGAAAACGATGGGCTGCCCTGTTCCCCAGTCCTTATAGAATATCTGAATGCCGTCTTTGGTCGTGACCGTGTTCATCGTCATTCTCCTTGCTAAGGCGACCTGTCAAAGAAAAATGAACCACCGGCGTGAACGCGTGCGTCATAAGAAATTGCGCCGGGGTGGGTAGGTGGTCGGCAGTCCGTCCGGGAAACATGCTGGGGCGTCCCAACCAGGCAAATGCGTTTTTTAGCGCCGACAGTCTATTCGCCTGCCAGCCGATCTTACTTGTGCGTCATTCCATCGAAGCCACAACTTCGTCGGTAGTCACCACGCCGTGCGCGAGAAACGCGTAGTTGATCATTGCCGCCTTGTATCCGTCGCCCCAAACGGGATGACGCGGTCCGGCAGTGGCATCGCTAACAACATAAACTTCGAATCCCTGTTCGAGCAGATCACGCAGATGTGACTCCACGCACATGTTGGCAAGCATGCCTCCCAGGACCACCTGCCTCACTCCTCGCTTGCGCAGTTGAAGGACGAGATCGTTGGTTTGCGGTCCGAAGACCTTGTGCGGACTCACAACAACGGTCTCGCCGTCGTTGATGTAAGGCTTGAATTCGTCGAGCCAGTCAGCGCCGGAGCCTTCGAAACCTTCCAGACTCAACTGACCACTACGCGCAAATGTGCCGGTAGCGAATTCATCGGCCTCCAACGGTCCATTGAATTTCCATACGCGATCGGTCGGGAAAAAGTAATGTGGCGAAATAAAGACCGGAAACTTTGCGGACTTCGCCGCCTTGAAGATTCGCAACATGTTTTCTACCGTCTTGTTCTCTGTCACGCTTGCTCCCACCGCGCCCCAGTTCTTGCCATTCTTGCTTAAGACATCGACTTGCGGATCGATGAAAACCACGGCTGTCTCAGTTCGATCAAAGGACACTTCGGACCTCCAATAGCGTGCATGACGGCTCGCCGACTTTCACTGGCCCGAGCCTCTCCGATCAGATTAGGAAACGGAGGACTGGAAAGCAACGACGGTTCGATGGCGCGTCCAGGTTCTTGCATGCGGGCGCCGGGTGACGGGGCGCTTGATGAGTCGGCATGTTGGCTTCGCGTGCATGCTATTAACAAGCCAATGATTAAGAAGCCAACGCGACCGTTGGGGTCAGGCTGCAAAATGCAATTTCCGTGACAGCCTTTCTCCGCAGAGCAAAGCCGCGATGAGCCCTGCGAGCTCTTTCCAGTTGCGGGCAGCACTTTTGGCCAGGATCGCTGAAGGCAGCAAAGACGGGAAAACGCAAAGGAGTAATCTTCGGTACTGTGTATAGACCGGGGACATAGCTGACAGGTGTGCGGGGACATGGTTGACACTT
>NZ_JALQCK010000033.1:0-111708 GCF_030464835.1 Paraburkholderia sp. WS6
TAGACCACTAACAATGCAAGGAAAGGCACGAAAGCCAGAACAAGGAAAGGCCAAAACCCCAGGCACACAGACAAACAAGCGCCGCGCAGGCAAAACAAAAAAACCGCCACGAAGGCAAAAAACCTCAGCCAGATGCGCTAACCTACCTCTCCCGGCGAAGCCGCCCAAACAGGCTCAAAAAAAATGCCATCCCCGAAACCCGGCAAAATCCGAATCGGCATAGGCGGCTGGACCTACGCCCCTTGGCGAGGCACGTTTTACCCGTCGGATCTGACACAAAGCCGCGAGCTCCAACACGCGAGCCAAAATCTCACATCGATAGAAATCAACGGCACCTTCTACGGCTTGCAAAAACCTTCAAGCTACGAAAAGTGGTATCAGGAAACCCCCGAAGATTTCGTCTTCTCGCTCAAAGCCCCCCGCTACGCAACAAACCGAAAAGTCCTGGCGGACGCCAACGAAACCATCGAACGCTTCTTCGCCAGCGGCGTGCTACTGCTAAAACAGAAGCTAGGCCCGATCAACTGGCAATTCGCCACTACCAAAAAGTTCGACCCGGAAGACTTCGAAGCCTTCCTGAAACTGCTGCCCGCGAGCATCGAAGGGCAAAAACTGAGGCACGCCATCGAAGTCCGTAACGACACCTTCAAGACCCCCGAATTCATCGCGCTAGCCAGAAAGTACAAAGTCGCCATCGTGCTGGCAGCCGACAGCGACTACCCGCAAATCGCCGACATCACCGCGCCATTCGTCTACGCCCGCATCATGGGTACAAGCGACAAGGAAGCCAAAGGCTATTCGACCAAGGCCCTCGACGCCTGGGTCGAACGCGCCCGCCAACTCGCTGCAGGCACAACGCCGGACGACCTGGAAACATCCGCCGCGGCCCCCGCAAAAACCGCGGCACACGACGTCTACCTCTACGTCATCAGCGGCTTCAAGGAACGCAATCCGGCCGCCGCCATGGCGCTGATCAAACGCCTCGAATGACGGTCATCCGGCCCGCACGCGCGAGTGTCATAATCCCGGCAGCGAATCAACGCACCGACACTCAGCCGCTCAGGCGGTGAGGCCACCCCAACATCCAAGGTCCGGGAGACTATTTTGAGCGCCATCGACAATCCTTTGCACGATCAGGAAGTCGGCTCGGCCGACGCCACCCAGGACACCACGCGCATCGACGACGTTCGCATCGGTGCGGTACGTCCGCTGATTTCCCCTGCCTTGCTGCAGGACGAATTGCCTGTGCCGCCGTCGGTGCAGACGCTCGTCGAGAAAACCCGCGCGGAAATCGCCGATATTCTGCACGGCCGTGACGACCGGCTCGTGATGATCGTCGGCCCGTGTTCGATTCACGACCACGACCAGGCCATCGAATACGCCCGCAAGCTCAAGGTCGCAGCGCAGACCTACAAGGACGATCTGCTGATCGTCATGCGGGTGTACTTCGAAAAGCCGCGCACAACGGTAGGCTGGAAAGGCTATATCAACGACCCGCGTCTCGATGGCAGCTTCCGTATCAACGAGGGGCTGCGTCTCGCACGGCAACTGCTGCTCGACATCAACGGTCTCGGCTTGCCCACGGCCACCGAATTTCTCGACTTGCTCAGCCCGCAATACATCGCGGATCTGGTCGCGTGGGGTGCGATCGGCGCGCGCACGACGGAGAGCCAGAGTCATCGGCAGCTTGCGTCGGGACTGAGCTGCCCGATCGGCTTCAAGAACGGCACGGATGGTGGCGTGCAGATCGCCGCGGACGCGATCGTTGCGGCGCACGCAAGCCATGCGTTCATGGGTATGACCAAGATGGGTATGGCCGCGATCTTCGAGACGCGTGGCAATGACGACGCGCACGTGATCTTGCGCGGTGGCAAGAAAGGTCCGAATTACGACAGCGCGTCCGTCGACGCAACTTGCGCAGTGCTCAAATCGGCAGGCCTGCGCGAGCAGGTCATGATCGACTGCTCACATGCGAACTCAGGCAAATCGCATTTGCGTCAACTGGAGGTGGTGGAGGATCTGGCGCAGCAACTCTCGCAGCGCGAGCGCCGCATTCTCGGCGTCATGCTCGAAAGTCATCTGGAAGAAGGTCGTCAGGATCTGAAGACCGGTGTGCCGCTGCGTTACGGCGTATCGATTACGGACGCCTGCGTGAGCTGGGCGCAAACCGAACCGGCGCTCGAGACGCTGGCCGAAGCGACCCGGAAACGACGCGCGGGCTGAATCCGCCGACGCGGCCTGCACGATCTCGCGCATCCAGTAACCGTCCGATGACCATCACGATGAGCATCAATAAAGGCTGGAACGCGAGCGTGCACGACGCAAACCTGAAGCAAACAACAGCAACATAAGCACCACACGCGCCGCACCAACCACCGATATAACACCCTCACCGGTGTTGGGCAGCGCGTGTTTCCTCACGCCCGATGCATCGGGCACCGCGCACTAAAACAGCGCGCGTGGATGCTCCAGCGCGAGGCGCGTTGCATTACGACGCGTTGACGGCTTCCTTGAATGCCTTGCCGGCGGTGAACTTCACCGTCTTGGCTGCGGCGATCTGGATTTCTGCACCGGTCGACGGATTGCGACCCACGCGTGCTGCGCGCGCGCCGGTCGAGAAAGAACCGAAACCGACCAGTTGCACCGTATCGCCACCCACCACGGCTTTGGTCACCGCTTCGACGATAGCGTCGATGGTTTGGCCGGTGGCCGCTTTGCTTTCGCCCGTCGCTGCGGCGACTGCATCAATCAGTTCCTGTTTGTTCATAGCACTTCCCGTATGGTAATCATGGAACCGGCGCCACATCTGTTGCGCCGGGACCGACACACTAACGCATAGGCGCGTATTCGCGCAAACCTTGGATGTAAGCCTTGTATCGCCCGCCCAGCGGCAATTTGACGTTTTTTTGTCCCAAAGTGCTATAAGAATCGCGCGCTTACGCATTTCTCCCGCTTTACGGCTCTCCGCGGCGTATCACAATCCGTTGCAATTTCAGTGATTTAGCGGCGGCAAATCGGCTGCCACCATGGTTTTTTACGATGTTATGGGGGATCGCAAAGATTCGCGATTCAGCACCGCGCCACGCTCAGCAATAAAAATCCGGGAAGAATAAAACAATGAAAATTCGCCATATTGCAACATGCCTGGCGCTCGCCGCCTGGTCTTGTGCGACCGCGGCAGCCGGCGATTTCGCCTGCGTGATGCGGGTCGGCGCGGCGCTGTAGCGCGAAAAATCACGCAAGACTCGCCAGCGGAACAGCCTGCGCCGCTGAAAAACAAGGACGTCATACAACATCTCTACGCCGCGAACCGGCGGACCTCGCGCAGGCTGACGCGGCACAAATGACTCATCGCCGACGATCTCCCAGGGCGTATTTACCGCTCGTTCAACACGCATGATTTTTTTCCACTGAGAATTCTCTCAAGGTCTCACCGACGTTGCCGATATACAAAGCTGCGTGTGCAGCGCAAACGTTACAAGGACGGGCATGGTTCGGTTAGCCAGATTGAGGGAAGCGCTATCGGTCGCGGAAGGCGACCCGGAACTCGTGCGCTCGCAACTCCAGGCATTCGGCCACCAGATACCGCTGCTTTATTTCATCCTGATCGTCAACACGATGGCGGTGGCCGTCACGCATCTGGGATCGGCGCCGGCCTGGTTGTCCATCTACTTCCCCGCGGCGCTCTGCGTGCTGTGCATCATCCGTTGCGTGCGCTGGTGGCGCGTCCGGCACCGGGTTCTGACGCACGACAAGGCCGTGCCCGAACTACGCAAGCTGATCTGGCTCGCGGGCATCTTCGCCGTCGCCTTCAGCACCTGGTCGCTCCTGCTGTTTCCGTACGGCTCCGCCTATGAGCAGGCCCAGGTCGCGTTTTATATGGCGACGACCCTGGTCGGCTGCGTGTTCTGCCTGATGCATCTGCGGGCGGCCGCCCTGCTTCTGCTATCGATCGTCATCCTGATCTTTTCGACGTTCATGGTCTCCACGCGCTCTCCTGTCTTCATCGCGATGGCCATCGACATGACGCTGGTCGGCGTCGCACTCGCCTTCATCATCGAGCTGTATTACCGGACGTTTGCCGGCGTGGTGCACGCGCAGCGCGAATTGCAGGTGAGCCAGCAGAAAACGCAAAAGCTCAGCGACGATAACTTCAGGCTCGCAAGCATCGATAGCCTGACCGACCTGCCCAACCGGCGCAGTTTCTTTGCGTCGCTGCGCGCGCTATCGGAACAGACGCCCGCCGCCGGTGGCGGATTCAATGTCGGCTTGATCGATCTCGACGGCTTCAAACAGGTCAACGATATCTACGGACATGCCAGCGGCGACCTCGTGCTGCAGGAAGTCGGTGTGCGCTTGCTGACGCTCGCGGAACCGGGCATCTTCTTCGCGCGCCTGGGCGGCGACGAATTCGGCGTGCTGGCCCAACACAAACTGCCGAACGAGACGCTCGTCGAGTTGGGAGAGCGCATCTGCGAAGCGCTCGGCCAGCCCTATCGGGTGGCCGGCAACGTCGCCGAACTGACGGGAACGATCGGCTGGGCCGCGTTTCCTGAAGCGGGTACGACAGTCCAGCAGGTTTTCGAACGCGCCGACGCCGCCTTGTACGTCGGCAAGGAAAGCCGTCGCGGCACACCGGTGATTTTCTCGACGGAACATGAGACGCGGATCCGGCGCTCAAGTCTCGTCGCCCAGGAACTCCGCCATGCGGACCTGGAGTCCGAACTGTTCCTCGAGTTTCAACCGATCTACGATGTGCTCACGCAACGCACCATCGGCATGGAGGCGCTCGGGCGATGGCACAACGCGCGGCTAGGCGCAGTGAGGCCAGAGGAATTCATTCGGATTGCCGAGCGTACCGACCTGATTCTGCGCGTCACTGAGGTGCTGCTGCGCAAAGCGCTCGATGAAGCATCGCGCTGGCCATCCGATCTCTATCTGTCGTTCAATCTCTCCGCGATCGATATTTCGACTTCGCCGCGCGCTCGCCGCCTGGTCGATATCGTGCTGGCGAGCGGCGTGCCCGCGCATCACGTCAACTTCGAGATCACGGAAACCGCGGTCACGCGCGATTTCGAGCAGGCCCACTGCTCGCTGACGATGATCAAGCAAGCCGGCTGCCGTGTCTCGCTCGACGATTTCGGCACCGGTTATTCGAGCCTCAGCTACGTGCATCGCCTGCCCTTCGATACGATCAAGATCGACCGCAGCTTCATGACCGACGTGGATTCCAATAGCGCGTCGAAGAAGATCGTCAAGTCGGTGCTCGATCTGTGCAGAAACCTCGGACTTGAATGCATCGTGGAAGGACTCGAGACGTCGTCGCAAGCCGACGTCGTCAAGGCGCTGGGCGCTCGCGCGCTGCAGGGCTATCTGTTCGGCAGGCCGATGCGGGCAAGCGCCGTCCCGGCCTATTTGCAGACCATGCTCGGGCAGAGTGACGTCGTCGAGACGTAGATGCTCACCTCCCCTGCCTCGTGCGAATCAGCACGACAGGCGCACCGCACACCTGCATGAAACCGCGCGACTAACGCGGCACAGTGTCGTACTCCAACTCCGGATACCAGTCGCTGCCGCGGCCGCCGGGTGTCATGTCGAGCACCGTCCAGATCGGCATCACATCGGGTGCGCCGCGCGGATCCTGACCCGGGTCCGCTGTCGACGGTCCCATCTCCTCGGCCCAGAAATGCCGCACCGTACCGCCCGAACGCGTGAACACGTTGAAGGCGGGATTGTCGCCGCCATCCGGAACTTCAGCGGCGTAGTCGCGGTTGAAAGTGTTGCCGCCCGACGAATACAGCCGCAGGTGCCGCCAGCCGCGCTCTTTCTTGAAGGCCACCAGCTTGTCGATCGGCGAGCGGCCGATCACCGCAAAGGCCACGCGTTGCAATATGTCGGGCATTTCGCCGTCGTAAGCGCTCAGGAGCGAAGTGCACATCGAACAGGGGCGCTCGCGCTGCGGGCCGAACATCCAGTTGTAGGTGACGAGGGTGTCATGCGCGCCGAACATTTCCGACAGCGTCACCGGGCCCGTCTCGCCCTCGAACAGATAGTCCTGCGGCACGATACCGCCAGGCGGCAGTGCGCGGCGCAGCGCGGCCACGCGTTCGATATGGCGGCGCAATTCGATTTCCTCGGCCAGCAGGTCGTTGCGCGCGCTGCGATATTCCGCGCTCTCGCCCGGAAAGCGAGCGGGCGATTCGGCCAGCTGCCGGGCCGGCTTCAACGTTTGTGCAGATGGGTCTACGTCATTCATCAGCCACCTCCTGTTGCGGTAACAAGGATTAAGGGCGCGATAGCGGCACGGCATGACATGACGCTGCCGCGAGCGCATCTTTTGCCCTTATATAGCCACGACGAACGGCATGCCGGCGAATCGACAACGTCGGCGAAATATTTTGCTGGCCTGTCCGCGGCGGTAATCGAAACCTCATTGCAAGGTATCCTTTCCCGAAACAGCATGCGCGCGCCGGCGCACTTTTGCACCGTCACGGCGCCCGCCGCGCCGCCTTTGAGGATGCCCCATGCCGCTTCGTCTGCCACCCCTGCCCGCGCTTCGTTTTTTCGAAGCGGCCGGCAGGCATCAGAGTTTCAAGCTCGCCGCCGCGGAGTTGAACGTCACGCCGAGCGCGATTAGCCACGGTATCGTCGGCCTCGAACAATCGCTCGGCGTCGAACTGTTCGTACGCGAGCCGCGTGGAATTTCGCTGACGACGGCAGGCGCCGACTATCTGTCGTACGTATCCGAAGCGTTTTCGTTGATCGCGATCGGCACGCAACGCCTGCCGAACCACCGTGCGAATCGCCCGATCGCGCTGAGTTGCGCGCCCACGCTCGCCTCGCGCTGGCTCTTGCCGCGCCTCGCCGCCTTTCGTGCGCGCTGGCCGGATGCGAACGTCACCGTCGATACCTCGCACCGTCAGGTCGGCTTTCCCGTCGACGGTTTCGATTTCGCCATTCGCCTGAGCCGCGCCCCGGTCGCGGGGACCGCGTGGACGCGTCTGTTCGGCGAACGCCTCGTGCCGGTGTGCAGCCCGGCGTACGTGAATAACCTGCGCGACGCGCATGGCAACATCGATCTGCGTCACGCGACGTTCATTCACGTGAACTCGGCGAGCGAGGACTGGCAGGCGTGGTTCGACGGGGTCGCCATCGATGGGACCGCCATCGATGGTATCGACCTGAACGACGGGTTGCGCGTCGACACGATACAACTCGCTTTCGAAGCCGCGAGCATGGGTCTCGGCGTCGCGCTCGGCAGACGGCCGCTGGTCGACCGCGATCTAGCAAGCGGTGCGCTCGTCGAGGCCAGTCCACAAACGATCGCCTCCTCCACGGCATATTGGCTGGTGAGCGCGCAAAACACCGATAGCGCGGAGAATCGCCCGGAACTGTCCGACTTCAAACGGTGGCTGCTCAGCGAGGCTGAACCGTTCGCCAATCCGTCCGATGCTGCCGACGCGGAATCGCGCGGCGCCAACCACTAAACCCTGCACGCCCTCTATCTGGTCAGGTGAGCCACACTCACCCGTCGTCAAAATCTTTTCTTTTGCCGCTTCTGACGCTCGCTGCGACCATGGTGTCCAAGGAGATCAGATCCATGTCCACGACAAATAGCAAACGCCTCGCCATCCCGTTGAGTCAGACGACGCTCGTGATCATCGCTGGCGCACTGATTCTGAGCGCCGCCATGGGCATCCGGCAGACCTTCGGCCTCTTCATTGGGCCGTTCTCGTTCGACCGCGGAATGCCCGTCACGCTGATCGCTTTCGCCATCGCGCTGCACAACCTGGTATGGGGTTTCGCGCAACCGTTCGCGGGCGCTGCCGCAGATCGCTATGGCTCGGCGCCGGTAGTCGCGTTCGGCGCGACGACGTTTGCCGCGGGCCTGGGCGTCGCGGCGGTCGCGCCGTCGGGCCCGCTGCTGATTGTCGGTATGGGTTTGCTGGTCGGCATCGGAGTGAGTTGCACGACGTTCGGCGTGGTGTTGCCGGCAGTCGGCCGCATCGCTTCCCCAGAAAAACGCAGCATGGCGATGGGTCTCGTCAGCGCAGGCGGCTCGGCAGGACAGGTGCTGATGATCCCGCTCGTGCAGAGCATTCGACTCAGCTCGGGTATCGCCACCTCGCTCTTCGTGCTGGCCTTCCTGATGCTGCTGATCGCGCCGCTCGGCATGGTGCTCGACCGGCGCGCGAGTGTCGGCATGCAGGTTCAGGAGCCGCCCGCTGCGCCTCTTCGCAAGGTATTCGCTCAGGCGATCCAGCATCGGGGATATCGACTGCTGACGCTCGGCTTCTTCACCTGTGGATTTCAGCTCGCGTTCATCGCCACCCATCTGCCTGAGTATCTGACGCTCTGCCATATGCCGGTTGGGCTGGGTGCCACCGCGCTCGCGCTGATCGGCCTGTTCAATATGGCGGGCAGTTGGGGATGCGGCTGGCTGGGCGGCCGGTTTCGGCAGCACCATGTACTTGGCTGGCTTTACCTCATTCGAAGCGTGACGATCGGCGCCTTCTTTCTGCTGCCGAAGACCTCCGCTTCGGTCGTGATCTTCGCGGCGGTGATGGGGCTAACCTGGCTCGGGACCGTACCGCTGACGAGCGGACTCGTGGCGAAAGTCTTCGGCACGCGGCACCTCGGCAGCCTCTTTGGCGTCTGCTTTCTGAGCCACCAGATCGGCTCGTTTCTCGGCGCATGGCTAGGCGGCCTGGTGTTCGATCTGACCGGGTCGTATTCGCTACTGTGGGAAGCCACGGTCGTCGCAGGACTCATCGCCGCGATGCTGCACTTCCCGATCGACGACAAGGCCGTCAGCACGCCCGCAATCCGGTCAGAGCCGGCGGCTGCGTGAGGGTTCGGGTGCGAGCAAGCGTGAGCACGTATCCGCACACACCGCGAGTCCGCTACTCGCGGCCCCGATGCTATTTTCGCGGCGCGTCCGCCGCCGCTTTCGGCACACGCCCCATCAGATAGAACTCGTCGTTCGGGCGCATTGAAATGACGTTGGCCATCCGGTTCGACAAACCGAAAAATGCGGTGATGGCCGCGATATCCCACACGTCTTCATCCGAAAAGCCGTGCTTACCGAGCGTCTGAAAATCGGCATCGTCGACCGTGCCGGATTCACGGCAAACCTTCAGCGCAAAGTCGAGCATCGCCTTCTGGCGCTCCGTGATATCCGCCTTGCGATGGTTGACTGCCACCTGATCCGCAAGCAACGGCGCCTTTTCGTAAATGCGCAGAATCGCCCCGTGCGCGACCACGCAATACAGGCACTGATTCACCGCGCTCGTCGCGACGACGATCATCTCGCGCTCGCCTTTGGTGAGGCCACCCTCTTTCAGCATCAACGCGTCGTGGTACGCAAAAAACGCGCGGAATTCATCCGGCCGGTGCGCCAGCGTCAGGAATACGTTCGGAACAAAACCGGCTTTCTCCTGCACTTTGAGGATGCGGGCGCGGATGTCGTCCGGCCACGCGTCAGGCTCAGGCACGGGATAGCGGCTGATCGGCTGAAGGTTTGCCATGTTGTGTCTCCGTTGTATCTGTATGTGCACGACGATTGTAGCGAACTTCGACTCGCTGCCGTCCCGGTCAATCTGGCGCTTTGCTCCGCGTTGAGCAGCGGCAGGGACAGGCTCCACAGAGGCACCGCAGCACGGTCAATCGCTCCATTCCCTTAATTTTTTTCAGGTACTCAGCCCGCCCCGCAGCGCCATTTCACCAACCTGTGCTTAAATCCGAAGTTCGTGCTGCTGCGTTCGTGCCACCGGCCAGCTGAACGAGCCATGCAGCGGGCCGCTGTCCGGCAAGAACAGGCCCTGCACGACGTGTTCGCAACGCACGCCGGCCAGGTACGGGCTGTTCCAGATCCCTTCATCGCATCAACAGGAGCGTGGTTGTGTGGCATTTTCCGGTTGCTATTCCACCCTCGCTGGGCGTGTGGGCCGTGTTCATGAGCGTGCTCGTCACGCAACTCGGCTTGCCGATTCCGGCGGCGCCGATGCTGATCCTCGGCGGAACGATGGCCGCCATGGGACAAACCTCTTATGCCAGCGTCATTGGGGCTGCCGTCTGCGCAACACTGCTGGCAGACTCGCTGTGGTTCTTCACTGGACGAACATACGGCCGGCGCTTGCTGAATCAGCTGGTGCGCTTCTCACTCTCGCTCGACACCACCGTCCGTGTCGCACGCAATACCTATGAACGGTACGGCGCGCCGATTTTGACTGTCGCCAAATTTCTGCCGGGACTCGGCCTGATCTCGGCGCCGCTGCTCGGCACCACGCCAATCAACGTCGGCGTGTTTCTGCTGTGGGATTTTGTCGGTGCGATGCTGTGGGCCAGCGTGTGGGTGATCGGCGGCGCGGCGCTTGACGATCAGATCGTGCAGCTCGTGCTGCTCGTGCGCCATCACGGCGGCACGATTTTCGACGCGTTCGCGGCGATCTTCCTTGCCGTGCTCCTCTATCGCTACGTGCGCCGCTGGCAGTTCCGCCGCTGGCTCGCGCATATACGCATCTCGCCGGACCAGCTCGACGAACTGATGAAGTCCAATGAGCCGCCGCTGATCCTCGATGCCCGGCCGCACAGCATCCGCGCGAAAGAATCGCACCGGATCGCGGGCGCGCAGTTGCTGGACCTCGATTCGCCCGAGCCCCTGCATCCCGACTTACTGAAGCGGCCGATTGTCGTCTACTGCGTCTGTCCTAACGAAGCGACGGCCAAGCGCATCGTCAATCAACTGCATCGAAAGAATATCCATCACGTCCGCGCGCTCAAGGGCGGCCTCGACGCATGGGAAAAACGCGGTTATCCAGTCGAGCCGCTGCCGCCCGACTTCGAGACGGCGATGGCCCATATGGCGGACGACGAGGGTAACGAGGGCGAATACACCGTGCGGGCGCGGTTGGCGAAGTGACGACGGGCGCTTGAACCCACCCCACCGAACACAATGGGGCGGCATTAAAAACCGCTTGCGCATCATCTTCAATGTGTGCACTATGCATATATGCACGTTGCACACATTGAGGTACCGCTATGACGCAGCGCACAGAAAACCTGCTTGGCGTGCTCGCCCTGCTGGTCACGGACGAGATGAACGCGCAGCCTACCGTGGCCGCGCTCGCGGGCCCCACTGCCCGTGCCATGCTCAACGCGGTCGGTCAATATCCCGATTCATCCATTGAAGTATTGCGCGAGGCGGTCGATCTTTCGCATCCGGCCGCGGTCCGCGCCGTTGCGGGTCTGGTGGACGCGGGCCTCGTCGAAAAGAAATCCGGCACGGATAGACGTTCCGTCGCGCTTGCCTTGACCGCTTCCGGCAAGCGTGAAGCCAAACGCCTGCAAACGGCACGTGACCAGATGCTCCAACGCATCGTCGGGCAGCTCGACGAGCACGAACGTGAGGTGTTCGAAAGCCTGCTGATCAAGATCCTGTGGAACGAGACCCGCGATCCGGCGCACGCCATGCAACTGTGCCGCCTTTGCGACGACGGCCCCTGCCTGAAAGCCGGCTGCCCGGTCGAATGCCGCGAACAGGGTCTGCCCATGCCCGCGCGGAGCGGCACATGAATGCCGCCGCGCCGGTGCGCTGGCCGGCGATCGCCGCGCTGACCGCGGTCTCGGCGCTCTCGCAGATCGGCCAGTTCGGCATCGGCTTCATGGTGCTGCCGGTGTGGCTGGCGCAGCGTGGCCTCGACGCACCGCGCGCCGGCCTCTTCTCCGCTTCGCAATGGACCGGCATGCTGGCCGGCTTGTTGATCGCGCCGTGGCTGGTGGAGCGGATCGGTGCGAAGCGCACGGTATCGCTCGGTCTCGCCGCCACAGTGGTTGCGTTCGCAACGATGAACGCGCTGTGGTGGCCGTTATGGCTCGTGCCTGGCTTGTTGACCGGACTCGGCATCGGTTTGCGCTGGATCGCCAATGAAACGTGGCTCTATCGGCTTGTGCCGGCCGAATCCAGCGGACGTGTAGTGGGCGTGCACGAAGCGCTGATTGCCACCGCCGGCGTCATCGGCCCGGCGTTCGCGGTGTGGTGCGCAGTCGACGGACGGATTACGTTCGCGACTGGCGCAGCCTTCACGTTTGTGGCGGCCCTTCCCCTGTGGCTGACTGCGTCGGACGACAAGCACCCTGTTGTCAAACCAGCACGGCCTGCGCGAGCGGACAGCGCCGCGAAAAGCGCCCCGGTCGTCCCTATCGGCCCTATCGCCCCAATGGTCAGCCTCGGCATGGTGGTCGTCGCGGCAGGCGGCATCGGCGATGGCGCGCTCTACGGGCTCTTCCCGCTCTTTGCCGACGCCCACGGTCTCAGCACCACACAGACGGCCACGCTACTCACGTTATTCGGTGTCGGCGGCATGGCGCTGCAATTTCCGGTCGGCTGGTTCGCCGATCGCGCGGGCCTGGCGGCCACGGTGATCGTCTGCGCCGCGCTCAGCACGCTGGCGATCTGCGGGTTCGCGCTCGCCGCGCCCGCCTCATGGCTCGCCGGCGCGAGCGCCTTGCTGCTCGGCGGCATGAACAGCGCGTACATCACACTCGGCATGGTCGCGGCGGCATGCAGCGACAAAGCCGCGCTTACGCGCAACATGCGGCTGGTGTCGCTCACCTTTACCGCGAGTTCGATCGTGGGGCCGCTCATTGCCGGTTTCGCCATGAAAGCACGCGGCAGCGACATGCTGTTGTGGCAACTGGCGATCATGAGCGGCGCGCTTGTTGTCTACACGCTCGGCTTGCGCGAAGGCCGGCGTCAGCCCGATCGATCGTCGTCGATGGGCTGAGCCTGGATTGCGCTTCAAGACGATTGAACGTGCCTAGCGTTCAGCGACCTTCTTCTGCCGCCAAAGACACAACAGATCGCACGCAATATGCGCGGCGGCAATCGCCGTGATCTCGCTCTGGTCATAAGCGGGCGCCACTTCCACCACATCCGCGCCCACCAGGTTCAACGCACCCAGTCCGCGCACGATGGCCAGCCCCTGTGCCGACGACAAACCGCCCGCCACCGGCGTACCCGTGCCCGGCGCGAACGCCGGATCGAGACAGTCGATATCGAAGGTCAGATACGCGGGCCGCTGGCCGACAATGGACGTGATCCGCTCCACCGCCGCTCGCGTGCCATGTTCGTGGACCCATGCGGCGTCGAGGATATTGATCCCCATGAAGTCGTCGTTCCAGGTGCGAATGCCGACCTGCACCGAAGTCTTCGGATCGATCAAGCCGTCTTTCACCGCTTTGTAGAACATCGAGCCGTGATTCAGGCTGTCCGGGCTATCGTCGGCCCAGGTATCGCAGTGGGCGTCGAAATGGATCAGCGAGAGCGGCTTGCCGTACTTCTCCGCATGCGCGATCAGCAGCGGATACGTAATGTAGTGATCGCCGCCGAGCGTCAGCATCTTCGCGTCCGAACGCAGAATCGTGCGCGCATGCTCGACGATCGATTCCTTGATCGTCATGGGATTGTGCGCGTCGAACCAGCAGTCGCCGTAGTCCGTCACGGCGAGATCGTCGAACGGATTGAAGCCCCACGGATACGGATGCAGCTCCGACAATTGCACGCTCGCCGCGCGCACCGCCGCCGGGCCAAGACGCGCGCCCGAACGGAACGTGGTGGCGAGATCGAGCGGTACGCCGGAGACCACGACGTCGACGCCGTCGAGTTCACGGGTGTACTTGCGGCGCATGAACGACAACACACCCGCATAGGTGTTTTCGATCGACGAGCCATAAAGCGACGGGCGACGGATCGCGCCGTCGCCATAAACGAGTTCAGTCATGGATGACCTGATACCTGATAAACATGCCGGAGCCGCACGCGGGGCTTCCAGGTAATGCGTGCAACGTCCGGCCTCGGATTCATTGGGAACGCGACGGCGTTTCTTTCAAACGCCGCCGCGCTGGCTTGCGAATCCTTTAGCGCAGCCGAACGAGCGTGGACTTCAGCTCGGTGTACTTCTCCAGCGCGTGCAACGACTTGTCACGGCCGTTGCCCGATTGTTTGTAGCCGCCGAACGGGAAATTCATGTCCCCGCCTTCGTCGTAGCAATTGACCCATACCGTCCCGGCACGCAGCTTGCGCGACACTTCATGCGCGGTGGTGAGGTTCGAAGTCCACACGGCGGCGGCAAGACCATACTCGCTGTCATTAGCGATCCTGATCGCATCTTCAACCGTGTCGAACGTAATCACCGACAACACCGGCCCGAAGATTTCCTCGCGCGCAACCTTCGCGCCGGTCGCCGGGATCTCGAAGATGGTCGGTTCGATATAGAAGCCGCCGGTCTCCTGCTTGACGCGCGAACCACCCAGCAGCAGCTTCGCTTCGGCGCGGCCCGCTTCGATATAACCGAGCACGCGTTCGAGTTGCACGTTATCGACAATCGCGCCCATCGAGGTTTGCGGGTCGAGCGGATTGCCCGGCGTATAGCTGCGCGCGGCGGCGATCAGCTTGTCGAGGAACACGTCCTTGATGTCTTTGTGCACGAGCAGGCGCGAACCTGCGGTGCACATTTCGCCCATGTTGTAGAAAATCGCGCCAGCCGCTGCGTTTGCCGCGCGGTCGAGGTCGGGGCAATCGGGCATCACGATGTTCGGCGACTTGCCGCCGAGTTCGAGCCACACGCGTTTCAGGTTCGATTGACCGGCGTATTGCATGATCAGCTTGCCGACGTTGGTCGAGCCGGTGAAGGCGAGACAGTCCACGTCCTGATGCAGCGCCAGCAGCTTGCCCGGTTCGCCCGCGCCGGGCACCACGTTGAACACGCCGGCAGGGATGCCGGCGTCCAACGCGAGTTGAGCGAGGCGAATCGCGGTAAGCGGCGACTTCTCCGAAGGCTTGAGCACGACGCTGTTACCCGCGGCGAGCGCCGGGCCGAACTTCCACGACGCCATCAGAATCGGGAAATTCCACGGCACAACAGCCGCTACGACGCCGATCGGCTCGCGCGTGACGAGCCCCACCAGATGATGATCGGCCGGCGCGACTTCGCCGCCGACCTTGTCGATGGCTTCAGCGAACCACTCGACGCAATAGGCGGCGCCCGGCACGTCCACCGAGGTGGTGTCGGCGATCGGCTTGCCTGCGTCCAGCGTTTCGAGCAGCGCGAGTTCGTCCATATGTTCACGGATCGACGCGGCCCAGCGCAGGAGGATCGCCTTGCGCTTGCGCGGATTGAGGCCCGACCACACGCCGGAATCGAACGCGCGGCGCGCGGCTGCCACGGCGGCGTCGACATCCGTCGCCCCGCTGTCAGCCACTTTGGCAAGCAGCTTGCCGTCGATCGGGCTCAGGCAGTCGAACGTGCGGCCGCCTGCGGCGTCACGGTACTCGCCGTCGATAAACGCACGGCCTTCGATCGAAAGCGTAGAGGCTTTGTCTTGCCAGAAAGCGAGAGATTTCTTGTCCATCAGGATGCCTCATTGTTATGCGCTCGACGCACGCCGGCTCCGACTTCGAGCGGCCTGGAACTGCGTCGCGGCGCGTTGGCGCGGAGTCTTTAGAACGTGGGCGGCGAATTGGCCGACACGATCTCGCAGAGATGCTCCGCGCTGGGATTGCGAAAACGATGCGGTAGACGGCTTTCGAAGTAATAGCTGTCACCGGGGTCGAGCAGCCACGTGACGCCGTCGACCGTCAGTTCGATCTGACCGCTGACCACCACCCCGCCCTCGTGCCCCTCGTGCTCCAGCATTTCCGGCCCGGTATCCGAGAGCGGCTGATAGACCTCGCGCAGAATGCCCATATTGCGGTCTTTCACACTGGAGCCGGCGAGATAGAACTCGATCGACTCATTGCCGAGATTCGGCATGTCGGCGCGGCGCGACACGACCGAGCGTTCCACCTCGACTTCAAAAGTGAAGAACTCGGCGAGACTCATTGGTATGCATTCAAGCAGTTTCTTCAGTGACCCCACCGACGGACTTACGCGGTTCTGCTCGATCAGCGAGATCGTGCCGTTGGTGACCCCCGCCCGTTTCGCCAGCTCACGCTGGGACAGACCATTCTTCTTACGGATGTACTGCAGGCGGGTCGCAACTTCTATGGACATCGCTAGGTTCTCTGACATGGGAGACGATCGGGCGCGTGGGCTCGGGCAATGTGTGCCCGCGAGTGTTGAATATTCTAATCACTTTAATCGTTGCGCCGCTGGGGAAAACCCTGAAAGGATTCCGAAATATGATTTGCGCAACGAATGTTCCCGCTGACCGGGATTCCGCGGACACCCTCGGGAAAGCCCTGATAAATCTTTTATAAAAATGATTTGACGGCATTATTGGCTCGTATACGATGGTTCTCAGGCGATCGTCATGCCGACGTCACGAAACACGAACATGTGTTTTTGACGCAGCGAACCTGGTTCGCAACGGTCAGAGACGGTCATCCCAGCGTCATGTTTCTTTAAACGCCCTGTGCGTTTTTCGAGCAAGCGTTCAATACTTTCAACGTCGCTAGTCGAGTGTAATCGTGAGAGTCCGAGGCCCTTTGGTGAGATGGAATCGAAGTCAGGCGAGTTGTCCTCGCGCTGACGGCGCCATCGCCGACGGCAGCAACGGCAGCCTTGCGTTCCGCCGCTTTCTGTCCGTCTTCACGATCCTGTCCCGCCGTTCAGTTCGACGTCACAACTCCATCTCCGCGCGCGCCTTCATTGCTGTGCGCACGGACGAAGTCGCCTCGCTGCTGCCGTAGCGCCTCCCCCTTTTCCGTCGTTCGATTCGTCCGTTTGCGTGAGCGCGCTCTCTCGAGCCATGCGTTCGTGCGTGTGCGGTGCCGTCTGCCGCGCAGCGCCTCATGCGGATCAGATCAGTTGCGCACCGCAACGGACCGAATCGAACGGCACATCTAATTATCACGCGCGGCGCGTCCCGCTGACGACGACCGCCTGCACTACCCGGTGGCCTGACGCCTTGCGTCCGGCTGCGGAATGTTGCCGCGCCGTGTTTAACGTTGTTCATGCCGCGTCCCGCGGGGAACATACACGTCTATCTGATATGCGAAACAAACCCCTCGTCGGCATCAGCGCCGACAGAACGATGATGGGAGTCCACCCGTCGCACGTCACCGGCGAGAAGTACATCGCCGCGATCGTGGACGGCTCGCAGGCACTGGCCATGTTGCTGCCGGCGCTCGGCGAGCGTCAGTCCACCGAGGACGTGCTGGCTACTGTCGACGGCTTACTGTTCACCGGCAGCTATTCGAATGTCGAGCCGCACCGCTACGGCGGCCATCCCAGCGCGCCGGGCACGCTGCACGACGCCGCACGCGATGCGACGACGCTGCCGCTGCTGCGCGCCGCGATCGCCGCAGGCGTGCCGGTGCTGGCGGTATGCCGGGGCTTTCAGGAAATGAACGTGGTGTTCGGCGGGACGTTGCATCAAAGCGTTCACGCGGTGGCCGGGTTGAACGACCATCGCGAGAACAAGGAAGACGACCTCGACGTGCAATACGCACCGTCGCATTCGATCACGCTGACGCAGGGCGGCTTGTTGCAGCGCCTCGCGGGCGGCACGAATGAAGCGCGTGTGAATTCATTGCACGGTCAGGGCGTCGAGCGGCTGGGCGTGGGTCTGGTGGCAGAAGCCACCGCGCCGGACGGATTGATCGAAGCGGTGAGCGTGAAAGATGCGCGTGCCTTCGCGCTGGGTGTGCAGTGGCACCCGGAATGGAAGCATGCCAACGACGCGCTTTCCACCGCGATCTTCCGCGCCTTCGGCGAAGCCTGCCGCGATCGAATGCGCACCAAGGCCGGCTATGGCGCGGCATCCGCCGCTGCCACGCATGCCTGAGCCGGTCGCGCACCAAAACTGAGAGAATAACCATGCATGAAATCGACGACTTCCTGAAGAAGAACCGCGTCACCGAAATCGAAGCGATCATTCCGGATATGGCCGGGATCGCACGCGGCAAGATCATTCCGCGCAGCAAGTTCGAATCCGGCGAATCCATGCGCTTGCCGCAGGCGGTGATGATCCAGACCGTCACAGGGGACTATCCGGAAGACGGCACGCTCACCGGCGTCACCGACCCGGACATGGTCTGCGTTCCCGACGCCAGCACCATCCGCATGATTCCGTGGGCCGTCGATCCGACCGCCCAGGTGATCCACGATTGCGTTCACTTCGACGGCACGCCCGTCGCCATCTCGCCGCGCCGTGTGCTGCGCCGCGTGCTCGAACTGTATAAGGCCAAAGGCTGGAAGCCGGTTATCGCGCCCGAGCTCGAGTTCTACCTGGTCGACATGAACAAGGACCCGGACCTGCCGCTGCAACCGCCGATCGGCCGTACGGGCCGTCCGGAGACCGGCCGTCAGGCGTACTCGATCGAAGCCGTGAACGAATTCGATCCGCTGTTCGAAGACATCTATGAATACTGCGAAGTGCAGGAACTGGAAGTCGATACGCTGATTCACGAAGTCGGCGCCGCGCAGATGGAAATCAACTTCATGCACGGCGATCCGCTGAAACTCGCCGACAGCGTGTTCCTGTTCAAGCGCACGGTGCGTGAAGCCGCGCTGCGTCACAAGATGTACGCGACTTTCATGGCCAAGCCGATGGAAGGCGAACCGGGCTCGGCAATGCACATGCACCAGAGCCTCGTTGACGAAGAAACCGGCCACAACCTGTTCACCGGTCCGGACGGCAAGCCCACGTCGCTTTTCACGGGCTATATCGCAGGCCTGCAGAAATACACGCCGGCACTGATGCCGATTTTCGCGCCGTACATCAACTCGTATCGCCGCCTGTCGCGCTTCATGGCTGCGCCGATCAACGTGGCATGGGGTTACGACAACCGCACGGTGGGTTTCCGGATTCCGCATTCGGGCCCGGCTGCGCGCCGCATCGAAAACCGCATTCCGGGCGTGGACTGCAATCCGTATCTCGCGATCGCAGCAACGCTGGCTGCCGGGTATCTTGGCATGACGCAAAATCTGGAACCGACCGAGCCGCTGCTCAGCGACGGTTACGAGCTGCCCTACCAGTTGCCGCGCAATCTGGAAGAGGGGCTGACGCTGATGGGCGCGTGCGAACCGATGGCCGAGATTCTCGGCGAAAAATTCGTCAAGGCCTACCTCGCACTGAAAGAAACCGAATACGAAGCGTTTTTCCGCGTGATCAGTTCGTGGGAACGCCGGCATTTGCTGCTGCACGTCTAAGGCCCTTGCTAACGACGTCACCCGCAAACGCAAAAAAATTGGAGGCAGTATGAGCTACAGAACAGAAGAAGTCGCTTACGTGCAGACGGCCCAACCCGCGGCCAGCGTACAAGCCGCACAACAGCAACGCAGCACCGCCGAATACCGCGCGCTCGACGCCGCGCACCACATCCATCCGTTTTCGGATATGGGTTCGCTCAATCGCAGCGGCAGCCGCGTAATCGTCAAGGCACAGGGCGTGTACCTGTGGGATTCAGACGACAACAAGATCATCGACGGCATGGCCGGTTTGTGGTGCGTGAACGTCGGTTATGGCCGTAAGGAACTGGCTGACGCAGCGTACCGCCAGATGCAGGAACTGCCCTTCTACAACACCTTCTTCAAGACGACGCACCCGCCGGTGATCGAACTGTCGGCCTTGCTCGCGGAGCTGGCGCCGGAACCGTTCAACCACTTCTTCTATTGCAACAGCGGCTCGGAAGGCAACGACACCGTGCTGCGCATCGTTCACCAATACTGGGCGACGCAAGGCAAGCACTCGAAGAAGTTCGTCATCTCGCGCAAAAACGGCTATCACGGTTCGACAATCGCGGGCGGTACGCTGGGCGGCATGGGCTACATGCACGAACAGATGCCCTCGAAGGTCGAGAACATCGTGCATATCGACCAGCCGTATTTCTTCGGCGAAGCACAAGGCAATCTGACGCCGGAAGAATTCGCTCTGGCCCGCGCGCAGCAACTGGAAGCCAAGATTCTCGAAATCGGCGCGGACAACGTGGCCGCGTTTATCGGTGAGCCTTTCCAGGGCGCGGGCGGCGTGATCTTCCCGGCTTCGACGTACTGGCCGGAAATCCAGCGCATCTGCCGCAAATACGACATCCTGCTGGTCGCCGACGAAGTGATCGGCGGCTTCGGCCGGACCGGCGAATGGTTCGCGCATCAGCACTTCGGTTTCGAGCCGGATCTGATCACGCTGGCCAAGGGCCTGACAAGCGGCTATGTGCCGATGGGCGCAGTCGGCCTGCACGATCGTGTTGCCAAGGCGATCATCGAGAACGGCGACTTCAATCACGGCCTCACGTACTCCGGTCACCCGGTGGCCGCGGCCGTGGCGATCGCCAATCTGAAGCTGCTGCGCGATGAGAAGATCGTCGAGCGCGTCAAGACCGACACGGGTCCGTACTTCCAGAAAAAGTTGCGCGACACCTTCGCCAATCACCCGATCATCGGCGAAATCTCCGGTGCGGGTCTGGTGGCCGGTCTGCAACTCGCAGAAGACCCGAAAGCGCGCAAGCGCTTCGCCAATGGCGGTGAAGTCGGCACGATCTGCCGTGACTTCTGCTTCAACGGCAACCTGATCATGCGCGCCACCGGCGACCGGATGCTGCTCTCGCCGCCGCTCGTGATCAACAAGCTGGAAATCGACGAGATCGTTTCGAAGGCGAAAAAAGCCGTCGACGCGACCGCACAACAACTCGGAATTTCGTAACGGCAGTTCGTTCCGGCATGGGCACACCCACGATACGCGCTCATGCCGGTTCTTCACATCAAGGGAAAAAACCATGAGCGTTTGTCATCTTCGTCATGCGGTCGCGGGGGCCGCGCTTCTCGCCTTCACGGGTTTTGCGGCGTTGTCGGTTACGCCGGCCCTTGCGGCCGACACGGAACTGAATGTGTACAACTGGTCGGATTACATCGCGAAGGACACGATTCCGAACTTCGAGAAGCTGGACGGCATTCACGTCAAATACGACAACTACGATAGCGACGATACGTTGCAGGCCAAACTGCTCGCGGGCAGCTCCGGTTACGATATCGTGGTGCCGACGTCGAACTACATGGCCAAGCAGATTCAGGCCGGCGTGTATCAGAAGCTCGACAAGTCAAAGCTGCCGAACCTGTCGAACCTCGACCCTGTGCTGATGAAGATGATCTCCGATGCCGATCCGGGCAACCAGTACGGTGTGCCCTGGGCCTACGGTACTGACGGCATCGGCTACAACGTGCAAGCCGTGCAGAAGGCGCTCGGTGCCAATGCGCCGGTGGATAGCTGGGCACTCGTGTTCGATCCGGCCAATCTGTCGAAGCTGAAAGGCTGCGGCGTGTCGTTCCTCGATCAGGCAGTCGACGTGTTCGCCGCCACCTTGCAATACATGCATAAGGATCCGAACAGCACGAACCCCGCCGATTATCAGGCCGCGTTCGAAGTGCTGAAGAAAGTCCGCCCGTATATCACCCAATTCAATTCGTCGGGTTACATCAACGACCTCGCAAACAACGACATCTGCGTCGCGGTGGCATGGTCCGGCGACGTCGGCATCGCCAGCCGCCGCACCGCAGAAGCCAAGCGTTCGTATCAGGTGAAATTCTCGAACGTCAAGGAAGGCGGTTTGCTGTGGTTCGACGTGATGGTGATCCCGAAAGACGCACCGCATCCCGAAGCCGCGCTGAAGTGGATCAACTACATCGAAGATCCGAAGGTCAACGCAGCGATTACCAATGAAGTGTTCTACCCGACCGCGAACAAGGCCGCGCGCCAGTTCGTCATTCCGGGTGTCGCACAGGACACGACCGTTTATCCGGGCGACGAAGTGCTGAGCAAAATGACACTGATGAAACCGATGCCCACCGACATTCTGCGCCTTGAAAATCGACTTTGGGCGCAGCTTAAAACCGGCCATTGATTTAAGCCAAACTAAAAATATCGATCCCGCGCTCAGGGATCGCTCGAACCCTGAGCGCATGAATGGCAGTAACGGTAGTCAGCCTGCGTGCTATTAGCGTCCCACTGGCGCGCAGTCCCATGTTTTCCGATCGCAGCGCATCTTGCGAGCCGCTTCCCGCGACTCGTATGGAGACACTTGCGCTCGCGATCCGCAAGGAATGGTTACATCATGAACTCGACGACATCACATAGCGTAGCCGGCGCCACCCAGATGGCCCGCCCCGCCCCGACGACAAAATCGAAATCGGACGAATTCGTTCGCATCGAAAATGTCGTGAAGAAATTCGGCGACAGCACCGCTGTCGACAACGTCAACCTGAGCATTGCGAAGAACGAATTGTTCGCGCTGCTCGGCAGCTCCGGCTGCGGCAAGTCCACGCTCCTGCGCATGCTCGCAGGGCTCGAGTCGGTCACGTCCGGCCGCATTTTCGTCGACGGCGAAGACCTTGCCGCGATGCCGCCGTACAAGCGGCCGGTCAACATGATGTTCCAGTCGTATGCGCTGTTCCCGCACATGAGCGTCGAAGCGAATATCGCCTTCGGCCTCAAGCAGGAAGGCACGCCGAAGAACGAGATCAAGGAGCGTGTTGCCGACGCGCTGCATCTCGTGCAGATGAGCAAATACGCGCAACGCAAGCCGCACCAGTTGTCCGGCGGACAGCAGCAGCGTGTGGCGCTGGCCCGCTCGCTCGTCAAGCGCCCCAAGCTGCTGCTGCTCGACGAGCCGATGTCGGCGCTCGACAAGAAGATCCGTCAGAAGACCCAGCTCGAACTGGTGAACATCATCGAGAAGGTCGATGTGACCTGCGTGATGGTGACGCACGATCAGGAAGAAGCCATGACGATGGCCGGGCGCCTCGCCGTGATGAGCGAAGGCCGCATCGTGCAGATCGGCTCGCCCAGCCAGGTGTATGAGTTTCCGAATAGCCGCTTCTCGGCAGAGTTCATCGGCTCGACCAACCTGTTCGAAGGCACCGTGGTCGCGGATGAGCCGGACCATATCTTCGTGGAAAGCGAAGACCTCGAATCGCGCATCTACGTGAGCCACGGCATTACCGGCCCGCTCGGCATGCCGGTGGGCATCTCCGTGCGCCCGGAACGCGTGAAGGTCTCGCTCGACAAGCCCTCGACGCCGCACAACTGGGCGCGCGGCGTGGTCTCGGACGTCGCGTACATGGGCAGCTATTCGCTGTATCACGTGCGCCTGCCGAGCGGTAAGACGGTCGTGTCGAATCTCTCCAGCTCGCACCTGATGAGCGAAGGTGCGCCGTCCTATAACGACGACGTGTTCGTCTACTGGTCGCCGGCTAGCGGCGTGGTGCTGACGCAATGAGCAATCCCACTACCTCCTCCCCCGCGGTGCTGGGCGCGCCGTCCGGCAGCCGTCTGCTCGGCTCGCTGAAAAAACGCCTCTCGATACTGGTGCCGTCGGGCCGTACGACCGTGATCGGCGTGCCGTTCATGTGGCTCTTCGTGTTCTTCGCGTTGCCGTTCGTGCTGGTGCTGAAAATCAGCTTCGCCGATCTGCGCCTTGGCATTCCGCCGTACACGGATCTCGTGACGGTCAAGGACGGCATGGTGCACTTCGCCATGCAGCTCAGCCATTACGCCTTCCTGCTGCAGGACGATCTGTACGTTGCCACGTACATCAGCTCGCTGAAAATGGCCGGAGTCTCGACCTTCTTCTGCCTGTTGATCGGCTACCCGATTGCGTACTACATCGCCCGCTCGGAACCCACCAAGCGCAACCTGCTGATGATGGGCGTGATGCTGCCGTTCTGGACGTCGTTCCTGATCCGCGTCTATGCATGGATCGGCATTCTGAAGGACGACGGCCTGCTCAATCACACGCTGATGGCCATCGGCATGATCCATTCGCCGTTGCGCCTCTACCACACGGATATTGGCGTCTATATCGGCATGGTTTATTCGTACCTGCCGTTCATGGTGATGCCGCTGTATGCACACCTGGTGAAGATGGATCTGACGCTGCTCGAAGCAGCCTACGACCTCGGTTGCAAACCGTGGACCGCGTTCACGCGCATCACCTTGCCGCTGTCTAAGAACGGCATTATCGCCGGCAGCCTGCTGGTGTTCATTCCGGCGGTCGGCGAGTACGTGATTCCTGAACTGCTGGGCGGCGCCGACACGCTGATGATCGGCCGTGTGATGTGGGATGAATTCTTCAACGATATGGACTGGCCGATGGCGTCCGCTGTCACCGTCGCGATGGTTCTACTGCTGCTCGTGCCGATGGCCGTGTTCCAGTACTACCAGGTCAAGGAACTGGAAGGTGCGAAATGATCAAGCCTAATAGAACGCTTTCCAATAGCGTGCTGACGTTCGGATTTCTGTTTCTGTATATCCCGATCATCAGCCTGGTGGTGTATTCGTTCAACGAGTCGAAGCTCGTCACGGTCTGGTCCGGCTTCTCGCTCAAGTGGTATGGCGCGCTGCTGCAAGACGGGGAACTGCTCAGTGCAGCGTGGTTGTCGCTGAAAATCGGTCTGCTGACCGCGTGTGCATCGGTAGTGATCGGTACGTGGGCAGGCTTCGTGCTGGCCCGGTTCGGTCGCTTTCGCGGCTTCACGCTGTTCGCCGGCATGATCAACGCGCCGCTCGTGATTCCTGAAGTGATTCAGGGCATCTCGCTGCTGTTGCTGTTCGTCGCGCTCGAACAGATGCTCGGCTGGCCGAAGGGCCGTGGCCTCTTCACGATCTGGATCGGCCACGTGATGCTCTGCGTGTCGTACGTGGCGATCATCGTGCAATCACGGGTGAAGGAGCTCAACAAGTCGCTCGAAGAAGCCGCACTCGATCTCGGCGCGACGCCCTTCAAGGTGTTCTTCCTGATCACACTGCCGCTGATCTCGCAGGCCCTGATGTCCGGCTGGCTGCTGTCGTTTACGCTGTCGTTCGACGACCTCGTGCTTTCCGCGTTCCTGTCCGGTCCTGGTTCGACCACGCTGCCGCTCGTCGTGTTCTCGCGTGTACGTCTCGGCCTGAATCCGGAAATGAACGCGCTCGCCACGATCTTCATCACTACGGTGACGATCGGCGTGATCGCCGTCAACCGCTGGATGCAAGTGCGTGAGCGCAAGCGCAACCGCGACATGCAGATGGCTTTCGCACTTGCCGAAGCCGCCGACCCCTTGCCGTCAGCACCACAACAAGCCGCCGTACGGAAGTCGCTCGATACGGCACGCGCATAAGAAGTCCTTTTGCAATACGACCAATAAGGAGAATTTGCATGAGAAAGAAGCTCATCTGTCTGTTGGTGGCGGGGAGTTTGCCAGGCTTTGCGATGGCAGACGCCACCAGCGACCAGATCAAGGCGCTACAGGCCCAGCTCAACGCACTGCAAAAGGAGGTGAAGCAGTTGCGTTCCGAGGTAGCGTCCAAGCCGAAGGCGGCGGCAGCAGCAGCGACCGCGGCACCGGCTCCGGCTCCCGCTGTGGTGGCGGCGCCGGTCGACATCTCCTCGCCGGATTACGGCAAGGCGCAGGCGACGCTGACCAACGATCAGGTCGATTCGATGAAGCAGCAGATCGCCAATCAGCAGTTGAAGGTCGACTCGCTGGTGGACGCGGCGAACACGGGGCCGATCGCCGGCTTGTCGGTGACTGGCTATATCGATCCGACCTACCTGTATAACCGCGCGCAGAGCAGCTCGTCGTTCCTGTTCGCGAACCACGAAAGTAGCTACAACTACTTCAACAGCACGTTCGGCGATCTGTACTTAGACATCAAGAAGACCTTCGGTGTCGGCCCGATGGCGCCGTCGGCCGAAATCACCTTGATGCCGAACCGCGGCAACGGTATTACGCTGCTTGCGAACGAGCATGGCAATATCGGCAACAACATCCTGAACACGGCGGTCATCAATGTGCCGTTGACGGCGACGACGACGCTCGTTGCCGGTTTGATTCCGAGCTTCGGCGGTTACGAAGTGCAGCAATCGAACCAGATGCTGACGCTGACGCACAACCTGCTGTATGACTTCTCGGATCCGGGCAGCTACATCGGTATCGGCGCGAACTATACGACGGGTAACTGGGCGTGGAAGTTCTTCCTCGGCAACGAGCAGTACCGCACGTACGGCGCGACGACGCAGGTCGGCACCAACGCGCTGGGCGATCCGATCACGACCAGCAACAAGATCCCGACCTTCACGTCACGGGTCGACTACACGTGGTCTAGCGCACTGGATGTGGGCGGCTCGTTCAACATCGGCCGTCAGACTTTGCCTAGCGCGCAGGCACTCGATGCCAACGGCAACCCGATTCCGGGTTCGTTCGTCTACGGCGTAGGCGGCCAGTCGCCGAGCTCGGGCGGTACGTTCTTCTTCACCGAAGCCGACCTGACCTACACGCTCGCCGACGTGCAGTACAACGCCGAACTCGACTACGGCCAGCAGCAGAACGCCGCGTACAACGGCGGCCAGGCGCAGTGGTACGGCCTCTCGCTGCTCGCGCACCGCAAGTTCAGCATGCCGGTGGTGGGCCGTATGGGCGTGACGGCACGCTATGACCTGCTCGTCGACAGCAAGAACGGCGGCGGCGGCGGTGGCATCGCGCTGAATGGCAACGGCATGGATACGGCTGACGGCTTCGGCATCGGCGCAGACTGCTTCGCGAACTCGTCGAATCACGGTTTCGAGTGCAAGGGCGCCACCCGTCAGGACGTCGCACTCGACCTGTTGTTCTTCCCGACCCAGCAGATCACGGTCAAGGTGGAATATCGTCACGACTGGGCGAACAAACAGGTGTTCCTGAAGAACGACGGCTCGTACGGCAAGTCCAACGACCTGCTCGCGACGCAGTTCATCTACTCGTTCTAACACGACCCGCCTCATCGCGTGGCCCGGCTTCACTGCGGGCCACGCGCCAAGGCCTCTTCTGCATGCTCTGCCTATGCTCCAATTCTCGAACCAGCCTCACGTCGCCTCGTATTACGCAGCAACCGCAAACGACACCACCCGCCACCCTCCCCTCGAAGAAACGCTCAACGTCGACGTCTGTGTGATCGGCGCAGGCCTCACCGGCATCTCGACTGCGTTGAACCTCGCCGAGCGCGGTCATTCTGTCGCGGTGCTCGAAGCATCGAAAGTCGGATGGGCCGCGAGCGGCCGCAATGGTGGCCAGTTGATCGGCGGCTTTGCCTGCGATATCGACACATTCGCGAAGTTCATGCCCGCGGATGACGTGAAGCGTGTTTGGGACATGGGGCTCGAAACCCTGGATATCGTCAAGGAACGCGTCGCGAAGCATCAGATCGACTGCGACCTGACCATCGGTTACCTGACCGCGGCGAACAAGCCGCGCGATACAGACGCGCTCCAGAAATGGCGCGACGAAGCGCAACGGCGCTTCGGCTATGACCGCTTCAGGTATGTCGACGCCGATGGCGTCGGCGATTATGTTCAATCGCAACGCTACCTCGGCGGATTGTTCGATGCGGACAGCGGCCATCTGCATCCGCTGAATTACACACTCGGTCTGGCGCGCGCGGCACGCGCGGCCGGCGTACAGATTTTCGAAGACAGTTGCGTCACCGCGTTGCGCCAGGAAAACGGCCGGCATGTGGCCGAAACCGCGCGCGGCAAGGTAAATGCGCAATTCGTCGTGCTCGCCTGCAACACCTATCTCGGCCAACTCGCGCCGGATCTCGCCAGCAAGATCATGCCGGTGGGCACCTACGTGATCGCCACCGAACCGCTCGACCCCGATCGCGCGGAAGCGCTGATGCCGGCGAAAGCGGCCGTGTGCGACAGCCGCTTCGTGCTGGACTATTTCCGCCCTGCCCCGGACAATCGCTTGCTGTGGGGCGGCAAAGTCAGCTATTCGACGTTCGCGCCGCGCAACCTCGGTGAAGCGATGCGCCGCGATATGCTGAAGACTTTCCCGCAACTCGACGATGTCAAAATCGACTATGCGTGGGGCGGCTTCGTCGACATTACGATGAATCGCGCGCCGCATTTCGGCCGGCTATCGCCTACGGTGTATTTCGCGCAGGGTTTCTCCGGCCACGGCGTGAACACCACCGGGCTCGCGGGCAAGCTGATCGCCGAAGCGATCGACGGTCAGGCCTCGCGCTTCGATCTGTTCGGCAAGATTCGTCACCGCGACTTCCCCGGCGGCGCTACACTGCGCACCCCTGCCCTCGTGCTTGCGATGGCCTGGTATCGAATGAAGGACCTGCTTTGATGAATGCACCGACTCCTGGCTTCAACACCCTCGACCACCGCGCCGATGCGCTGATCGCCAACTCCTACTACGAGGCGAGCGCCGCGCGTCCGCTTACCGACGATCCGATGCTCGATGGCACGCTGGAGGCCGACGTCTGCGTGATCGGTGCGGGCTTCTCCGGTTTGTCGGTGGCGTTGGAATGCCGGGCGCGCGGATTGTCGGTGGTTGTACTCGACGCGCATCGTCCCGGTTGGGGCGCGTCGGGTCGCAACGGCGGGCAGACGTTAGTCGGTTTCGCGAAAGACGAGATCATCGAACGGCAACTCGGGCTCGACGGCGCACGCGCCGCGTGGGCGATGTCGGTGGAAGGCGTGGCTCTCGTGCGCGAGCGCATCGAACGCTACGGCATCGATTGCGATTTCACCTCCGGCTATCTGACGGTGGCCACCAAACCGAAGCGTGTGCCAGATTTGCGTTCGTGGATGGAATCGGCGTCGCAACGCTGGGGCTATACGAAACTCTCGTGGCTCGATACCGATGAAGTGCGTTCACGCGTCGCTTCGCAACGTTATCTGGCGGGCGTCTACGACCCGTTTTCCGGTCATCTGCATCCGCTCAAATACTGCCTCGGTCTCGCCGATGCGGCACGTCGTGAAGGTGCGCAACTGTTCGCGCATTCGCCAGTGATCGAAGTCGTGCGTGGTGCACGGCCCGTCGTGCGGACCGCTAATGGCGAGGTACGCTGCCGCTTCGTCGCGGCATGCGGCAATGCCACGATCGGCGACGTGTTGCCGGCGCCGGTGGCCGCACGCATCGCGCCGATCGCGTCCTATATCGTTGCGACGGAACCGCTCGGTCAGGCGCGCGCCGACGCACTGATCAAAGGACGTGAGGCGATTTGCGACAACAACTTCTTCCTCGATTACTTCCGTCTGTCGGCTGATCATCGCGTGCTGTTCGGTGGCCGCGCTAGTTCGACCGGCGCGTCGCCCGTGCAACTCGGCGAGGAAATCCGCAAGCGCATGATCGGCGTGTTCCCGCAGCTAGGCGATGTGCGAATCGACTATGCGTGGGGCGGTTTTGTCGACGTGACGCGCAATCGTGCGCCCGATTTCGGCTCGATCGATCCGAACTACTTCTACGTGCAGGGCTTTTCAGGTCACGGCGTGGCGTTGACCGGGATTGCTGGGCGCGTGATTGCTAAAGCCATGGCCGGTGATACCGCGGCCTTCGATCTGTTCGCGCAGTTGCGGCATGCGCGCTTTCCGGGTGGGCCGGCATTGCGCGGGCCGGCGCTGGAACTCGGGATGATGTATCACCGGATTCTGGAGTTGTTCTAGGCAGGTTTTCAGGCGCCGGTTGTTGTCCTCTCGTGGTCTAGCTGCGTAGAGCGCTCCACGCCACTTCAAACGTCGACTCGATGCCCTGGATATCTTCGAGTGCGAAATCGCGAACAATGAAGATCGCCGTCGTCTCTGATGCGCTGCCCGGCGCCAGCCTGCGCGGCGCCGCGAACGTCGTGCCAACGCTCTGCAAGAGAACTCGATCGGAAGACGACGCTCCCGCGACAATCGCCTTCATCCTCAACAGGCGCTCCCCCGTCGCGCCGGCAATGTTCTCGAGCCAGTCGAGCACATCCTGCCAGTCTGCCTGCGAAACGAACCGCGCTCGAAACACCTGCACGCGAGGGTGAATTAACGCTCGCGGTCTGAACACTCGCTCGTCGACGAGGGATGAGCCAGCGGCGAACACATCCCCGAAATCGCGAAACGCCTCCCGCGCGCGCGCCGAAAGCGAAAATTCGTCAATCACACGAGCGAGCGGATTCAGCGTTCGCGCGGTGTCTCCCGCAAGTGTCCGGAGGGACGGAATGACAATGTCGGTCTTGGTCAGTACGATCGTATGGGCGGCAACAAGCTGCGCCACCGCATCATCAGAGTCGCCATAGTCGGCAGGTGGACGACTGCAGTCGTAAGTGACGACAACATGAACGCGAAGCTTTAATTCCGCTAGCTGATTCAACGCGAGCATCACTTGCCCAGGCTTCGATAATCCACTGCATTCGAGCACTATTCGTTCAAACGGTGGCAGTAACAACTGCTCACGTGTGGCGGCCAGATCGCTAATCGTCGTCACCAGGTCGTCGGTCAACGAGCAGCATACGCACCCGTTGCTCAGCGTCGCCACCGTGGCGCCATGCGCGGATTCCGACAATACAGCCCCGTCAATGTTGACTGCGCCGACCTCGTTGACAATCACCGCTGTCGCCGTGTCAACGCTCGTGCCGTCTAGAAAGGCCTCAACGAGCGACGTCTTCCCGCTCCCAAGCAGGCCCGCGAGAATCACCAGTTGCGTCGGCGCACCCATCCCTTTCACTCCGCCCTGCTGTCGAATGGCCCCTCGCCATTCGGCCAGGTTGCCGCAACCATCACCCGGACATCCGCCAGCAATTCCGCAACGTCGAACACCATGCCGCCTTTGATCGTGAACCGCAACGCGCGCTGCTGCTCAAGAGCGCCACGCCCGTCGTTCAACCGCAGTGCACCCGTACCGTACAGCAACTTGAAATCGGACAATGGATTCTGGTCGTGCACAAGCAGGTCAGCACGACTACCGACTTCGAGCGTGCCGGTATCATGGTCGATGCCGAGCAGTTCCGCACCATGCAGCGTCGCTGCACGCAACACCTCCAGCGGTGAGAAGCCTGCCTCCTGCAAGAGTTCGAGCTCGCGCACGAAGCCGAAACCGTAGATCTGGAACATGAAACCCGAGTCGCTTCCAATACATACGCGACCGCCGCGATTCTTGTAGTCGTTGAGGAATGTCATCCAGATGCGGAAGCTTTCGCGCCATTCAACCTCGTTCTTTACCGACCAGCGATAGAAATAGGCGCCATGACCGCCACGCTGCGGCTGGAAGTACTTCCATGTCGTGCTATCCGTGTAGGCTTCATGCCATTCGGCGCGGCGCGCGCGCATGAGATCGCGGTTGCTGTCGTAGACGTTCATTGTCGGCACGAACGTATGGCCAGCCTCGAGAAACGAAGCGAGCGCGTCGTCCCACTTGCGACTGCCTGGGCGCGCGGCCTGCAGGAATGTCTGTCCAGCCGTCGCGAAACGCAAATACTCGTCGTTATAGTTGTAGTTGTCGTCGATGTCCTGCAACGTACGGCCGTCGAACAACGCTTCGGGCAAGCCATACGAGTGCTCGGTGCTCGTCAGCCCCCACTGCGCTGTCCTCAGCGCATTCATCCGCCCCACGGACAATTGCGCGTGGTGACAGCATGTCCGCAAGCCGAGTTTTGCGCATTCGTCGAGCGCAGCCTGCATGATCGCCGGTGGGGCACCGAAGAACTTCACACCTTCAGCACCTTTGTCCCGCACCTGCCTGAGCCATTCACGGCCCTCGTCGGGGTTGTAGATCGTCTTCAGGTAGTCGTTGACAGCCGGGAAATAGACATAAGGATGCAGATGCGGCGCCGCAATCCGGTTCGCTTCCGACGCGTCTTCCTGCTCACGCGTCCACGCAAGTCCGTTCATGCAGCCAGCCTCGCGAACGGAGGTAACGCCGTGTGCGAGCCAGAGTTTGTAGACATAGTCCGCAGGCATCATCTCGCCACTTTCCGCATGGAACGGCGTGCCGATGTGTGCATGGCTGTCAATGAAGCCGGGGGTAAGGAACTTGCCGGCGCAGTCGATTTCGCGGTCCCCCTCGGCTGGCCGGCGAGTATCGTTGATCGGCAAACCAGGCACGCCGACCGCGGCGATCGTGACGATCCGGTCGCCCTCGATGACAATGTCGGCCGGTCCCCACGGCGGCGCACCCGTTCCGTCGATGACCATCGCGCCGCGCAGCACGAGCCGTCCGAACGGCCCTTCGCCGCGATCCCTCGTAGTCGACGGCCGGAGTTGCCCCAGTCCCTTGCGGCCGAAACCCGCGACCATCTCCTCGCCCACCTCGATCGCGGCCTTTGAGGGGTTCGTCATGTCACCTCCAGATATCTCGTCACGTGCCATGCGGCACGTGTGATGCGATTTCAGATAGCGCGGCGTGTGCCGACGTCAGAAAACTTTTGTGCCAGGTGCGACGTCACGCTCGGTTGTCAGATACACGACGGCGCCTTCGGACCGCTCGACGCCGAGCGTCAACACCTCAGACTTGAAGCCGGCGATCCGGCGCGTGCCGAGATTGACCGCGCAGACGACCGACCTCCCGACGAGCTGCTCCGGCTGGTACAACTCCGTATATTGCGCACTCGTCGTGCGCTCGCCCAGTTCGCCGAAATCAATCCAGAGCTTGTACGCCGGCTTCTTCGCTTCGTGGTTGAGTTCCACACGCACGACCTTGCCGACACGCAGGTCGACCTGATTGAACGCTTCATACGCACTGCCTTCACTCATCATCTCTCTCGATTAGTTTCCATTGCACACAAGTTCGATGCGATCATCATGGATCTGACGTAACGCGCGACCTCGCCGGTTTCAGACCAGACGACGCTGGAACCGGCTCGGTCGGCATGAGCTTCTCCGGCATCATTAATCCATACGTCGTCGTATCCAAGTTCGGTTGCCAGGCGGCGTGCGGCCACATGGTCCCCGGACCAGATCCATGCCGCCCGCCCCCTTCCGGTCGACGTCGCCATCTCGGCCATCTCTTCTGTCTCGGCAAACCGCAGTACCGGCAGCAGCGGCCCCGCGTGTGCGTCCTCGACAATTCGCATGCCGGGCCGCACGTGATCAATCACGGTCGGCGCAAAGTACAAACCGCCCAGGCGCCTGCCCCCAATCACGACCCGCGCGCCGTCGCATACCGCGTCCTCAATCTGTTCGTCGATGATGTTCAAAGTCAGGCTGTCGACCAATGGCCCAACCTGGGTCCGCGCATCGAGCGAGTCACCGCAGCGCAATTCGGCCGTACGCACGACCACCGCGCGAACCAGATGCTCCGCAACACGCTCGTCGACATAGAGCCGGTTCGCGCTCGTACAATCCTGTCCCGCATTACGCAGAAACGTGACGGCGACGAGCGCATCCGCCGCGCGTTCGAGATCGGCATCCGCCAGCACGACGAACGGCATCTGGCCGTCTACTTCAAGCAACACGTCCTTGCATGCGTCAGCGCATTTGCGCGCCAGGTGCTGGCCAACATCTCGGCCTCCGATGAACGAAACCATGCCGATGCGTGCGTCGGCCATGAACTCATCAGCCGCGGTAACGGAGTCGTCTGTCGTCAACACTTGCAGCGTGCCAGTCGGGCCGCCGACGGCATCCCACAGGCTCGCCACTGTCAACGCGCCCAGCGGCGCGCGGGACGACGGCTTCAGGATCACGGGGCAACCTGCGGCGAGCGCAGGCGCGACCCGGCGCACCGTCGTCAGCACTGGTTGGCACCAGTTGGTGATCGCGGCTACCGGGCCAATAGGCCGCAACCGGTGCTCGAGCCTCCGCTCACCAAGGTGTTCCGTGACAGCCGCCACCTCCGTCAGCCTGCTCTGCTCGGCATAACACTCGATCGCGCGGATCGCGTCGCTGACCTCTCGCCGCGCCTCGCCGATCGGCTTGCCGGTCTCGAGTGTCACCGTCGTTGCGACGCGACCGGCGTCGTCGACGAGCCGTGCCGCCCATTTCCTCAGCAGAGTGCTGCGAACCCCGGAAGTGGTTTCACGCCATGGACTCGCGGCGCAACACGCCGCCTCGATCGCCAGTAGCGCCTGCTGTCTCCCGCATGCCGACACCTGTGCGATGACGAGTCCTGTAGCCGGGTTGACGACTGGAAATGTCGCCGGAATGCGATCGAGCACACCCGCCAGACGCGCATGCCATTGCGGGACGACCTCGTGGGCGTGCATCGCGTGCATCGTTCAAGCTGCGCGCTTCGCGGTAGTGACTGCGCGCCCGAACATAGCCAGCGCGTCTGTCACATCCTGCGCCGACGTCGTGAGCGGCGCGAGGAAACGGACAACGTTGCGTTCGACGCCGCACTTGATCAGCAGCAAGCCTTCGTCGCGCGCTGCATCGAGCACGCGCTGCACGAGTGCAGCCGCGGGAGTCTTCGTGCGTCGATCCGTCACGAACTCGACCGCCACCATCGAACCCGTCTGGCGAACTTCGCCCATCTCGTCGTGCGCCTCGGCGAGTACCAGGAGTCCTTCGCGGAGCTGCGCGCCGATCTCGCGGCTGCGTTCGATAACGTTCTCACGCTCGAATAGGTCGAGTACCGCGTTCGCCGCCGCGCAAGCGAGCGGATTGCCGCCATACGTACCGCCGAGCCCACCCGGCAGTGGGGCGTCGACCATGTCCGCCCGGCCGACGACGCCTGAAAGCGGCAGTCCCCCCGCGAGGCTCTTTGCGACCGTCACAAGGTCGGGCTGGATACCGGAATGTTGGAAACCGAACATCTGCCCGGTACGGCCGAAGCCCGTCTGGATCTCGTCCGCGATCAGCACGATCCCGTGACGCTGAGTAAGCGCGCGCAACGCCTGCATGAATTCCGGCGGCGCTGCGAGAAAACCACCGTCACCCTGCACCGGCTCGAGGATGATCGCCGCGACGCGCTCTGCGGCAATCTGCGTCGTGAAGATCTGCTCGAGCGCGGCAAGCGCGTCGTCCGACGACACGCCGTGGTACGCGTTCGGATACGGAGCGTGATAGACATCCGGCGCGAACGGCCCGAAGTTCTGCTTGTACGGGGCACTCATTCCGGTCAGCGTCATCCCCATCAGCGTACGGCCGTGGAAGCCACCGCGGAACGCGATGATGCCAGGCCGATTCGTGTAAGCACGTGCGATCTTGATCGCATTCTCGACAGCCTCAGCGCCCGTCGTGAAGAATGCCGACTTGTAACCCTGCCCGGGTGCAACAAGTTCTGACAGTCGCGCAGCAAGACGAACGTACGGCTCGTAAGCGACCACCTGAAAGCACACGTGGGAGAACGACTCCAGTTGCTGCTGGACGGCTGCGACGACCGCCGGGTGGTTGTGCCCGACGTTCAGGACACCAATGCCTCCGACGAAATCCAGATACTTCAGGCCGTCCTCGTCCCACAAGTACGAGCCGGTCGCACGCTGCGCAAAAATCGGATGCGCGGTCGCCACGCCGCGTGCCACATACGTTTGCCGCATTGCGGCCAGCTGGCTGGTCGTATTCAGTTCTCTACTGCTCATGAGGTTCACCTCCATAGAATGTCCCCATGGTAGGAAACCAGAACGGCCGAGAATACCTACTTAAAATAGGAAAATCTGCGTATTCCTTCCCCTCTTTCAAAGATTCTTCTATCTTTCATGGGAAGGTAGGCTTCGTTTTTCCTCTCTCTGGTGGGTAGTTATGCGATTTGTGGCTAAGTCCAATGGCTGTGAACGGGTGCGCCGCGCTGCCCCGTCCCCCGGCTCGACGCCGTCGCAGATATTACAAATCAGGAGTGGTGGAAATGAATACCGTGCAACTGTCCGCAGGCTACGAAGAGGACCGCACTGCGCGACGACGCGCTATCGTCGCGACCGTGCTCGGCAACGGATTCGAATGGTTCGACTTCATGGTCTATGGCTTCTTCGCCATCATTATCGCGAAGCTGTTCTTTCCAACGGGCAACGAACTGACGTCGTTGATGCTGTCGGTTGCAACGTTCGGCGTCGGGTTTCTTGTGCGGCCGTTTGGCGGCATCCTGATCGGGATCTACGCGGATCGCGCCGGCCGGAAGGCCGCGCTTTCGCTGACAATTTTGCTGATGTGCGCCGGCACCGCGTTGATTGGCCTTGCGCCGACCTATTCGCAAATCGGCGTTGCAGCCCCCTGTCTCATCGTGCTGGCGCGGCTGCTGCAGGGCTTCTCCGCGGGCGGCGAGATGGGTACGGCAACGGCCTTCCTCACCGAGCACGCACCGCCTGGCAAGAAAGCGTACTACTCGAGCTGGATCCAGACGAGCATCGGCTTCGCGGTGCTGCTCGGCGCGTGCTTTGGCACCGGCATTACGCTTGGCCTGTCGGCGGCCGACGTCGAGAACTGGGGCTGGCGTATTCCCTTCCTCTGCGGCCTGCTGATCGGGCCGATAGGCTTTTTCATCCGGCGCAACCTCGAAGAAACGCCGGTGTTCCTGCAAACGACAGACAAGTCGAAGACACCGCTCGCGGATGTGCTGCGCGATTATCCGTGGCAAGCATTCGCGAGTTTCGCGATGGTCGTATTGTGGACTGTATGTATCTACGTGATTCTGTTCTACATGCCGACCTTCTCGGTCAGAGTGCTGAAGCTGCCGGCGTCCGCGTCATTCATCGCCGCAATGGTCGGTGGAGGCGTGATCACCGTGTGTTCGCCCATCACCGGCTGGTGGTCGGATCGAATCGGGCGGAAATGGCTGCTCGGGGGGGCGTCGGCCGCGATGCTCATCCTCGCATGGCCGCTGTTCGCGATGATTGTGTCGGCGCCGTCGCTTGCCACGCTGTGCGTATTCCAGGCTGTGTTCGGCGTGCTGATTGCGGTGTACACCGGCCCGATTCTCGCCGCGCTTTCCGAAACGTTCCCGGCCAAGGTGCTGTCGACCGGGCTGTCGGTCGCGTACAACCTCGCCGTGATGACGTTCGGCGGTTTCGCGTCGCTGATCCTGACCTGGCTGATCAGCAGAACCGGCACCGCGATGGCGCCCGCGTTCTACGTGATGTTCGCAGCCGCATTCAGCTTGCTCGGCGTGCTGTTCGGCTACCGCCAGCCGCGCGGCACCTGATCTTGCTAGACTTCGCGGCGCCCCGCCGCGTCGTTCCCGGGGAGCCGCGATGAAACTCGAGACCGCAATTCGCGAAACCGTACTGCGGGACGCCCAGGTCGTCGCCGGCGGCAAGAATCTTCAGCGCGAGATCACCTGGGTGCATATGGTCGATCACCCGGACATTGCGAACTGGGTGAAATCGGGCGAGCTTCTACTATCGACGGGCTATAACTGGCCCGGAGACGAGACCGCTTCGCGCCAACTCGTCCGGGATCTGAGCGCGATCGGACTCGCCGGGGTCGTACTCGCAGTGCCGAATTTCCGCGAGCATTTCCCAACCGAGGCGCTCGAAGAAGCGAATCGCGTCGGGTTGCCTCTGCTGGAGTTGCCATGGGCGGTGCAGTTTAGCGATGTCACGCATGAGATCCTCGCGAAGATCATCAACTTCCAGGGCGCGATCATAGAACGCTCAGAGCAGTTGCACCGTGCGCTCACGAATGCAGCAGTGTCCGCGACGAGCCTGTCTGATATTGCGCGCGCATTGAGCAGTCTGCTCGGGCGAGCGGTGACTTTCACCGATCCTGCAGGCCATGTGCTCGGCAGTTCCATTAGCGACGTCGGCGCGCTGGTGGCTCTCGAGCCGCAGTTCCTCGACGCAACGCGTGTGGACCTCCCTTCCCATTACCGTGGGCCCGCGAATCGCCCGACAAAGCTTGCATTCGCAACGGCGGACGGCGACGCACAACGGCTCTGCCACCCGGTGCGTCTGCAGGACACGGTGGTCGCGCTCATTTGGCTCGATCTCGCCGACGACGAGACCGATGAACTGGACGCACGCGCTATCGAGCACGCGAGTGTCGTGGCGGCGCTTCACATGATGCACCAGCGAGCGCTCGCACAGCAGGAAGACCGGCTCGGCTATGCGCTCGTCGCGAGCCTGCTCGACGGCGAATTCACCACGTCGGCGAGCGCCCTCGAACGGGCTCGCGTATTCGGCTGGAGCGAAGCCGCCCCGTATCGAATTGGACTCGTGCTGATTGACGAGCCGATCCCGTTGACGACCGAAGGACTCGAACGCCGCGAACGCTGGGTCAATGCACTGAAGCGCCAGTTGCGTGCGAAGGGAATGCCGGAATTGCTCGGAATCTGGCTGAACCAGATCCGGTTAATCTTGCCAGCAGACGCATCGGTGGCGGCACTTTGGGAAGCCGTAACCGACCGGCGCGCAGCGATGGCGGTGAGTCGCGTACACAGCGGCGTGAAAGGCATGGCCCTCGGCGCGAAGGACGTCGAGGCGCTAGTTCCGACGCTGCGGGCCGGCCGGCTGCATCACTTCGACGAGATCCTCTTCCCGCGCGCACTGATGGGCGAAGCGGACGCGCGCGATTTGCTAGTCGAGCGGCTCGTGTTGCCACTGGCGGAGAAGCGGCGCGGCGAACCGCTACTCGATACGCTCGGCACGCTTGCCGACGAGGGCTTCCAACTTGCGAACACAGCAAAGGCACTCGGCATCCACATTAGCACGCTGCGCTACCGTGTCGAGCGAATCGAGAGCACGCTCGGCGTATCGCTTGAGGATCCTCGTATTCGTTTTCAGTTGCAGTTCGCCATTGAGCTGTATCGGCTTCGCGAGGAATAGACGCTGATTTCATACATTGCGCAGGAAGATTTCAGGGCAACGCCACGCTTTAATACGGGAGATTGGCCAGTGTTCCAACCACGACCACTGCGCAGCTTCAGTCGTTATCTGTCAGCAACTTGTCGAGAGGCACTCCGTGCTTGACGAACGGCGAACGGATCACGATGTAACTGAAATACTTCTCGATGCCGAGATTGCGGTCGAGCAGGCGTTCAATCACTTCCTGGTAGTGACCGATGTCCTTGACGACGAACTTAAGCAGGTAGTCGTACCCACCGCTCACCAGGTGACATTCGGTAATCTCGTCGAAATCGCGCACGTTCGCTTCGAAGCGCACAAAATCCTCGCGCCGATGGTCATGCAGCATGATTTCCGTGAACACTGACACGATGCTGGTCACTTTCGCGACATTCACGTGAGCACCGTAGCCCGAAATCACACCGGCTGATTCAAGACGCTTGACGCGCTGCAGGCACGGGCTCGCAGAAAGGCCAACCGCGGCCGCGAGATTCGCGTTGGTGATGTTGCCGTTCCTCTGCAATTCGGCAAGGATCTTGATGTCGATCCGGTCGAGTTTTGGTCGGTTGCTCATATCGTTCTGTTCTCGAATCGGCGGGCGAACCGGCGTCCCCGCTACACGCGGGAAAGCTCCTCGTGATGTGCCTTGACGAACTGCGCCATGCTGGTGAACCTGAAATCGACAGACGGCTCCGCGAATGTGCGCATCGTCGCACCGAGCCCGCGCTGCTCGAAGCGCCGATGAATCCAGCATGAACGAATGTCCAACCGGTTGGCTGGCTCATGATCGTGGTACATGCTGTCCGCGACGTGCAGGATTTCGTCCTTACGCACACCGAGTGTCGACAGCACGTCGAGCATATATTCAAAATTACGGCTCGATGGCTTGTAGCTTCCCACATCCTCAGCCGTGACGACGACGTCAAAGGGCACATGCAGCTTGGCGCGGCTGTATGTGAAATTCTCGTTATCCACGTTCGATATGATGACCAGCTTGAAGTACTTCTTCAAATACTGCAGCGTACTTGCCGAATCCGGGAAGGCGGGCCAATCGCGCACCGAACGACCATAAGCCTCCGCCTGCTCGCGCGTGTAGCTGACGCCCCACTCCTCCGCGAGCCGCTTGTAGACTACCTCGAGCAGCCGGTTGTACGGCATGTCGGGCGTCGCGTTCTGCTGACATGACTCGTGACGGGCGTGCGCTTCCAGCACCTGGTCGCGCGTCGATGGCGGGTCAAGCGATGAGACCAATGCTGACAGGCCCGCGACGATGCCCGATTCCCAGTCGATCAGGGTGCCGTAGCAGTCGAATGTCAGGGCCTTAAAATCCGTCAGCCGCATGAAGGGCTCCTTAACTGGGGTGTTCCGGCTTGCGCGGAACTCGCCGCGCCGGCACTGGCGCGGCAAATCAAACCGGCACAAGGGCCGGTAAATTTATCGACTACTTACTTCTGCAGCAGCGCTTCCTGGTGAGCCTTCGCGAATTCGGCCATGCTGTTGAAACGGAAGTTCACGGTGGGTTGCTCACCGGGGTTCATCGTCGCACCGAAACCGGTTTGCGAATGGCGGCGATAGATCCAGCACGATGCAAGCCCGAACGCGTTCGCGGGCTTGTGATCGTGGAACAGACTCTCGGCGGTGTGGAGGATCTTCTCCTTCCGGATACCGCGGGCGCCCAGCTTGTCCAGCATGTACTCGAAGTTTCGCGGCGACGGTTTATAGGAGCCGACGTCCTCTGCGGTGATGATCGCGTCGAATTCGACCTGAAGCTTCGCGTTGCTGTACGTGAAGCTGTCATTGTCGATGTTCGACAAGATGACCAGTTTGTAGTACTTCTTCAGATACTGCAGCGCGCTCGCCGAGTCCTCAAACGCCGGCCAATTGCGTACGGACTTGCCGTAGGCGAGGCACTCCTCGTACGTGAAAGGCACCTGCCATTCCTCGGCGAGTCGCTTGTACACGATCGGCAGCAGTTCCTGGTAACGCTTCGCCGGCGTGTAGGCCTGCTGCGACGACTCATGACGTGCGTGTGCTTCAAGAACCTGATCCCGCGTCAGCGGCGGGTTGACGCGTTCGAGCAGAGGACGCAACCCCTCGAAAATACCCGTTTCCCAGTCGATGAGCGTGCCGTAGCAATCGAAAGTCAGTGTATCGAAGTCGGTCAGTTTCACAGTAACTCCTCCTGTTGGTTGGTGAGCTAGACATAGTCTATTGGGCACGCTCAGCAACCGTTACTTATGTTGCCCACCGCATCGGCAATCTCTGTTGCTCGTCCGCACACCAGCAGCAGAATCTGCTGCTGGCTTCTGCCTGGCATGTTAGCAAAAGGCGATCGCTGGATACCTTACTGTGGGTACCCCCTGGTTGTCGGGGACCCGACACGAACCGGACCCTCGCGTCGCTCCTCCGCCGGAACCCGTCAATCGCTTATCCCGCCCGGTATCGCGGGATAACCCTATTGCCGGATCTGGTTCAACTTCCCGTCAGCAATCTTGTACAGCGTAACCGGCGCGTTAGCCCATTCTCCCGAAGCATCAAAGCGGACCGCCCCGACCAAGGTCGAGAACGCGTCTTTCTTCAACAAGGGGACAAACTTCTCGGGATCGGTTGAGTTAGCCCGCTTCATGGCATCGCTCACAAGTATGGTCGCCGAATAGAAGGCGGGCGAATAGATGTCAGGTTTGCTGCCAAACTCCTTGGTATAGCGAGCGGCGAATTCGGGCCCCTTCTCCAGTTGCTCCAGCGGCAAACCACCCTGGGCGCAATAGCCTCGCCCGTCAAGCGCTCCTCCGGCAAGCTTGGGAAGCTCGACAGAGCAGATTCCGTCACCGCCAAGAATCGGAACGGTCAGCGCAAGTTGACGGGATTGACGGCCGACAGTCGCTGCTTGAGCGTAGTAACCGCCATAAAAGATCACGTCAGGTTTCGTGGCTTTGATCTTGTTCAGGATCGCGGTGAAGTCAACTGACTTGTCCGTCGCGAACTCGCGAGTCGTAATCGACATCCCCAGTTTCTTCGCGGTCTCCACGAAGACGTCGGCCACACCGGCACCATAAGCCGTGCGATCGTCAATCACAGCGACTTTGTCAGCCTTGAGTTCTTTCCGGGCGAATTCCGCCATCCGGGCACCCATGACGTTATCGTTGGCCGCCAACCGAAATACGTACGGAAGGCCAGCCGCCGTGACCGCTGGATTGGAGGCGGCCCCGGTAATCACTGGGATGCGCGCATTATTGTAAATTTGGTCGGCGGGAATCATCACACCAGAGTTGTAGTGGCCGATCACTGCCTTTACACCAGAATCCACAAGTTTTTGCGCAATTGACATTCCTGTCTTCGGGTCCGCCTGATCATCTTCCGAGATCAGTTCAAACTTAACGAGTTGTCCGTTGATCTTCAGATTTGATGCATTCAGATCGTCGATCGCCAACCTTACGCCGCGCTCATTGTCCTTCCCGAAGAGCGCCTGCGCCCCGGTAAGTGGGCCGGCCACGCCGATCTTAACCACCTCGGCGTGAGCAACGATAGCGGAAAAAAACACGGCCAATGCAAATGCGGAATTGAATTGCGTTTTCATTTGTTACCTCATGGATGGGAAACTGGCTCGTGCGTCTCATTCGATGGTGAAGTCGACACGACATCGTCCAGCGATTCCGAGCATAGGCAGCCAAATTCGACGAACCATCCTGCTCAACGTACGAAAACGCAAGGCTCTTTCACTGCTATTTACGTTAATGTCCACCGGTAGGCCTATGCACGAAGATTCGTGCACCCGGATGAACCGGACCGGTTCTATCTCCCGTGCGCGCAACGCAGTGCTCGATAGGCAGAGGCTCATGGGGCTGTTGCATCTGCCGAAGCAACGGGCAACCGCCGTACTCGTCAGTTCCGCCAGGCCATCTCGCGAATGTCGATGGAGGGCTTTCGTCCCGCAACGAGGTCAGCCGTTATCCGGCCGCTGCCGCATGCCATTGTCCAACCCATGGACCCCTGCCCCGTGTTGAGAATCAGGTTCTGGTATTTCGCCGAGCCGAATCGGGTATTGCCGTCGGGCGTAGCGGGTCTCAATCCGGCCCAGTATTTCGCCTTTGAATAATTTCCGATGGTCGGATACAGACTTATCGCGGCCTGAGTCATATGCCGGAAATCGCTCTCCGCATGCGATGTGTCGTAGCCGACAAATTGCGCCGTCGCGGTGAGCCGAAGCTTGTCGCCGAGACAGGAGAACGCCAGGAGGTTGTCCTCATCGAGTCCGCCAATCACGGGCGCCTGGTCCAGATTCTCGATAGGGACGGTCATGGAGTAGCCCTTCACTGGAAAGACGTCCAGCTTGATACCATGCGGTCTGAGCAAAAGCGGAGAGTAGGAACCCATTGCAACGACGAACGTTTCCGCCTCGATCGGGCCGCGAGACGTTTCGACTGAAACGACGCGATCGCTCGCCACGTTGAGACCTTTAACGTCGGTGTTATAGAGAAATTTGACGCCCCGTCCCTCAAGTACCTTCGCCAGTTCGACCGTGAACAGTCTGGCGTCCCCAGTGCCATCGCTGGGAACGTAGACTGCGCCGACGAACTCGTTCTTGACCGGTTCGAGCGACGGCTCGATAGCTGCGACCTCCGTCGGATTGACTATCCTGATCGGAAGCCCGTTGTTTTCGAGTACGCGCATTTGCTCGACACCGTGCTTCATCGTCGACTCATTGCGATAGATGTACAGCAGTCCCCGATCGGCATGGTGGAACTGCAGCTTCGCGTCGTCGACGACTTCGCCCATAAGCGACTGCGAATAGGACGCGAGTCTCAGGCGCGACGCAGCGTGACGGTCGGCGCGGCTACGTGGACATTCAAGCAGGAACTTGAAAAGCCACGCCCACATGCGCGGCGAAAACTTGAGGCTCAATCGCAACGCCTGGTCATCACGTATGAGGGATTTGAGCAGAATCCCCGGCGCTGCGGGGGAAGCCCACGGATACGAGTGTCCGAGGCAAATGAGACTACCGTTCGCATGGCTGGTTTCGTTCGCCGCTACAGGCTGCCGGTCGACCACCGTGACGTCGAAGCCGTCCTTATTCAAATAGTAGGCGGAGAGTACGCCCGAGAGTCCCGCTCCTAGTACAACGACTTTCATCAGTTTCTTCCACGTAGTTTGCAGGCGAACAGCGGCACCAGTTGTAGTGAAGCCTCGGTCGTCCAGGAATGGTGTTCCCACAATCGACTTTGCCGTGGCGTGAATAGTGAAGTGCTCAGCCACCGCTGACTTGATCGTAGCGAGGTGGCGCGGCAAAAAGTATCGAAATTGCGTGGTATATCGCTAGAAAATACCGGACAAGTCCAGCTCAGTTAGACAGGGGGCGGCCGAGCCAATCCACAAAAGAAAATGCTGCAAATAGGGCAAATTTAGCGCGGCCTGCGCCACAAAGGTCCTGATCTCGGTATTGGCTTCTGTGCAAGTCCAATACACTGAAACTCGCCTCTCGCAACCGCACACGGCCCGCCAAACCTTTAACGCGGCGATGCACTCCGTCGACATACCGGGTCGAAATATCAACGGACCTGATGAAGACCATCGTGAGCGTTTGCACAGAGGAAAAAAGAGGTGCGGAGGCAATGGCGCTCCCCGTCTTCAGTGCTGTGTGTAAGCGACACGCACGATGTCAACTTGAGAGGACACGATGACGATTCAACGAACGGAAACATCCAGGCGCATGAGCCAGGCTGTACGCGCGGGCAATACGATTTATATCGCGGGCCAATTGGCGTACGACAATCAGTTCGCCGATGCGAAGACCCAGACGACGGAGATTCTGGATCGCATCGACCGGCTGCTAGCAGTCCACGGCGCGAACCGAGAAAATCTGGTGTCTGCGACCGTATGGCTCAGCGATATTCGCTATTTCCACGAGATCAACGAGGTCTGGGATGCATGGGTTCCTGAAGGCCATGCACCGGGCCGCGCCTGTATTGAATCGAAGATCGCCTTCGATGGTTACAAGATTGAAATCCAGGCAATAGCCTATCTGTCATCCGACGCGTGATCGCAATGGCGAGGGCAACGGCAGGTACTCGCAGTTGCGCCGATAGATCACCGCAATCATTCGAAAGCGGGACAACCAACAGCGATGAGAACGATTTTCGTAGACTGCACCCCGGAGCTGCATGAAGTGATCTCCCGACGACGCCTGCCGGTTCCCGCGGGTCTGGACATTCACGTGGGCAGTCCTGATGGCGAAGAGATGCTGCAGTTGTGCCAAGGTGCAGATGTGGTCCTGGTCGAACATAGTTTCGTTCCAGATGCCCTGTTTCGTGAAAACGCCGGGCTTCGCGAAATTGTGTTCATGGGTACGGGAGCGAGTTCATACATTAACCTGACGGCCGCAGAAAGTGCTGACGTTCCTGTGTCGACCGTCTCGCGCTATGGTGACCGGGCCGTGGCCGAACATACAGTCGCCCTGATGTTTGCGGGGGCAAGACAGATTGCCAGAATGGATCGCGACGTGCGCGGTGGAATCTGGATGCCATTGTCAGGCCAGCAGCTCGAGGGGCGCAAGCTTGCGGTGCTTGGTCTCGGTGGCGTAGGGACAGCCGTGGCCGAACTTGGGCAAGCACTTGGTATGGATGTGCACGGATGGAGTGCTACTCCCCGTTCAGCTCCCTTCTTTGAACCCGATCTACGCAAAGCGCTTCAAACGGCGGACGTGGTCTCCATCCATCTGGCTCTTACGAAGGAAACGCAGGGATTGTTGACTGAGGAATTGTTGCAGCTTCCCAGGAGAGGATTTCTGCTCGTTAACACCGCTCGTGCGGCACTGATCGACAGGAAAGCGATGATCGCGGCACTTGACTCCGGGCAAATGGGCCACGCCGCTCTGGACGTATTTGACGCAGAGCCATTGCCACGCGACGACACGCTTACAGGACGATCCAACACAACCCTGACGTCACACGCAGCATATATGACGGAGGACGCATATTGTTCGTTGTGGAGTAAGGCGCTCGATCATTTAAGGCGTATCGCCGCAGCCGGTTAGGCCTGAAGGAGGGGTGACCTTCCTCGAATCTTGCACACACGGAGATGAGACCAGCCGTGGCATCGTCACCTTGCGAGTCGTTGAAATGAGTCAGTTTGAAAAAATCGTCTACGTATGCCGAGTGAGCGGTCAGCGCTTGCATGTTCGACATGATGGCAACGCGTTGTGGATGCCCCTCGGCGACGCAGCGCGGCTCCTTGGCAAGAGGCCCGCACAACTCGCAAAGTCGCTAAAGTATTTGCGGCTCAATCGCGAAATTGACGAGGCCGCCGATATCAAGGAAACGAACTCCGAACCAGCGACAGCCGATCTGTTACTCAATCACCGTGCAGTGATCTCGCTTGGGTATCACCTGAATTTCGGGCGCGTTGCTCCCTTCAGGGACTGGTGTTCCGAAACGTTGCAGGCACGTCAGCGGATTCTGGCGTTGTTCTAGCTCACCGGCGCTGCGGCCCAAACATCCGTGACAACGCACGCGCGAGCTCCTTAACAGCGGCATCAGCCGTCGGACGGTGCAGCAGCGCGATATCCATGGTTTCGATCGAAGGCAGCCCGCTCTTCGGTGTCAGCACGGCGTGATCCGCCAGCGGCCTCGCAGCGCCTGATAACGGCATATATCTAACCAATGCTATCCAATTTCCAACTAATATGCATTTGAACATTTAATTTTCGAATGCCGGGTGAGACGGATAACATCAAGCAATTCCTCGGCAGCCGCGACGAAGCGGCTCGCGGGCCCGTATCGCCACTTCCGTCGAATCGGCATGACCACCATGACTCGCTATCTTCTTCTCTCCAACGTCCGGCTGGCTGACGGCCAACCGGTTTCCGTAGGCATCGCCGACGGCCGCATCGCGGCGCTCGGCCCGCATGTCGAAGCGCAACCTGGCGCGCTGACTGAAGACGGCGGCGACGCTTTGCTGCTGCCGGGTTTCGTAGAAGGGCACACGCACATCGACAAAAGCCACTGGGGCCGCGCGTGGTATCGCAACGAGGTCGGACCCGCACTAACCGACCGGATCAGCAACGAGCGCGAATGGCGTAAGACATCGGGACACGATGCGGCCAGCCAGTCGCTCGCTCTGGCGCGAGCATTCGTGCAGGCAGGCACGACGCGTCTGCGTACCCATGTCGACGTGGATACCGACGCCGGGCTGCGTTATATCGAAGGCGTGCTCAGCACGCGGCAGACGATGCGCGAGGTGCTGGACATGCAGATCGTCGCGTTTCCCCAGTCAGGCATGTTGATCCGTCCCGGCACGGTCGAATTGCTCGGCAGCGCGCTCGACGCAGGCGCCGACGTACTCGGCGCACTCGATCCTGCCTTGATCGACGGCGATCCCGTCGCGTCGCTGAACGCGACCTTTGAGCTGGCGGAGCGCTACCGCAAGCCGATCGATATCCATCTGCACGAACCCGGTGAGGTCGGCGCATTCACGCTGAAACTGCTGCTCGATCGCGTCGAGGCGATGGGCATGCAGGGTCAGGTGGTCGTCAGCCACGCATTCTGCCTCGGCGCACTACCGGAACGTGAGCGTGACACGCTGCTCGAACGGATCGCGCATCTGCGCGTGGCGCTTCTCACCAGCGCGCCGCCGTCTCGCCCCGTTCCGCCGCTCAAGGTTTGCAGGGACAAAGGCATCACGATCTTCGGCGGCAACGATGGTATTCGCGACACCTGGTCGCCGTATGGCGTGCCGGACATGCTTGAGCGCGCGATGCTGATCGGCATGCGCTACGACTTGCGGCGCGATGACGACCTCGCGATTGCCTTCGACTGCGTGAGCGACGCTGCCGCTCGAGGTTGCGGTTTTGCCGACTATGGCCTGCGTGTCGGCGCACGCGCGGACCTCGTGCTGGTCGATGCGGAATGCGTCGCGCATGCCGTGGTTGCCCGGCCCAGGCGCCGCCTGGTTATCGCGAACGGACGCATCGTTGTGCGCGACGGCGAGCTGATTGACGCACTCAGTCAACAAAGCCCTGTCCGGCCGTCGTGACCTTGAACAGCAAACGGGACGAATCGCCCCAGAATTGCCCGCTTCGAACAATGGCCCGATCAGCCCGCGCCGCAGCAACGGCAGCGGCGGCGTTCGGCGCTTTCACAACGACGAAGGTCGCCTCATTGCCGACCTTCAGTCCGTAGCTGCTTTTCTCCAGCACGGCCGCGCCCGCTTCCGTCGCCATGTGGAGCGCAACGCGCAGTTCTTCATCGGTATAAAAACCGGAGCGATAACCAACCAGCATGGCTCGTTGCAACATGTCGCCGTTGCCATACGGCCACCATGCGTCCTGAATGTTGTCGTTACCGGCGAACACGCGCACACCGGCTGCGCGGAGTTGCAGGATCGGCGGGAACGCGCGGTCGCCCGGCGCATTCGTCATGATCGATACCCCGGCTTCCGCAAGCGCGGCGGCGACACGATCCACCACCTCGGGCGCGACGTCGCCGAGCCCGTAGGCGTGGCTCACCGATACACGGCCGTTCAACCCCGATGCATGGGTACGCGCGGCAATGCGGTGTAGCTGCTCGATCCCCTGCTGCCCCGGCTCATGGAGGTGAATATCGATCTTCACGCCGCGCTTTTCAGCAATGCCGAAGACAATATCGAGCTGGCCTTCGGCGTCGCCATCCAGCGTTGTCGGATCGATTCCGCCCACCACCTGCGCGCCTTCACGGGCGGCTGCATCGAGCACTTCCGCCGTGCCCGGACACGACACGACGCCCGCCTGCGGGAACGCAACGAGTTCGATATCCACCACACCGAGCCATTTTTCGCGTGCTTCCATCACGGCATGCAGGTTGGTCAGACCCGTCGTCGCGTCGACGTCGACATGACTGCGCATCGCAATGGTGCCGTACGACGCGGCCTGGCGGATCAGCGCATCGGCGCGCTCGACGATAGGCGCGGCGCTTGCCAGTTCCTGCTTTTCGATAGCGAGACGCTCACGCAGGCTCGCGACATGACGATGAGGACGCCAGCGATCGCCAACGAAGCTTTTATCGAGGTGAATATGTCCGTCGACGAACCCGGGCAACACTAGGTGGCCTGCCAGATCGACGACCTCCGCGCCGCCGATCGCGGAACGTTCCGGACCGATGGCGACAAAGCGCCTCTCACGCACGGCGAGGTTGAGCGGGTTGCCGTCGGCGTCTACGGCATTGACGAATACGCGGTCGAACATGGTTCTGGCCTCTGCAAATCAGGACTCAAGGACTCATCCAGCGCGCCCTGATCGGGTTGCGTTCGTTGCGCCGCATGGTCCTGTGTGGAATGGATCGTTGAACCATATCGGACCCCCGACATATCCCCAAATTAAATGTTGGAATGGTCTGTATTCATTTTCTGGATAGATCGGCATACTGTGCGGCTTCTGCGGCACTTTGATGGCGCCGACGGCGCCGAACTTCAATATCGTGCCGGCCGTGCTGCTGGAACTGAAGGGCCAGAATGGCCTGATCAAGGCGCGGCGACCGGCTGCTTTACTATTCTCGGTCGTCAATATCATACTGTCGTACCTATCTGTATTCCGCTTTTGAGGAGGCGCCGATGATTGTCCAACTCACGCCCGAATTCGCGTCCAAATTCGCCAATCTTGCGCTCGCCCACCTCACGCGCGAGTATCCGAACAAGCTGACCCACTCGCTCGCCGGTCCGCAAGACGTGCAAGGTCCGCGCGCATTGCATCCGATTTTTTACGGCAGCTACGACTGGCATTCATGCGTGCACGGCTACTGGCTGATCCTGCATCTGCTCGACCGCTTTCCCGATCTGCCTGAAGCAGCGCGCATCGTCGCGGTGGTCGACGAGCATTTCACCGAAGCGAATGTGGCCGGTGAGCTGGCGTATCTCGACCTGCCGCACAATCGCGGTTTCGAGCGCCCCTATGGATGGGCATGGTTGCTCGCGCTGAGCGCGCAACTCCATTCGCTGAAGCTGTCGGAGGCCGCACGCTGGTCCAAGGTCTTTGCGCCGCTTACGGAGACTTTTGTCGGCCGCTTCGAGGAATTTCTGCCGAAAGCGACCTACCCGCTGCGCGTCGGCACGCACTTCAACATGGCATTCGCGCTAGCGCTCACGCTCGATTTCGCGCGCCAGACTTCGCGTGAATCGCTCGAGGCGCTGCTGGTGAATACGGCAGAGCGCTGGTTCCTGAACGATGTCGCCTGTCAGGCATGGGAGCCCGCCGGCGACGAGTTTTTGTCGCCTTCCCTGATGGAAGCGGAATTGATGCGGCGCGTGTTGCCGCCCGCGCAATTCGTCGAATGGTTCAGGCGCTTTCTGCCCGATCTCGGCGCGAAGAAGCCCGCCACGCTGTTCGAACCCGTCACCGTGACCGACCGTACCGATGGCAAGATCGCCCACCTGGATGGTCTGAATCTGAGCCGCGCATGGTGCCAGCGGTCGCTGGCGCGCGCACTGCCCGCCGGCGACGTGCGCCGGACGGCATTGTTCGATTCGGCCGAGCGGCATCTTCAGAGCGCCCTGCCGCATGTGGCGGGCGACTATATGGGCGAACACTGGCTGGGCACGTTCGCCACGCTCGCATTGGAAGCGTGAGCAGTGGCCCGACGGGGCCCGCATCAAAGGCAAAACGGCGCTGCAAGCGTGAAGCGGTTTGGGCCAACTACCGATTCGCGCCGCGAGCGCCGTTTTCTTTTGCCGCGGGATTCAGAAGCGGCGCAGCAGCCGCGCAGAAGCCGTTCAGAAGCCACCTGGTGCGGCCCAGCCGCTGAATCCGCCGGCTTGAGGCATTATTGGCCGGTCAGCTTTTTAGGCTTCGGCGGTGCCTGAACCTTGTTGTACTGAAACTCGGGCGTCGCCTTCAAGGCGTCCTTGGTCGCGCCGGCCAGATAGAAATTCCCCCCGCGAATATCCAGCGCAGCGATCGGCACCGCTACGTCATGCGATGCCACGCCGAGAAATCCGCCGGCGGCGACGATGGCAGCGGACAGCGAGCCGTCGGGCGCGATCACCAGATCGCGGATCGCACCGATCTTCTCGTTCTGATCGTTGTAGACGGCTTTGCCAAGAATGCTCTTCTTCACGCTCCAGCCGCTCAGCAGCGCATTGGACTGCTCGACCGTGACGCTCAAGGGTTGTGTGCCGGCGACTTGCGCCTGCGCACCAAAGCTAGTTGCAGCTACCGCGACCACGACAACAAGTTTGCTCAACGTCATATCGCTCACTCCGTTCTTAGTAGACTTAACCGGCGCATGGCCTGCGCCGAAGGAATCGCTGCAAAACGATGATACAGACTACGCCGCGCGTCTGCATCCAGACGTGCCATGCGGACGAACCCAGCCCCCTTCGCTGCCACGGAAACCGCGGGGGCACGGCCCAAAGCGCATAACGGTAAAATCGAGCCAGGCGATGACGCCCGTTTAGAGGTGGAAGTTTGACTGAGCTTGAACAGGGTTTCATTTTGACCCGACACTGGCGGGATACGCCCGCCGGTACGGAGGTAGATTTCTGGCTGGCAACAGACGGCGGGCCCCGTCACGTGCGCCTGCGTCCTCAGCCTTCGGTGGCTTTTATTCCGGCCGACCACCGCGAGCGAGCGGAAACCATCCTGCGCCGCGAGGCGCCGCTCGATCTGCGTCCGCTCGAACTGTGCGACTTCCAGCAGCGGCCGGTGATGGGGCTTTACTGCCCGCAGTACCGTCAATTGACGGGCTTCGAGAAACGCCTGAAACAAGGCGGCGTCGATGTGTACGAGGCCGACATCTTCCCGCCCGAGCGCTACATGATGGAGCGCTCCATTACCGCGCCGGTGTGGTTCGCCGGCGACGCGCAGCATGGCGGTCCGCTTCTGAACGGCGAATTGAAGCCCGCCACGAACTACCGCCCGTCATTGAAGCTGGTGTCGCTCGATATCGAAACCAGTGCGCACGCCGAACTCTATTCGATCGCGCTCGAAGGTTGCGGGCAGCGCCAGGTCTATATGCTGGGGCCGCCGAACGGCGAGCCCAGCGGTGTCGACTTCGACCTCGAATACTGCGAAACCCGCGCACAGTTGCTCGAAAAACTGAACGCGTGGCTGGAACGGCACGACCCCGACGCGATCATCGGCTGGAACCTCGTGCAGTTCGATTTGCGTGTGCTGCAGCAGCACGCGGAACAATATCGCGTGCCGCTACGGCTCGGCCGCGGTGGCGCGGTCATGGAATGGCGCGAGCACGGCCACAAACAGAACCATTTCTTCGCGGGTGCCGCGGGAAGATTGATCATCGACGGTATCGAAGCGCTGCGCTCGGCCACGTGGAGTTTCCCTTCGTTCAGCCTCGAATACGTCTCGCGCACGGTGTTGGGCGAAGGCAAATCCATCGACAATCCGTATCAGCGCATGGATGAAATCCAGCGTCGCTTCGATGAGGACAAGCCCGCGCTCGCGCAGTACAACCTGAAAGACTGCGAGCTGGTCACGCGTATCTTTGCGAAGACCGAGTTGCTGCCGTTTCTGCTGGAACGCGCGACGGTCACCGGCCTGCCTGCGGATCGCAGCGGCGGATCGGTCGCGGCGTTCACGCATCTGTATATGCCGCGGATGCATCGGCAAGGCTACGTCGCGCCGAATCTCGGTGACGTGGCCGGCGCCGCGAGCCCTGGTGGCTTCGTGATGGATTCACGGCCCGGCCTCTACGACTCGGTCCTGGTGCTCGACTACAAGAGCCTTTACCCGTCGATCATCCGCACGTTTCTGATCGATCCGGTGGGTCTCGTCGAAGGCATGCTCAATCCCGGCGACGATCAATCAGTGCCGGGTTTTCTCGGTGCACGCTTCTCGCGCACCCGCCATTGTTTGCCGTCGATTGTCGGCCAGGTGTGGCAGGGGCGCGAAACCGCCAAGCGTGAGCACAACAAGCCGCTTTCGCAAGCGTTGAAGATCATCATGAACGCCTTTTACGGCGTGCTCGGATCCACCGGCTGCCGGTTCTTCGATCCGCGTCTTGCGTCGTCGATCACCATGCGCGGCCATGAAATCATGCACACCACGCGTGAACTGATTCAGGCGCAAGGCTACGAGGTCATTTACGGCGACACGGATTCGACCTTCGTGTGGCTGAAGCACGCGCATAGCGAGGAAGACGCGAGTCGCATCGGCCAAGCGCTTGTCGAGCATATCAACGCGCGGTGGCGGCAGAATCTGCAGGAGCGTTTTGGACTCGAGAGCGCACTCGAGTTGCAATTCGAGCGGCACTACAAGCGCTTCTTCATGCCGACGATTCGCGGCGCCGAAGAAGGCAGCAAGAAACGCTATGCCGGGCTGACTGTTTTGCCGGACGGCAGCGAGGACATCGTCTACAAGGGACTCGAAACGGTGCGGACCGATTGGACGCCGCTCGCCCAGCAGTTCCAGCAGGAGCTCTATCGGCGAATCTTCAAACAATTGCCGTATCAGGACTATGTGCGCGACTACGTGCGCGATACGCTGGCAGGAAAACTCGACGATCAACTCGTGTACCGCAAGCGGCTACGCCGCTCGCTCGGCGACTACGAGCGCAACGTGCCGCCGCATGTGCGCGCGGCGCGTGTGGCCGACGAGTTCAACCGGCAACAGGGGCGCCCGCTGCAATACCAGGACGGCGGCTGGATCAGCTATGTGATGACAACCGCCGGACCGGAACCGCTCGAAACGTTGCGCTCGGCGATCGACTACGAACACTATCTGACACGGCAGTTGCAACCGGTCGCCGACGCGATCCTGCCGCTATTGCGGGACGACTTTACGACCTTGATGTCCGGGCAGAAACAGTTGTTCTGACGGGTGGTCACGATGTCGATCAACTTGTTGTCCATAAAACGAATGATTTAAATGCGATCGTTCAGATCGAGCCAAACCCGACCTTCCACTGACTCGCGCTGCGAATAGAATGTAAACGGCGCTAACCCAACGCGCTTCAGATCAAGTGGAGAGGATCATCATGAAAGTCACTGCGTTTTGTGCGGTCGTGGTTTTAAGCATGCCCTTTTTTACTCCGGCTTCTGCCAGCGAGCATATGCATGTCAATCACGACCACGAACACACCCGCTATCAACCGTCCAGCGCGAACCAGGCCGGCGCGGATCAGAATACAGCGGCTCAGGCGCCACAAGACAACAATCAGACCGTACCGGGCAGCAAGTAAGCTGCGATAGGCGGGTGGCTCGTTTTAGCGTGCGTAGCGAAGCAGGAAATCCCGTAACGGCGGATTCACGATCTCGGCATGCGTTAAATTCGGCGTGTGCCCCGCCCGGTCGACCAATATAAGATCCTTGCAGTTCGGCAACCGGGCGGCGAGCGCCTCTGCGCAGTCAGGGCTGATGGCGGCATCGTCGCGTCCATGAAATACGATCGACGTATGGGTAATCTCGCCAAGGCGCGGCGTGATGTCGTCCCTCGAGACAAGGGCATTGACGGGATGTTCGAAGTGATCCGAGCCAGCGTTCATCCATTTCTGGATCCATACCGATGCCGCGTACTCGGGACCGAACAGAAACGACGACAGATTCTGTGCGACGTTCTTCGCGCCATTACGTGCCCATTCCGCCTTCAGTTCCTCGAAAGACTGCTGGACCGCTTCGGAGTCGACATCACTTCTTGTCGATATCAGGGCGATCGCCCGAAAGCGGTCCGGTTCCAGCAACGCCGCACGCATCGATATGAATCCGCCCTGAGACATGCCGACAAGCGATGCCGAGGCAACCTCCAGATGATCGAGCAAGGCAATGAGATCCTGCGCGGAGTCCCAATAGCTAAAGGCCCGGGTCGTGGCTCCGGTTGCACCGAAACCTCGCTGGTCCCAAACGACGCAACGGAATTCATTCGCCAGCTCCGCAATGTTCGACTGGAACATATCGCCGTCCATCAGGAAGCCATGGCTGAATACAACGACAGGCGCCCCCGCAGGGCCGAACTCATCGTATGCGAAGCGTATCCCTTCTCGTTCAAAAAACGGCATGCCTATCCCTACTTTCGAATAATACGGTGGAATCAATATAAGCTGACCTTCACCGGAACACCTGACCGAAAGTACCGATTGCTTGCCAAATCGTCCTGACTTTCTGAAATCCGCTCTGAAATTCTCACTGAAACCACCACGCGTGTCGGAGCACGTTTCTACCCATTGACTGCACTCCTTACTTTTGATTAAGTGACGTCTGTGCGAGTTATCAATCTCCTGGCCTTCCGCAGGATCTCGCCGCTTACCGAAGCGTCTTTTTTTGTATTCATGGAACCCGGCAAAGCGTCGTGCGCTGCCTCGTTCCAAGTGGAGAAATGTTGGGTATGACAACAGTACCAATTGATGGAGACAAGCCCGTCTGGATTCTGCAAGGAGGTTTCGGGCGAGCAACGGTGAACTTCATTAGCCGTCCGCTTGTCGCGCACGCTCACTCCCAATACCAGTTCCTTTTCAAGCTTGGTGGAAGCAACTGCAATTTCCGCATCGGCGCAGACGATTGCACGCTTACAGCGGCGCGGGCAATCTGCCTGAACCCTTGGGTCGAACACTCAAAAAGCTGCAGCGACGACGAGCCTTCCCTGATCCTTTCCCTCGTCGTCGAAGCCCCCTGGTTGCGCCAGCAATTGAAACTCGCCGAAAGCGGCACTGCAAGCATCTTCCCGAAGGCGAAGGTCGTCGTCACACCGGACGTGCAGCACCACGTGGATCGCATCGCCGCCGCGATCACCAACCACCTGGTCGCCCAGGATGACAATTGCATGCCGATTCTTGCAGATCTGGTGACCGCACTCGGTCGGGACTTTGCCGATCCCGCATTGACGGCCGGCATCATCCCGTCAGGCAGACCGGTCGATTTTCGCATCCGCAAAGCATTGGATTTCATCAAGCACGCGTCGCTGACGAATCCCACCGTTGCCCAAGTGGCGGCTCAAGTCGGCTTGTCCAGGTCGAGATTCTTCCAGCAGTTCCGACTGTGCATGGGCATTTCACCGCAGCACTATATAGATTGGGTCCGCATGTCTCATGCGATCCAGCTGCTTGGAGCTAGCGATAAACCGCTTTCCGAAGTCGCCGAAGAGTTGGGGTTCGAAGAACACAGCCACTTCACCCGTTTCTTCGCACAACACATGGGTGTTCCACCCAGTGAGTTTCGCAGGCATTCGGTGACGCTGGACAATCAGCGCGGCTGAACGAGGGTGTGGGGGCTTCGAATGATCCCCACACCCTCTGAAAGCCAGGATTGCGTTAACCGGAATCAGGCCGCGGACTTCCGCACTGCGTAACCACTTTCGCTGACGGACGCATCGGCGGCTACTGGATTGCCAAGCACACCCAGTCCGTCGATCTCCACCTCGACCCAGTCTCCCGCCCGCATATGCACCAGCCCCGATGTGGGAAAGGGACCGTATTGACGCGAGAGGTCATTGCCCTCGACATCATCCGGCTGAGCCTTCAACGCACCAGGCGTACCCATCGCAATCAGATCACCTGGCCGCAAACGATAACCCTGACTCAGATAGCTGATGACTTGCGCAACACTCAACAGCATATCGTCGAGAGGTGCGCTCTGACGAACGACACCGTTGATGCGAGTCTTGATGGAGTGCGTGGCAGGATCGCCAAATTCGTCGCGGGTCATCAACCACGGCCCATAGGACCCCGATGCTTCGAAATTCTTGCCGAGGCCGAATTGACGATTGTGCATCTGGAACTCGCGAACCGATCCTTCGTTGAGGCAGGTGTAACCCGCAACATGTTCCAGCGCTCGCTCCACCGGAATGTAACGACCAGGCGTGCCTATGACAACACCTAGTTCGCACTCGTAGTCGAACGCGCGTGCAATGGATTCCGGCGGTGCCAGAATCGGCTCGCCGGCGCCGACATAGGATGCAGCCGTGCGCATGAAAAGGTGGGGAAATTCCATCGACGTTTGAAGTCCCGTCTCCGCGATATGGCTCTTGAAGTTCAACGCCAAAGCCCACATCGCGTTTGGGCGGTCCAGGAAGGGCTTGAGTGTGACGTCAGCGAGCGCCCGGTCGCCTTGCCGTCCTTCTGCCGCTAACCGCAACCGCGTGAGTCCATCCTCCTGCTCCAGGATTGAAATGAGGCTTGATGGCAGGTCCGGGGCGATGTCGGAGACAGCAACAAAATGGGTCGGGCTGGTGACGACTCCTAGTGCGATGCGGCCACCGTCTGAGTAAGCAATAATTTTCATGATCTAGTGTGTCTTTGGGTTGGATTAAATAGCTGGATTTGCAGTCTGAATGTGGGAGCGCTGTCCCATGTGTGTCGATAGTGCCGGCGGCACGCCGGCGTTTTCGAGCGTTCATGAGTTCGATTGACGACTCGTCAATCAGCGGAGCATGACGTGGCGAGTCTCAGTTCTCCACCATGGCGTTATCGGGAAACTTTTGAACCGCTCTACGACCGACCAGCGACAGGGCGCCGAGAGCAAGGATCGCCGCGCCGGCCGGCACAACGGCGGTGAGGAGAATCTCGCGCACCGGCCAACCGAGCGACAGCAAGCCTCCGCCAATCGCAGGCCCAACGAAGGAACCGACCCGCCCGATTGCATGCCCCCAGCCCACCCCGGTTGCACGAATCTCCGGCGGATAGAAGGCGACTGCGAGCGCGGTTTGGCCCATGATGCCGTTGACCAGACCTGCGCCGATCACACCGATGAACAGCAGCACGATGGCCGGCGTCACCGCCACCTGGCTAAGGCTGCCGACGCTGATAATCACCAGCAACAATCCCACAACCAGCGCCGATTTCACCCTGAGCCTGCCGGCAAGCGTCATCATCGTGACCGCCACCGTCATCAGGACGTTGCCGCTCAGACCACCGATACTGAAGGCCGCCATGCCGACCGACGCATGGTCCGCTGAGAAGCCGAAATCCACCAGCAACGTCGGCACCCAGAACAGCAGTGCGTAGACGTCCATGAAGATCAGGAATGAGAACAGCCACAGCAGGCACGTATAGGCGCCCAGACCATTTTCGAACAGCGCCTTGAGCGGGTTAGACACACGCACGGCGGCGGCATCGGCTATCACCGGGCTGCGCGCCGGGAGGATGCGAAAGAACGCAACAACCAGCAGGAAAGGCAGGACACCACCTGTCACAAAGATCGACTGCCAGCCGAAGTGACTCATCAGAGGACCACCTGCCACGCCGCCCGTGACGGCGCCGACGGACATGCCAGTCGTAACGAGCAGGGACGCCGCCACCTTATGCTTCGTGCCAATGATGCCGGCCGCCGCCGTAATGGCGATCGGCAACGCCGCGCCCAAACCGATGGCCGCCGCAAGGCGCATGACGGACATGCTGGCGATATTGGTCGCGTACGCCGTCACGAGCGTGCTCCCGGCAAATAGCACAACACTCGCGACACCCATGGAACGGTGTCCGAAACGTTGAGCGAGCGGACCGGAAATCATGAAGCCAATCGCCGCGCCAATGTTCGTCGCCACAAAAACGGTGGTGAAGAGCGCCGGCGCCAGATGCCACTCATGAGCGAGCCTCGGCACGACAAAGGAGATCGACGTGGTGTTGAATCCGTCCAGAACGATCACCAGGAAGCACACCAGCAGGGCCAGCACGGGCCCCACGCGGCGTGTTTTGGCCAGGCCGCCTTCCATGGACGGGTTCGGGTCTTTCGCAATCATCGAATCATCTCCTTTGCAACTCGTGCACGGGTACGCGACCCGGCTGACATGCTGTAGCAAGGCGCGAGCACACGCCTGTTGAACTGACGCACCACCATGGACTCAAGCCCGGATAGACGCTGCGATGCGCTGCTGCAGCGCGGGGGTAAAAATGCGCTTGGGAAGCATGCAATGAATGCCTTTGGGCGGAATGGTCGAGTAAACCGTTCCGGTCTGATTGGCGTATTGCGTCACACGGAAGCTGCCTGCCACGCTATAGATTCCATAGCAATCTTCCGGGGCAATGCCACTGGCGGCAGACAGCCAGCTAATCATCTGGCGCAGACAGGCAACCAGTGAATTCTCGAGAGAGTCGGAAAACCCGAAACCGATCCAGTGGTCAGGCGTCTCCGCCATGGGCACATTCAGCGCAGCGCCTTTGTGCAGGATGTACTGGATACGCATCTCTTCGAAAGCCGTCTCAATCGAGGTCTGATCGACGTTGCCTTCACCCGAGGCGCCCATGGAGCCACCCGTCCACACCCGCGCACCGGTGACCTGTACAGGCAGGAAGATCGACGTGTCCACCCCCAGCACGGCACAGTCCAGATTGCCGCCGTAGTTGCCGGCCAGATTCGCGCTGATGGGTTTCTCGCCGGCCGGCTGCGTGGCGATATACGCCTGAAATGGCTGCAGAGGAATATTGACGCCCGGCACATATGCCGCGGCGGTCCTGTCCTTGTCGAATTTCAGATAGCGCAGGTAAGGCTTGAAATCGTGCGGCAATGCGCCGACACCGGGAGGCGCGGAGTTCCAGCCCCAGTCGATCGGCCGCATCTTCAACATACGGCATTCAACCAGATCGCCCGCTTCGGCACCGATGATCGAAACGGGCCCAATCAGCGAGAAGGGACCGTTGGGGTACTTCTTGCGGATCGGCTCGCGCTCCTTGAAGGTCAGCCCATACTTGGCCTCATTGCCCCAATTGGTCCACGTGCCGTCATACCAGACGGTATCGCCCGACTTGATCGTGACTGCCGTCGGCGCGCTTGGCTCGATCTGCCCGACCTTGACCGTTTCCAGCGACGGCACCAGTTTGATGGTCTGACCTTCGCGCGAGGCGGTCGCGGCCTTCGCCGCTTGCGACGAGCCGCTCTGCGCGCGAGCGGCGCCGGACAAACCTAAAGCGCCCGCCGCAAACGCACCGAAACCAAGCTTCAGAATCGATCGGCGGCAAGCGTCGGTGGCGTCACATGTCGAGGCATGCCTGTCGTCCGTGGCGCCTGTTACGCCCACTGCATCGCGTTGTTCTGTTTCGCGTTTCATGAAAATCTTCCCAATATCGTTTCAATAGGACACGACGTGTCATCGCACCGTCGTTGCGCCGATTGCTTCAATTGCACCCTTGACGACCTGATCATCGATCTCCGAGGGCGCACCACTCGCGCCAACGGCGCCTAACAGATGCCCGTCGACAAAAACAGGAAACACACCCCGTGCCGGCAGAAACGGGGCGAAATACCCAGCGCCGGAAACATTGCTGTACTCCGAAGGATCGTCCTTGAAGCGCTGCTCCAGCGTCGCACCGGACTGGCCGCCGAGCGCCACGGAGGCGAAGGCTTTGCCGCGGGCGAAATCAACGCTAACAAATGGCGCGCCGTCCATGCGTACAGCCATGATGAGGTGCCCTCCCGGGTCGAGCACGGCGAAACTCATCGCGAGATGGCGGCTCTGCGCAGTTGCCATTGCGATGTCGACAAGCTTCATTGCCTGCTTGATACTCAGCGAATAGCTTGCAAGCGGAGGCGCTGTCTGCTGCGCTTGAGTTGTGTCGGCGGCGCAAACGTTGCTCAGGAAAACGAGGCACGCCGAACCCAGCAATGTGGCGAATACAGCCTTGTTTGACGGAGCTGAACGACGGAATCTCAAGCTAGTCTCCTCTTCATGACACCTCGAGCACCGCTCGATAGATGAAGCTTATGCTGGGGAGCGCGCGTCCCTATAACCAGAAAGATTGCGCGCTTACCAGCGAGTCCGATAATTTTCGATCGGGCCTATCGCTGAGAACGCAGCCCCCAGCGCCACCCTTAAAGTCGAGCGTGTTATTGACCCGATGCGGACGCCGGTGTAGCGGGTTTCGATGCAGCGGCCTTACGCTCCGCGTCCATGAGATTCTGCGGATAGTTATCCTGATTGCCTGACTCTCGATAGCCGTTCTTCTCGAGGGCCTTCAACTCGGCGTTCTTCTTTTCCCGCCGGGCCTTGCTAGCAGCCTTCCGTTGGGCCTTGGCGATCTGCTTTGGCGTTGACGCGCCCATGGAGGAGGACGCCTGCTCGCCACTAGCCGGTTGAGCCGTCGCCACAGGCGCCTCGATAAGCACCAAACCAAGCGATACGACGAGTGCAGCTGAAACTGCACGAAACTGGACCATGATTGAGTCTTTTTGAAAGTTGAACTACTGAGGGCAGCGGGACAGTGCTGCACGGCGCCCCAGGACCACTCGACGAAGTCCTGGGGACATGACAACGGTCCGACTGCGAGTCACACGCGGCAAACAGCTATAGGGGCGCTTACTCGGTCGCGAATACCGCTACGCCCGCACCTGCAAACTGCTCCGAGTGCCCCGGTCCGTGCGGCACGAAGACACGATGAGACTCACCGTCCACCGCCACTGAGTGCGCGCCCATCGTGGTCGGAACAATCGCGACGATGCTGCGCGTAGCGGCGTCGATAATGCCGAGTGCCGGGTCGAACTTCGCCGTCTTGCTGCCGACCTGGGAGACGTTGTCGGCCGAACGGTGACCGGCGGCGAGGAAGTAACGATTGGACACCGGGTCGTACACGACTTCGTCCGCACCGCCGAACGGCAACTCGGCGACGGTTTTGCCGTTCGTACGGTCGATGATCACCGTAGTCTGCTTGCCACCCTCGTCCGGATCGCATCCGATCAGTGCATCGTTGCCCGGGCCCATCGCGAGGCCGGTCGGGCCTTCACAACCCTTCAGCGAGAAAACGTTCGCAACCACAGGCTTGCCTTCGAGAACCGACGTGACCGGAATTACATCGACCTCCCCTTTCGGGTTGGCTTTCGTACCATCGTTGTTCAACACGAAGTTCTTGCCCTTCGGGTCATAGGCGCACGCTTCAAGACCAGTCGAGTCCTTCAACGAGAGTTTCCCGATCACTTCCTGGCTCTCGGTATTGATGAAGGTGGCAAAAGGCGGTTCCTCTGCGCCGCTCGAGAACATCACGACATGATGCTCAGGGTCCAGGCAGCTCTCGTCGGCGCGAATACCGGACGTGCTGACGGCAATGGTTTTAACCAGCTTTTTGGTTGCGACGTCGATCACCTTGACCGAGTTGACGTCGCCGACGTACACCAGCGACGTGCCCGGCACCGGCGTGACCCCCGATGGTCCCGATTTGTCATGGCTGGGTCCGATGCCGGCGAAGTTCGCCGAAATCTGGTCGAGCAGTGTGGCCGTTTTTGCGTCGAACACGTCCAACGTGGCGTTCGCGCCGTCAGCCAGGTAGTACTTGCCATCCGCCGACGCACTGATGTCGAAGCCGAACGGCTTGGCGCTCGTCACCGGAATATTCGCAACCCATTTGGGCGCGGTCTCCGCCGCGTTGCTCGCCCATGTATAAGCGCCGACCGCGCAAGTACCCGCTAAAGCCAGGCCAAGGTATGTACGTTTCATGTGTTGACTCCTCCAATCAATCGTTAAAATTTCCAGCCGCGGCTGGGACGGGGAGCACTTCCCCAATTTGGTTATCGCAGCGCGGACAAACCTGCGAAATAAGGGTGCTTAGAAAGCGTGATACATGCCGATTCGCACGTCAGCCTGCTGACGTGCCAGCGAGGGCGCGAAACTCCCGCCGATGACGGGGTCCACGCCGGATGACGCCTTCAGGTAATCCGAGGAGATATAAACCTGGGTCCGTTTCGACAGCGAATAAAGCGCCGCTGCAGTCACCTGATTCCACGTGTGACCTTCGAAGCCGGTGTGCTGATAACCCAGAACCAGTTGCGTGGCCGGCGTGACCTGATACGTCGCCCCGGTTTCATAGACATGCATGACCGAGGTCTGGGCCTGGTACTTCAGGACGGTGTCGCTGAAGTCGCCGTAGAGCGTAAAGTCTCCAATCGCGTACGATGCGCCGATCCCGAACGTTCCCAGAGAGCTGATCTGGAACTCGGGCATCAGATCGGTCGCGGTATTGCCCGACACAGAGGCGACAGGCACATTGAAGAACGTGTGGACACCAATTTGCGCATAAGGGTCCAGCGTGGGCTTGGCCTCGTACGTGTACGCTGCCCCCACAATCAGAGGTCCATTGGCGTATTGCAAGCCGGCACTCCAACCGCTTCCGTCATGAAAACTTCCCGGCGTATTGCTAAAGCCGTACATCGCGCCAAACGTGAAGCCGCCCCACACAGGACTCGTGTACTTGATGGAGTTGTTCAGGCGGTCATTGTTGGTGTGGTCGAAGTCGCCCTGATGGATCGCGTAACCACTGCCGGAGGCGCCCACGTTGAACTGCCCAAAGAAATCCGCGCTGAAGTCGAACTGCCTGCCCATTGTCAGCGTGCCGTAGTCGGTCTGCAGACCCACCCATGCCTGCTGGCCAAATAGCGTGTTCGCCTGATTGAGCTGACCGTTGTTCAGGTTAAACAGCGACGACAACTTGAACACGGTCTTGATGCCGCCGCCCAAATCCTCGGTGCCCGTCAATATCCATAGATTTGGAAAGAGCACGCCGCTATCGGCCTTGTAATTGTGGTGACCGCCTTCGTTGTCGACGAACGTGATACCGTCGTCCAGTTTGCCCGCCATCGTGATGCTGCTCTGCGCAAAGCTCGCACAGCTCAAACCAGCGCTGCACAGCCCCGCGCCAATGACCGCGGCAATCAGCCTTCGTTTCATGTCTTCCTCACTCGCTCTTAGTAATGGATTCACTGCCAGCCGTTTCCGACTTCACAGCTCGCATTTATATATTCGTTGTACGAATCGTTCAGGAAAGAAAGACAAGCTAAAAGAAACACGCGACGCACCTGCACGACAGCCAGATTGCCTCGGTCATCGCCTTAGCCGGCTTTCCGCCCCACCACCACGCCAAATCCTTCCTAAAGATCTACTTCTGCAATACTGATGCAATCGATTGCCTGAAGACTCGTATTGAAGATCCGTTGGCCGCCCTATTCTTCCGGTGCGTTCTCAACTGATCTCGTTAGCGATTACGTTTGTGTCGGCCGGATCGTTATTCAGATAATACGGAACATCCGGTTAAAGTCCTTGACCTCGAAGTCTCGCCGCTTATCAAAGCGTCCGTTTTCGTGACTAACGTCAGGTGGAAATAGCGACAACAACGGCAAAGGGCATACAGGACTAACAACACAATGAGCGACAAACAACCGTGAGGTCATGTATCGCCTGGCAGAGTCAGCCGATCCGCTCGTTTCTGCCCCGTCCGAGCACGTCCGCGAGTACGGCAACGAGCAGAACGGCGCCAATGATCAATGGTTGCCAGTTTGAGTTGAGGTTCAGGAGGTTCATCCCGTCGATCACGAGTGCAAGAATGAGGCACCCGGACAACGTGCCGAGCAAGCTCCCTGCGCCACCGAACAGGGACGTGCCGCCGATCAATATGGCCGCGATGACGGGAAGCAGAAGCGGCTCGCCCATGGCTGAATCTGCTGCATTGACCCGCGCGAGATAGATGAGCGCGGCAATCCCGGACATCAAGCCGCTTATCGTATAAACGGCAATTTTGCGCCGGCGCACCGGTATGCCTGAGAGCCTCGCAACCTCGCTATTGGCGCCGATCGCATAGATTTCCCGGCCGAAGTTGAGTCCTCCCGTGACGATCGTCGCACCAATCAGCACGAATACCATCATGTAGACGGGCAACGGTATGCCGCCGAGGAATCCTGTGCCCAGTGTTCTGAACCCCGTCGGAAAGCCGTAGATTTCGTTGCCGCCCATGTAATGGAACGCGAGCCCCTGAACGACCCAAAGCATCCCATAGGTGGCGAGAAACGGCGGAAGCCGCAGCAACGTCACAGCGAGACCATTGAGCAGGCCGATCAGCGTGCTGCATGAAAGCGCGGTGGCGGCCGCCAGAATCGGCGACCCGCCTGTCTTCATGACACCCGCCGCCAGACAGGCAGACAGCGTAAGATTGGCCGCGATCGAGAGATCAAAGCCGCCGGACAGGATCACCAGCGTAAGCCCGGAAGCGAGCAGGAACATCAGGCTCGCCTGACGCAGAACGTTGAGCAGATTGGGGGCGGTAGAAAACGCCGACGTCGTGAAAGCCAATGCCATCGCAATCAGAACGATGAGTACGGCGCGATAGATCAGCGTGGCCGTTTCCTCGCGAACATGATGACGCACATCCAACTGGCTGACACGGGACCATACGAAGCGGGAGTTGTTCAGAATACTCATGCTTTCGCTCCATTGACTCTGGACTTGCGCACACTATCGATAACAACGACAAGGAGCACCAGCATCCCGACGGAAACAACCTGAAGAGAGGACTCAATGCCAAGGAGATTCAAGGCATTGCGCAAAACGCCGATCGTCACGACGCCCATGACCGTGCCGAACAGCCATCCTTCGCCACGCTCGAAAGACGTGCCACCGAGGACTACGGCCGCAATGGCATCGAACTCCATGCCGATTGCCGAATTGGGCTCTGCAGAATTCATTCGACCAACCAGCACCAGTGCTGCCAGGCCGACCATCAATCCACCGAAGACATAGATCGCAATGTGAAAGGCTTTGGCCTTGATGCCGGCGAGAAGCAGCGCGTCCCGATTACCGCCGATGGCGAACACATAGGTGCCAAACCGGGTGTGATACAACAGGAGATGGGTAAGCGCATACGCGAGGAGCGCAAAGATCACCGGAAACGGAATGCCGAGAAGGGTCCACGCGTAGAGCTGGGCCACGTTGGGGTTCCCGACGACAACCGCATTGCCGTCCGTCAGCACTAGCGCGATACCGTGGGCAATGCCGAGCGTACCGAGTGTGACAACAAAGGGAGGAAGCCCCAGCCTCGCGATGAGGGCGCCGTTGAAGAGACCCGTCAGCATCCCTACCGCCACCGAAGCACATAACGCCAGCGCGATGCCCCACCCCAACCCAAGAGTCTGAGCGAAAACGACCGCACAGAGACTGAGGAGCGCACCCACGGAGAGGTCGAGCCCCTCGCTCAGGATGACGAGCGTCATCGGCATGGCAATCATGAGCAGGATCGAAACCTGCAGTCCAATGTTGGTGATGTTGCCACTCGATGCAAAGCCGGGCACGCCGAACATCGCCGCCACCGTAAGTACACCGCTCGCCGCGACAATCGACGGCACTGGCCGCCGCTTTCGTATCACACTGATTCTTTCAGCGCTTGCGTCCATGATTTAACTCCCATGCATTGCCAGGCGAAGAATGTTCTGTTCGCTCAAGCTTTCTCTGGGCAATTCACCCGAGACCACGCCTTCGCGCATGACGTATGCGCGATCGCAAACGTGAACAATCTCCGACAATTCGGAACTGATGAGAAGAACGGCGGCACCGTCTTTAATCAGTTTCTCGATCAGATTGAAAATTTCCGTCTTTGCGCCTATGTCAATGCCGCGCGTCGGTTCATCGAATATGAACAGCCGGCAGCCGGCGCTGAGCCATTTGCCGATCACGATCTTCTGCTGATTTCCGCCGCTGAGGACACGAGCGCTCTTGCCGGGGTCGCCGGGAGCGATCCGCAAGGAATCGATGAGCGCTTTAGTCGCACTCCTTGCTTTCTCCGCTTGATACCATCCTCTCGGAAAGAGTTTCCACAGGCTGGCGGTGAGCAGGTTTTCGTGCACGGAGCGCTTCAGCGCCAGCCCTTCCTGCTTCCGGTTCTCAGGAATCAGACCCACGCCCATCGCCGCGACCTTGTGAGGACCGCCGGTCACAGCCTCACCAAAGACGGTGACCTGGCCGGTTTCGATCGGGTCTGCGCCAAAGACCGCCCGCACGACTTCCGTGCGCCCGGCACCGACAAGTCCCGAGAGTCCGACGATCTCGCCGCACCGGACCTGCAGATCGACACCTCGGACGCCTGTTGTGGTGGTCAGTTGGCGCACGTCGAGCGCGACCTTGCCCGGCTCGCCGAAATATTGGCGCTTGTACACCGTTCCGACTGACCGGCCAACCATCAACGCGATCAGTTCATCGGGTGTCGCCGCGGTGGCCGGCATCGACCGCACCAGACGGCCGTCACGCAATACCGTGACGCGATCGCCCAGGTCGAACACCTCCTTCATGCGATGAGAGATATAGACAATCGCAGCACCGGACTCGCGCAGCTTCCTGACGACATTGAACAGCGCCTCGGCCTCACGGTCGGAAATCGCTGCCGTCGGCTCGTCCATGACCACTACGCGGGCATTGTGCGAGAGCGCCTTCGCGATCTCCACCATCTGCTGCTGCGCGACGCCCAGGTCGGCCGCATAAGCATGAGTATCGTAGGCAAGGCCAAGTTCTTCGAGCGCGGCTCTCGCGTCGAGATGCATCTTGCGATGATCGATCAGGCCAAAGCGATTGCGCGGTTCGCGCCCAAGATAAATGTTCTGCGCGATGTTCAGGTGCGGTACGAGAGAGAACTCCTGGAAGATCACCGCGATGCCGAGTCGTTTGGCGTCGGCAGGCGACTCGATTGTTATCGGTCGGCCGTCGCTGAAGAACTCGCCGGAGTCCGCTCTGTACGCGCCGAACAGTACTTTCATCAAGGACGACTTTCCTGCACCGTTCTCCCCGAGAAGCATATGCACTTCACCGGCATACAACTGAAGGTCGACGTCAGTCAGGGCGCGCACACCCGGGAAGCTTTTGCAGATCTTGCGCAATTCCAGAAGAGGCACGCCATCGGTCGGAATCGTTGTTTCCATGTTTGCCTTCGTTTTGTGGCTTGAGCAGTCACTGGCGGTGCCGGCGTATCGTTCGAGCGATAATCCGGCGTCGCGACTGCACGAACTCCTGGCTCGTTAGTTACTCACGACATCGCCCCATTTCGGACACTGCCGTTTGTCGCCGGGCACTTCGAATGGCGCATAGTTCGTCTTGTCGATGACGATGCCTTTGATCAGAATGGTCTGCGGAACGGACTCCTTACGCACCGTCTTCACGGCCGCCATCGTGGCAATGCAGCCCATCTTGTAGCCGTTGAATTCGGCCGTCGCCAGCAGTCGACCGTCCTTGATGGCTTTGACCGACTCCGGCACGCCCCCGATACCCACCACCTTGACCTGCTTCTGCCCGGCCGCCTCCAATGCCTCAATGGCACCCATCGCCATCACGTCCGCTGCCGCGAGAACACCGTCGATCTTTGGATTTGACTGAATCAGGTTTTCCATCACCTGAAGCGCCTGCAAACGCTGATAGTTCGCAGGCTGGGAGGCAAGGAGCTTGACGTTCGGAAATTCCTCCAGCGCCTTGTGAAACCCGCGGACCCGTTCGTCACTCGTGGTGGAGCCCTTCACACCTTCAAGAATGACGACATTGCCTTTCCCGCCCAGGCTCTTCAGCAGATAGCGGCCGACGTCCAGCCCCAGATTGAAGTCATCGGCAACGACGACGGAGGCGAATTTTCCGCCTGCCACTCGATCGTTGTAGTTGATGATCGGGATACCGATCGCGTTGACCTTCTCGATCTCCGGAACGACGCCATGAGGATTGACGCCCATGAACAGCACAACGCTGGGCTTCTTGACACTGACGTCCTCGAGCTCGCTGAGCTGCTCGCCGAGATCATTGGGCCGCGTCGGCGCATAGTGGGTCACCGAAACGCCGAGATCCTTTGCTGCCGCGTCGACGCCGGCGTGGACGAGCGCAAAATGCGGGTCGACCTGATTCTTGTAGAAAGCCGCAACGCTCTCGCCAGTCGCAAATGCGTTTGGCCCCGCGGCAATGCCCAGTGCAAACGCACAGGCGCTGAGAATGCGTTTTTTCGCCAGTCGGCTCGTCAGTTCTGTCGTCAGTTTCAAGGTCGTCTCCGTTTAACTGTTTTTTGGCGGCCCTCAAGCGAGTGCCGGAATCCGGTACGCCAGCCCGGTTGCGGGAATGCATCCCGGGAAGCACCTCCAATCTTGCGCACAGTCGATGCAATCGTTTGCTTAAAAGCAAATCAATTATTAAGCTTTTACTGCATCGCGCCTGCCATTTTCACTTTTCTTTCATGCAACAAACTTTATGCAAACGTATGCACATACTAGCCAGGCAGATACCTTTGTCAATTCATTTATGACGCTCAGCGCATAGGGTTTGTACTTGCAACATTGAGAGCAACCCTTTGCACCTATACAATGACTTCCATGGCCAAAACATCAGAATCCCGGGCAACGATCCGCGTCACCATTCGCGAAGTCGCGCTGCATGCGTCTGTCAACGCGTCGACGGTTTCGCGCGCCCTCAATCCTGCAACCCGTCACCTGATTGGGGACGAAGTCGTCCGCAGAGTGTTGGCGTCCGCGAAATCGCTCGGTTACCGTCAGAACAAGCTCGCGTCCGCGCTTCGCGGCGGGCAGTCAAGGGTGATCGGGGTGTGCTTGCCCGATATCGAGAATCCGGTATTTCCGCCAATTGTCTGTGGCATCGAGGAAGAACTCGCGGCCGTTGGCTATGGCGTCCTGATCGCCAACACCGTTGGCACGTTGAAAGACCAGGAGCGCATGCTCGAGCAGATGCTCGAGCGCCAGGTCGACGGCCTCGTTCTCGCAACCGCTGCCCGTCACGACCCGTTAGTACGGCGTTGCATTCTCGACGGCATACCCGTCGTGCTGGTGAATCGCGCGGAGGAAGGCGGACAGGTGCCGGAAGTGATCAACGACGACTTCCTCTCCATGAAGCTTGCGGTCGATCACCTGGTGGAGCTAGGGCACAAGCGGATTGCGCATCTCGCCGGTCCTGAGCGCCTCGCAACCGGGCTCTCGCGAATCCAGGGCTTCCAGATGGCGACGCAGCAGCATCGCCTGACTGGGACGGTTATCCTCGAGGCCGCCGAATTCACGCGCGAAGCGGGCCAGGTGGCCTGCGACCAGTTGCTGAAGGAGCACAAAGGCGTAACGGCGATCATTGCCGCAAATGACCTGATCGCGCTGGGGTGCTATGACGTTTTCGCAGAACAACGTCTGATTTGCCCGAAAGATATTTCGCTCATCGGTCACAACGACATGCCGCTTCTCGACATGCTCCATCCGCCATTAACCACGCTGCGTATCCAGCACCGGGAAATGGGCAGGCAGGCCGCGAGACTGCTGCTCGGGATGATCGCGACACCTGGCGCGGCTCCGCACCGCATTACGCTCCCCCCCGAACTGATGGTGCGCGGCTCGACCGCCATGCCACGCAACACGCCGCTGCGAGCGAGAACGCCGAAAACCGCGCCTGCTTCTGCTGAGTGAGTGCCGAATGAGCACAGAAGCGCCAAGCATCAACCTGAAGCGCTTCGTTCAGGCGGTCTGGTGCGCTGACGCGCGAGCCATTCGCGCGGTGCGTTACCGATCCGTGATTTAAAGAGCGTCGAAAACGCGCTCGACGTGAACCCAAGAACACGGGCCGTCTCCGCTACGGAAATCCCGTGAACAAGTGCGCACATCGCCGCCCCTACCTGCACCTCCCGGCGCCATTGGCCGACACTGGCGCCCAGTTCTTTGGTAAAAATCCGGCTCAACGTACGGCTGCTGACTTTCGCCCGGCTTGCCGCGTCCGCAATCGCCATATCCTTGGTTGGATGGATGAGCAGCGCCTCGCATAGCGCCGCGACACGGCTTCCCGATGACGGCATGCGGACAGCAAAATGCCCGGCGATTTCAGGCACCGCACGCAGTTCGTCGGCTAACAGAGCCACGACCGCTGCAAATGAGCGTTCGATAGTCGATCGTTGCGTGGCCGCGAAAATCGCGATCAATACGTCAGAGCAGTTCAGAACGCGCGCCGCCGGTACGAAATCGGCGCTTAGCCCGGCATCGATTCGAAGCGCGCAAATATCGGCTCCGTACACCGCACAGACGCTATGTGCGACGGCCGGCGGAAGCCAGACGCCGTTGCCCTCTGTCACACAGTACGCGCGCCGTTCAGCCGTTATCCACACGCCGCCTCGCCGCACATAGAGAAAGCAGCCGACCGCGGCGGATTGGGCATGCCGCTGATCACGCGCGCCAAGCCGCACATCCGTCACCACACAAGTGGAATATGTCATGTGCAGCTTTTGCAGATCGCCATGGAAAGCACGCGGGTGGTTAGCACTGCCGTCGCCTCATCCGCAGTGCTCAGGCCGCAGAAACGGCATCGCCAGCAGAATCTTCGCCGGGCGGCGGGACCGATTGTGCAATGCTCGCCGTTCGCCCGGCGCAATGCGGCACGAATCGAAGGTCGCGAGAATAGCCTCGCCCTCATCGGTCATGACGACGACTTCACCTTCCAGCACCACATAATGTTTTTCAACGGGCGACGCATCCGAGGTGGTGTAGCCGCCCGGCTCGATCGCCGAAATGCCTAGCCACAGCGACTCCGCCGGTCCGGCTTCATGGCCTTGAAGCCGGACGCACCGCATCGAAAAGTGATTGGGCGGAAAATATTCCGGCGCATCTTCGAAGCGGGTTACGTTCATGGCTTGAGCAGGACCCGGTTAGCCGCGCCGCGGAAAACGGCCTGATACGCGAGCGCCGCGTCGGAGAGATCGAAGACAAAATCCTCAACGATGGGAAACGGTTTTAACGTGCCACGCTCGAAATCCGGCAACAACGCATCGAGAATGAGCGCACCTTCCGTGCTGTCGAGCGCGAGCGTATCGATGCCGACATAGGTGTGCTGCCCTCGATAGAACGTAAAGATGTCAAATGGCACCGGACGTTCGACGGTAGAGATGAAAATCTGCTTCCCGCGCACCGCCATGGCCTTGTTGGCCTTTTCGAAGTATGGACTGCCAACCGTGTTGTAGACGATGTCAGCGCCATGGCCGTCTGTCAATTCTCGAACCACCTCGTCGAGGTTTTGCGACGAGGCGTCGATCATGGTGACGTCGGCGTTCGCATGGCCGATGTACGGTGCATTCGTGCGTTCGACACCCAGCACCTTGGCCCCTGCCTGGGTCGCAAGTTGTATCGCTGCCTGCCCCACCTTCCCGTTTGCGCCCAGCACGAGGACGACGTCCCCTTGTTCCACGCCACCCGCCCGTTGCAGTCCTTCGAAGGCGGTCACGAAGGGGACGCCGATCGCGCCCGCCTCCTCCATGGTCAGATTGGCCGGTTTGACGCGCACGCTGCCCACGGGCACGGCGAGATACCCGGCATGCGTGCCGTTGCGCCGGATACCCAGCTCGCCGCCGCTACCCCACACCTCCTTGCCGAGCATCTCCTGCGGCCCCTCGACAACTATGCCGGCGTAATCCCGACCCGGCGTGCGCGGCCACACCGCGTGCGGCATGAAGCCCAGCACAGCCTTCACGTCGCTCGGATTCACCGCGGCACTCACCACGCGCACGAGACACTCGGCAAACTCGACGTCCGGCGCATCTTGCGCGCCAATGTGCAGATCGAGCGAGTCGATATCGACGCTCTTTTCCAATACACGAACTGTTTTCATTTTTTATTTTCCTAAAAGGTCAAGATGGCGGGTCGAGCCGAATACCGACGCGTCCTGAAGCGCGCTCATCGGTTCAGCCCCAGAAGCTCGCGAGCCTCCTGACTGGTCGCCAGTTCGCCGCCCAGCGAGTGCACGATGTCGCGCGCACGCGCGACCAGCTCCGCATTGCTGTAAGCGAGCACACCCTTGGCAATGTAAATGTTGTCTTCCAGGCCGACCCGGACATGGCCGCCCGCCAACCATGACTGGGCGACGATCGGGAATTCGGAACGGCCGACACCGAAGGCCGACCAGGTGGCCTGACGGGGTAGCAGGTTACGCGCGTAGAGAAGCGTTTCCGGACTGGCCGAGAAACCGTATTTGACGCCCATCACCAGGGTCCACAGCCCCGGACCGTCAAGAACGCCCTCCTTGATCAGGTCCAACGCCAGGTGCAAGTCACCTGAGTCGAAAATCTCCAGCTCCGGCTTGACGCCCGCCTCCCGGATGACGCGGGCCATGCGCGTGACATTCTTAGGTGTATTGATGACAACGTCGCCGCCGGAGTTCATCGTGTTCAGGTCGAGACTGCAAATGTCCGGCTTGAGCTCGAGAATATGCTCGACGCGCCTCTCCGGCGGCAGCAAGGTGGTGCCTGGCGCCGCAACTCTGGGATCGTCGTCGCTCGGAATAAAGCGGCCGCCCGGGCCTGTGGTCAGATTGATGATGAGATCGGCGTTCACCGCGCGGATGCGCTCGATGACTTCCCGGTAGAGCGCCACATCCATCGAGGGCCGCCCCGTCTCGGGATCACGCACGTGGATGTGAACGGCTGCCGCGCCGGCGCGTGCGGCCTCGAGCGAGGCGGTTGCGATCTGCGCGGGTGTGATCGGCAGCCCCGGATGTTGCTCCGGTTTGGTGATATTGCCTGTTACAGCGCAGGTGATGATGGTCTTGCGGGAATGCATATCAGGCCTCGCTGCAACTAGTTCAGACGACGGCCACCGTCCACGACGATGGTCACCCCAGTGCTGAATTTCAGATGAGTGGCGCAGGCCTCGATGGCCGCTGCAATATCGTCCGGCATCCCGATGCGGCCTAGCGGCGTGGTGGCCGCAACCTTGTCGTTGAAATCGTCGCCACGGCCGGGAACGAACGACGTGTCGACCACCCCCGGGGACACGTTCAGGACACGAATGCGAGGTGCAAGTGCACGGCCAAGCGATGCGGCCATCACGTCAAGCCCGGCTTTGGCCGCGCAGTAGGCGATGCTGCTGCCAACACCCGTCGTGCCGGAAATCGATGAAACATTGACGACCAGACCGTCCCCCGACGCATCGAGCAGTTCGCGGAAAGCACGGATGGCGGCAAATTGCCCGCGCCAGTTGACCTTCAGAATCTCATCGATCAATTCGTCGGTAAGCGCATTCAGGTCGGAATGCTTGACGGGCTGGGTGAAGCCCGCCGTGTTCACGAGGATATCCGCGCGGCCATACCGGTCACGCACCAACCCGGCCAGCGCGTTCAGAGTCTCGCTCGCGGTAATGGACGCGAGCGCCGCGGTGTGGCCCTCGCCCGGCAGATCGTCGGCCACGCGCTGAGCTTTGGTCAGGTCATGCTGACCGACGACAACGACGCGGGCGCCAGCTTGCCCAAGACGGCGGGCCGCAGCAGCGCCGATACCTCCGGTTCCGCCCAAAATAACCGCGACCTTCCCTGAAAGTGTGTTGGACACGTGAGACCTCCTCTTTACTTGATGGGGGGCGTGGGATAGGTCGGCGTTCCTTCGGCAAGAACGAAGTCGTAGTCGAGCGTGTAGTACAGCCTGTCTACGTCTCGCTTCGGACCCGTGCCGGAATCGTGGCGCTGGAACGTGCCCACGAGACGGCGATTAACACCGAACACGACGTCGGAATTCAGGTGCTCCGAGTCGTCGGCGAACACCTGCGAGACGAGGGTCGCGTAGCCTTCCGCGATGATGACGAAATGCAGATGCGCTGGCCGGAACGGGTGGCGATTCTGCATTTCAAGCAGCACGCCTACCGGCCCGTCGGTGGGCACAGGGTAGCCGGCAGGGCGCACGCTCTTGCAGGTAAACCGCCCTTCGCTGTCGGTGTAGAAGTGACCGCGCAGATTCTTGTCGGGCTGGCTCGAGTCCTGGTTTTCGTACAAACCGACTGGCGAGGCCTGCCAGACGTCGACCTTGGCGTTGGCAATGGGCTCGCCTTTGGTGTTGAGCACGCGTCCGTTCACGAAGAGCGGGGAGCCGGGTGAGTTCTCGCGTGCGATGCATTCGCCATTCGCATACTGCGGCGAGTCACCCCGGTAGAACGGTCCCAACAAGGCGCCTGGCGTGCGACCGCTTGCGTCCGAATTGTTCAGCAACGTAACCAGGGTTGAGAGACCCAGCACGTCGGCGAGTAGAACGACCTCATTGTGCTTGTCGTTGCAAGCCAGGCCGACCGCCCTCACGAAATCAAGACCCTTCTCGAATTCCTCGTCGGTCAGCTTCACCTGCTTAAGGAACGCGTGGCCGTGGTCCACTAGCGCGTCGAGCAGTTCCTTGAGCCGAGGATTGTCGGTCTGGCTCATTGCCGCCTTGACAACCGAGGTTATCGAAGCGGCGTCGTCGACGATGTTCTTCAGATGGTTCGAATTTTCCACAGGGCATCTCCATCAGTGCAATCGTTTGCATAGTAAATTGCAAAAATGCCGATGTCAAAGCTTAAAGATGCCATAGTTAACCCTGAGTACGCGTGTAGACAGGGTGATGTAGGAATTTGCGAACCACGCAACCGATTGCGATTGAATGGCTGCGGCTGCGCCGCAGCCAGTTAGCGTCTCGCCTTTAGCCGGACGCGCTCAAAAGCTCGTGCGCAAACCAATCCGCGCAAGCGTCTGCGACCGGTTGCTCGCCGCGCCGTCCGGCTGCAACAAGCCGTTGATCCACGCTCGCGTCACTGCCGCATCGCCGCCCGCGCGTTGATAAATCGCTTCGACGTAACCAGTGGTGCGCTTCGAAAAGTTGTATTGCAGCGCCGTGGTGATCTGCTGCGCCTTGTTGTCCAGCAGCACGTCGTTGCCTTTCATATAGGCATAGTCGAGGCCGAGGGTCCATGCCCCGGAGATCGTCCACGACGCGCCGCCCTTGTAGACATCGATCTTCGCGCCGCTCGCGGTATTTTTCGTGTTCGTGTACAGCAGCATGGCTAGCACACTGCCGAAGTTATAGTGCGCACCCACGCCGAAATTGCGGATACCGTCGTGACCGTTGCCCAGTTGCGGATACTTCACTTCGATGTACGCCGCCCCCACGCCCAGTGGACCGTTCGCATAGTTCGCGCCGAAACTCATCGTCGAGTCCGAGGAGAACGAGCCGGGCACGCCGCCGAATCCGTAGAGCGCGCCGAAAGTGAAGCCCGAGATATCCGGGCTGCGATACTTGACCGAGTTCGGCACGCGCGTTGCGCCGGCCATCCGGTCAAAGTCGAACGAGCCGGTCGGATTGTTCGGCACGCCCAACGCAGTGAACGGCCCCTGGCGAAAATCGTAAATACCGCCGAACAGGAACGCGCCGTCATACAGTCCGAGCGTCAACGTTTCGAACATGAAGTCATACTGATTGCCGAAGGTCAGCGAGCCGAAGCGGTCGTTGGTGAGTCCAACCAGGGCCGTGCGGTTGAAAAGCTGCCCTGCGCCGGGAATCGTCGCGCCGCTGCCCAGATCGAACTGCGACGTGAGTTCGAAGATCGCCTTATTGCCGCCGCCCAGGTCCTCGCTGCCTTTGAAGGTCAGCAGATCCGGCGACAGCACGCCGCTGTCGAACAGCGTCGCGGCGCCGCCATGCTGGTTGTTCACATACGTGACGCCCGCATCGATCACGCCTTGCAGTGTCACACTGCTTTGCGCGCCTGCGAAACCCGGCGCCATCAACGCGACCGTGCAGCCTGCTATCGAAAAGCGCTTCGACTTCGTCCTCTTCATGCCCGCCTCCTTCATTCGTTGTTGAATATATTTCGCTGCTCGATACGAATGGCAACGCGCGTGAGTGCCGCCCCGTGACACGGACCGTCGATGCACTGACCGTCTTCGAAGCGGAACATCGCGCTGTGGTGCGCGCACATCAGCAATTCGGCGTCGTAGGCCCAGAACGTGTTCGGCTCGTAGTTCAGCGGAATCGAAAAGTGCGGGCAGACGTTGCGATAGGCCCAGGCGTCGTCACCCCGGCGCACCACGACGATGCCAGGGGCACCGGCTTGATCAGCTGCAATTTCCAGCGCGCCGCCGTCCGGAATATCGTCGAGCGCGCACAGAAAGCCCGCTTGAGCTTCGGGACTCGCCGCATTCATGACGTGCCCTCCTCACGCGAGTCGCCGACTCATTACGAAGTCGCGCTGGACTTCGAAGAATGGGCTCGGCAAGTCCCATTCCCTCGCGGCCGCCACGCTGTCGTTCGACACGTAGTCGATTACGAGCGACGGCTTCGCGCCGAATACCGCGTCGGAGTCGACATACGGGTCACCGGCGGAATACAGCGCGGTGGTGAGCGTCTCGTAGCCGGGCGCCTCGATCAGGAAGTGAATATGAGCAGGCCGCATCGGATGACGTCCGGTCGCGAGCAGCATCTGTCCGACCGGGCCATCGGTCGGAATCGGATAGCTGGTCGGTTTGATGGTTCTGAATGCGTATTCGCCGTTCGGTCCAGAACGGAATTTGCCGCGCAGATTGCTCTCGGGCTGATCGGGGTCCTGGCCTTCGTACATGCCGTTATTGGCGGTTTCCCACACCTCGATCAACGCTCCGGGCACCGGCGCGCCACGCTCGTCGACGAGACGGCCGTGGATTAGCGTCGGCTCGCCTTCGGTGCGCGCGATGTTGGCGCCGAAGTCCTCATCCCGGGCTCCCTCACGGTAGAACGGGCCGAGCAAGCTGCTCTCGGTCGTGTCGCCGGTGCGTTCGTGATTGATCGCGTCGACCATGATAGACAGGCCGAGTGTGTCCGACAGCAGGATGAACTCCTGGCGAATGCCGCTGCACTTGTTGCCGGTCGCAGTCAGGAATTCAATGCCGCGACGCCACTCCTCGCCGGTCAGTTCAACCTCGCTGGCAAACGCATGCAGATGCTTGACCAGCGCGGTCATGATCTGCTTGAGTCGCGGATCGGTGCAGTCGGCAAACGTCCTGAGCACGTTCTGCGTCAAGGGGTGAATGGTTTCGTCGTTCATTGTCGACCTCATGCGCGATGGGGAGCCGACGGTGTCTCGACTGAATCGGTCGATGCATCGCGCGGCGAGGCTTGCTGTGAATCTTGCTGTGAAGCGCCGGCGTCGACGAATACAACGCGGCGTCCCACGGGGAACAATTGCAATCCGTAGCGGCGCGATACGAAGCCCCACAGCCCTTGCGGAAAGAACATCGTCACGACGATCGCCAGCGCGCCGAGCCCGATCAGATACCAGGTGCCGAAGTCGGACAGGAACTGGTTCAGCACAAAGAAAATCAGCGCGCCGACAATCGGTCCTTCGAGCGTGCCCAGGCCGCCAATCATCACGATGAAAATGCCGAACGCGGTCCAGTTCACGGAGAACGCAGCGTCGGGAGAGATACGCAGGTTGCCGACGAAATACAGGCCACCGGCCAACGCCGTACCGCACGCGGATACCAGATAGACGAGCAGCCGTGCACGCTTCACGTCGACACCCTGACTGCTGGCCGCCACGGCGTTGTCGCGCATCGCGGTCAATGCGAGACCGGCTTTGGAACGCAGAAACAAATACAGCAGACCGATCGCCGCCGCGACGATAACGAGCGCAAGCCACAGCGTCAGCGATTCACGCAGCGCACGCGGCACGTCTTGCAACGCGGTGAGGCTGGTGCCCGAACCGCCGCCGAGCACCGACACGTTCGCCACCGTCAACCGGAACACTTCGGCGATCACCCACGTGCCGATTGCGAAGTAACCGCCTTCCAGCCGGAACGCCACCATCGATACCGGAATTGCGATGACCGTTGCGATTGCCGCCGCGATCGGCACAGCAACGAACGGCGAGATCCCGCAGTAGTTGGCGAGAATCAGCATCCCATAGCCGCCGATGCCGAAGAACGCCTGCTGCCCGATCGACACCATCCCGCCATAGCCCGCCAGCAGATTCCACATCAACGCGAACACCAGATACGACGCGAGCTGGACGAAGTCGCGCATCGCATCGCGCCCGGCCCACCATGGCGCGCTCGCCACCGCCAGCGCGACGATCAGCAGCACGATCATCGCCACGCGGCTCGCACGGGTCGCGCGCCGCACTTCGAAGCCCCCTGCGGGCCGGTTCATATGCATCGTCATGTCGAGCCTCTATGCGGTTTTGGGCAGCAAGCCCTGCGGCCGGGCCACCAGCACGCCGAGAAACACCACGTGGCCAAGCCAGATACCCCAGCCGGGATCGAAATAAAAGCCCACCTGTTGCGCAATACCGAGCGCCATGCCGCCGACGAAGGTGCCCCAGAACGAGCCCATCCCGCCGATGATCACTGCTTCGAACGCGTACAGCAGCAACGCCGGGCCATCGGTCGGCGACACCGCGGTGCGCATCGAATACAGCGCGGCAGCGACCGCAATCAGCACGAACGCGATGCCCATTGCGAGCGCATAGGTGCGGCGATAGGAGACGCCCATCAGTTGCACGATCTCGCGATCATCCGAGGTGGCGCGAAACGCGCGGCCAAGCGGCGTGCGGCCGAACAGCCACTGCATGGCAAAAGCCAAAGCGGTGGTGACGACCAAAGTGACGAGCGGCAGATAGCCCAGCGTGATGCCGCCCGCGAGCGTGAGGCTCTTCGACTCGAAGCTGCCCGTCGCGATCGAACGCGGATCGGCGGAGAACACCTGTTGCAACACGTTCTGGATCACGATCGACAATCCGAACGTGACAATCAGCGAAGGCAGCGGATCGCGGCTGCTTACCCGGTTGAGGATCGTGTACTGCACCGCATAACCCGCGCCAAACGCAATCACGAGCAGCAGAACCAGCGACACGGCGAGCGGCAGATGCGCGTAGTTCGTCAGGGCGAACAGCACGAACACCAGCAGCACGATGAAGTCGCCGTGCGCAGTGTTGGTGAGCCGCATCACGCCGAACACCAGCGATTGACCCATCGCGAAGAGCCCATACAGCGCGCCCAGCAGCACACCCTGCACGACGATATTGATGAACGTGTTCATGCGACCGCTCCAAAATATGCCTGCGTGATCGCCTCGTCCGACACCTCGGCCGATACACCCGCAAGCGACACGCGCCCTTCCTGGAAGCAATAGAAACGCGACGACACGCGGCGCGCCAGTTGCACGTCCTGCTCGACGACGATCGCACTCATGCCGCCGGCGACGATCTCGGGCAACGCCGCATAGATCTCGCGCACGATCACCGGCGCGAGGCCGAGCGAAAGTTCGTCGCACATCAGCAGATCGGGATTGCTCATCAGCGCACGGCCGATTGCGACCATCTGCTGCTGACCACCCGACAAGGCAGTGCCCGCATGGTGACGACGCTCCCGCAATGCCGGAAACAGCGAGTAGACGCTTTGCAGGTTCCAGCGGCCGGGCCGTTTGGAAAATGCGCCGAGCAGCAGGTTTTCTTCGACGCTCAAGCTCGCAAACAGACGTCGCCCTTCCGGCACCAGCGCGATGCCCTTGCCGACAATGCTCGCCACAGCCGCACTGCCGACCGGCTCGCCGCGATACAGGATCTGCCCGGCGGAACGGGGACGCAGCAGGCCCGCCACCGATTTCAAAAAGGTCGACTTGCCCGCGCCGTTCGAGCCGATCAGCGCAATCACCTCGCCTTGCGCCACCGTTACATCGATGCCGAACAGCGCCTGGAAGTCGCCGTAAAACGCGCTCAGCGCGCGAGTCTCCAGTAATGCCGACATGGTCATGCCTCCAGTCCGAGGTACACGCGCCGCACTTCGGGGTCGTCCATCACGGCGCCGGGCAGGCCTTCGGCGAGCCGTTTGCCGAAGTTGATGACGAGCAGCCGGTCGGCCACCGCGAGCAATGCATGCACGACGTGTTCGATCCACACGATCGTCACGCCCGCCTCTTTCACGCGGCGAATCTCGTCGACGAGTTCGTGCGTTTCGGGTTCGGTCAGGCCGCCTGCAATTTCATCCAGCAGCAACAACTGCGGTTGCGTGGCCAATGCGCGGGCCAATTCGAGGCGCTTGCGATCCAACAGCCCCAGCGTGCCGGCCAACTGGTTGGCACGCGCTTTGAGACCCGTGCGTTCGAGTACATCCATGCAGACGTCGTAGGCGGCATGCTCGGCCAGTTCGCCGCCGAAGGTCGCGCCGACCAGCAGGTTTTCGAATACCGTCATGCCACCGAACGGACGCGGCACCTGATACGAGCGGCCGATCCCCGCCGCGCACCGGCGATGAGGCGGCAAGTGGTTCACATCCGCCCCGTCGAATTCGACGCTGCCCTGATCGGGCCGCACGTCACCGCTGACGAGGTTGAACAGCGTGGTCTTGCCGGCGCCGTTCGGGCCGAGAATGCCGTACGTCTCGCCGCGTTCGACAGCGAAACTTATGTCATCGGTCACCTGTAGCGCGCCATAACGCTTCGACACGCCGGTTAGTCTGAGAACTGGGTTCATCACCGCTCTCCGCTATAAAGTCACGCGATCAGCTTGAGCGGGCCGGACAGCGGCACGTTCGGCGCGAGCTGGTTGTTGACGATGGCGAGATCGAAGCGATGCTTCTGTCCCTTCACCCATTGGCCGCCTACCAACGGAGTTTTCGCGACGTTCTTCACCGGCCCGCTGCCCCACGCGACATGACCGACCAGCGTATCGAGCTTCGTCGTTGCCACTGCGTCGCGGATCGCTTCATTCGAGTCAACATCTTTCGCGCGCTTCAACGCATCAACGGCGATTTCGAACAGCGCATGCGCGAAGCCGATCGGTTGCGTCCATTGCTTCGACGTGATGCGCTCATAGTCGTCCGCGACTTGCCGTGCGCTTTGTCCCGTCAACGAGGACTTGAACGGATGCGACGGTGACCACCACACCTCGGTGGAGAGTCCATCGCCGAGATCGCCGAGCGCTTCGATCGAAGTGGGAAACAGCAGTGCCTTGCCGATAGAAATGACTTTGGGCTTCAGGCCTTGCTGACGCGCCTGCACGAGGAAGTTCTTCGCGTCGGGCGGAATCACGACGCCGGTGACGATCTGCGCATTCGCCTGCTTGAACGACGAAATCTGTGCGGAGAAGTCCTGCGTCATGCTCTGGAAGCGGCCCGGGTCCTTCAGCGTGAAGCCCTTTTGTGCGAGCACGGGCGGGAAGCCGAGTTTTGCGTCGCCCCAGGCGTTACCATCGCCATCGTTCGGGAACAATCCACCGACGCTGTGATTGGTCTGCACCGATTGCCACATGCCGGTGAAGACCGAGATCACGTCCTCGAGTCCCCAGAAGAAGTGATAGGTGAAGCGGAAGCCTTTCTTCGGATCGCCCTTTCTGCCGAAGAACCACGGCTGCCATGGCACCACCGTCGACACGCAGGGCATTTCGTTCAGCTCGCATGCATCGCTGACCGGATTAGCGGTCTCGGGCGTACCGGAGACGAGCATGATGTCGACCTTGTCCTTCAGGATCAGATCGTTGGCGACTTCGCCGGCGCGATTCGGATTCGACTGGCTGTCCTTGACGACGATCGATACCGGATAGGTTTTGCCGCCGATCACGATGCCGCTTTTCAGCGCCGTCTGCATCTGCTGGATCGTGAAGCGGTCGGCTTCACCGAACGGCGCGAGCGGGCCGGTTTGCGGCGATACGTAGCCGATTTTCAGCGTGCGCGGGCCGGCGGCGAAGACGAGCGGCGAGAACGCCGACGTTGACGCGGCGAGCGCGCCGCCTGCGGCGAGTGTGACGAAGCGGCGGCGCTTCGCATCGAAGGAATATGCGTCCATGGTTGTCTCCTGAATTTTTTTGTATGAGTGGGGGGCGTTCGTGCTAATCCGGCCGTCTGCCTTCGAACGCAGCTTCCAGCAGCGCGCGTAGCGGCGTTCGTTCAACCGGCCGCGGATTCCAGTACGGATTCTTCAGCGCGAGATCGAGCGCGATGTCGAGATCGCTTGCGCTCACACCGATGTCTTTCAGAGCGGTAGGCGCGCCGTTATCGCGTGCGAGGTCGAATACGCCTTGCGCGGCGTCGTCGGCGTGCAGCGCGTGTGCGATACGCTTCATCGCCCCCGGTGCGGCCTCGCGGTTATAGGCGAGCACGTGCGGCAACACGATCGTGTGCGTTTCCGCGTGCGGCAGATTGAACGTGCCGCCGAGCGTATGGCATAGCTTGTGATGCAGCGCCATGCCGACGCTGCCGAGCACCGCGCCACACAGCCATGCACCGTAGAGACAGTCACCACGTGCAGCGAGATCGCCGGGCTGCAGCATTACCCGAGGCAGACCTTGGCCGAGTGCGCGAATACCCTCTTCCGCCATCAGATCGATGATCGGATTCGTGTCCCGCGCGTAGAGCCCTTCGGCCGCGTGGGCGATTGCGTTGATACCGCTTGTCAGCGATAACGCGGGCGGCAGCGACGTGGTCAACGACGGGTCGTAGATCACCGTCTTCGGCAGCACTTTCAGATCGCGACCGGTCTTTTTGACGCCAGCTTCGGTGAGGCCGTAGATCGGCGTCATTTCGGAGCCTGCATAGGTAGTCGGAATCGCGATGATCGGCAGTGAGGTTTCGAGCGCGATCGCCTTGCCGAGTCCGGTCGTCGATCCGCCGCCTATCGCGATCGCGCAATCGGCGCCGACCTGCATGGCAAAGTCACGGGCCGCGCGAGCGGTTTCGATCGGTACGTGCATCACGGCTTCGGCGTAGACGCCCGCCGCCCGCGAGCCAAGACTTGCCGCCAGCGCTTCGGCCTGAGCACGCTGCTGCGGCGTGGACAGCACGATCGCGCGCGTGGCGCCAAGCAAGCCAATCTCACGATCCAACTGGTCGAGACTGCCCGCACCGAAGATCACGCGTGAGGCCAGGCCGTTATAGACGAACGATTCCATGGCGGTTCAGCGCGGGTAGTAAGGCGGAATCTGCGCATCCACGTTGACCCAGACCGACTTGGGTTGCGTGTACTCGCGCATCGCTTCGAAACCCATCTCGCGTCCATAGCCGCTCGCGCCGACACCGCCGAACGGGGACGCGGGGCTCACGCGCTTGTAGCAATTGATCCACACCATGCCGGCGCGAATCTCGCGGGCCACCAGGTGCGCGCGTTGCAGATCGCGTGTCCAGAGACCCGCGCCGAGACCGTACTCGGTGCCGTTCGCGATCGCGAGTGCTTCTTCGTCCGTGCGGAATGTCGTGACCGTCATGAACGGACCGAACACTTCTTCCTGCGAGACCCGATGCTCCGGCTTCGCTTCGACGATGGTCGGCTCGACATAGCAGCCATTCGCGAGCGCGGCATCGTCCGGCGCCTTGCCGCCCGCCAGCACGCGGCCACCCTGTTCCCGTGCGACGTCGACGAACGACAGCACGCGGTCGCGATGCTGACGCGAGGTCAGCGGGCCCATTTCGGTCAGTGGATCGAGCGGATTGCCGATCCGGATCGTGCGGCTCAATGCGGCGAACTTCTCCAGCACTTCGTCAGCGATCGATTCATGGACGATCATCCGTGAACCGGCGATACACGCTTGCCCCTGGTTGTGGAAGATCGCGAACGCGGAGCCTTGCACAACGGCATCGATATTCGCGTCGCCGAATACGATGTTCGCGCCTTTGCCGCCGAGTTCGAGCTGCACCTTCTTCAGATTGCCGCTCGACGCCTGCACGATCTTGCGCCCGATCGCCGTCGACCCGGTGAAGGCGACCTTGCTGATCTCCGGATGCTCGGCGATGTACTGACCCGCGACATGACCCAGGCCCGGCAAGATATTGACGACACCGTCCGGAAATCCAACCTCGGCCATCAGTTCTGCGATCGCGAGACTCGACAGCGGCGTGAGTTCAGCGGGCTTCATGATCACGCAGTTGCCCGCGGCAAGCGCCGGCGCCATCTTCCAGCTCGTGAACATCAGCGGAAAGTTCCACGGCACCACCTGCCCGACGATGCCGACCGGCTCGCGCGTCATGTAGTTCAGAAAGCCCTGCTCGACCGGAATCACCGAGCCCTCAAACTTGTCGGCCATGCCGCCGAAATAGCGGAACGTAGCCGCCGTGCGCGGTACATCGAGATTGCGTGTGTCGCGAATCGGATGCCCGGTATCGAGCGATTCGAGGCGCGCCAGCGCGTCGGCATTCGCTTCGATCGCGTCGGCGAGTTTGAGCAGCAAACGCCCCCGCTCCATCGCGGCGAGATTGCTCCACTTCGGAAACGCCGCCTTCGCCGCCGCCACGGCGCGGTCGACATCGGCGGGTCCGGCCATCGCGACTTCGGCGATCACCGAGTTGTCGTGCGGATTAAGGGAGGCGAGCGTTTCGCCGTTTGCAGCCGGCACGAAGCGGCCGCCGATGAAGAGTTGCGTTTGCATGTCAATCCCGCGCAAGTAAAACTTTGGACGTGACAGTCCCCGCGGCGCCAGCGGTCTGGCGCCGTTCGATCGACGATCGGAGGGAATGTCTGAGAGTTAGATCTGGATCGGATACGGCGGCAGTTCACCGCTTTCGTAGCGCTTCGGCAGATCGGGGGTGGCGTTCTCCCACACCAGCAGCATCGAACGCTTCTGCGAGTAGCCCTTGTGGCGGATGTCGGCCGGCATCGCAGCGATATCGCCCGCGTTCATCGTGATGCGCGCACGCGGCTCACCGCTGTCTTTATCGGCGACGTCCCAGATGATCTGGTCGGACAGTTGCAGGAACCATTCGACGCGGTCGTTGCCATGAAACACCGGCAGCACGAATTCCTCAGTGGTCGGACAGAACAGGCTCTGCTGGCAGACCGACGTGACCGACGGATTCCACGTCACGTCCGAGCGCGACAGGTACTTGAAGAGGCTGAACGCATGCAACGCGCTCTCGAATCCTGGCTCCGCATGAATCTCAGGTTCGTCCTGGACCACATCGGCGAACTGGCGATTGACCGGCAAGTCGTCGCGCAACGGCGAATCGCCTTCGAGACCCGGCATGCGCTTCGTGGCGATCCGCGTGCGCTCGATCGCGGCGATGTTGTCGCCATGTTTCGTGCCGAACGCGGAGCCGGTTTCTTCGGGCGCGGCGAACGGGTCGAAGCCTTCGTTGACCCAGTCCCGCAGAATCGCCTTGAAGGTGGCCATGATCAGCGGCGTATCGAACTGCTGCGTGTGATCGATACCCGCTTCCTTGAAACTTGCGTTGTACGCACCGGCGTACATGTCGACCTTGCCGTAGTGATTGCGCGTGCCGATCACTTCGTCGAAATTGACCCAGCCGTAGAAGAAGCCCCAGGCCACGTCGCGCATCATCGCGCGCAGGAAGTCGTCGGCGTGCATCTGGTGCGAGCGGGTCTCGCCTTTGGCGGGCCATTTGACGGTAGCGAAATAAGCATCGCGGCTGAATTCGAAATCACCGAGGCGGAACGTGCGATAACCGGACACCGCGTCGGCCTCGCTCGCGGTGACGTTTTGCAGGGTGCTTTTGTCCATGATGGGCTCCAGGAGAAGATCGATCGTGTAGAGGGAATCAGTGGATGCAGATGTCGGCCCACTTCTCGACCGAATAGCGCCCGAGGATCGTCTGCACGAGCAGCACGCCCTTCGTCCTCGCTTCGAAGCGATACGCGGCGCCCGCAGGCAGCAGCGCCTGATGGCCCCGACGCAGCCGCACATAACCCATCGACTGGCCCGACGGTTGGCCCTCGAGTCGCACGCTGCCTTCGGTCTGCGCGTCGACCAGCGGGCCGTCCGACGGCTTGATGAAATAGATATCGATCTCGCCGTCGAGCACGACCGCGAATTCATCGTGCGACGCAGCAAACCACGGCGACGCGCCTTCCGCGCGTAGTGTCTCGATCACGTACTTGAGATTCTTGCCGACGACGACTTTCTCGTAGGGCGCGGCGCGGCTCGCGACCTCGAACACGTTCGACATCGCGTAGTGCTCCGGTTTGCCATTGATGATTTCGATGGAGCCTTTGCGGAAATTGTCCAGGCTACCGAACCAGGTCTGTTGCATGTCTGCCTCCAGTTGATCTAAGAATCCGCGAATGCGTTGCATGGATCGAAGATTAAGTGGCGGCAGGCGCAACAGCAATGTTCTGAGGGTCGGGAAACGCGAACCATGGGTGCTTCAAAATCGCGCCAGGGAAACTACCTGGTGGAGAACCCGGGCGGTTCTCCGCTGGTTCGCCGGTGGTTCTCAGTCTTCGGCCAGCTCCTCGCCGACGCTTTTGGTCTCGTCGTCCGGCGGTGAAATGCCGAGCGCCTTGTCCCACTGCGGTTCGCGCAGATAGCGGGCGCGCAGGAAGTCGACGAAAGCCTTGACCTTGGTGGTCGAGCGGTGCGAGGCGGGATAGACCGCCGACAGCCACAACGGCGGCGCCGCGTACTCCGGCAGCACCCGTTCGAGGCGCCGTTCGAGCAGATCGGCCGCAGCGACCATCGTCGGCAGATAGACGACGCCCGCACCGGCTCGCGCGAACTCGAGCAGCAGGTGCACGCTATTGGTTTTGAGCACCGGATTCAGCGCGATTTCGAAGCACTCGTTGCCTCGCATCAGCGGCCACTTGTCGCCCCATGGGTAGTACGAATAGCGGGCGAAATCGTGCCGCAGCAGGTCGAGCGGCGTTTCGATCACCGGCTCTTCCTTCAGATAACCCGGCGCCGCACACAGCACGCCACGCACGGGAAAGAGACGCCGCTCCACCAGCAGGTTGGAGGCCGGCGGATAGATCTGCAAAGCCAGGTCGAAGCCTTCCTGCACCGGATCGATCACCCGGTCGTTGACGGTCACGACGAACTCGACGCGTGGGTAAGCGGCGCGGAATTCGATCAGTGTTTGCGAAAAATGGCCAAGCGCGAAGCCCGGCAGAACGTGGATATTGAGCGTGCCGGCGAGCGCCTGGGGATCGCCGCGCGAGCGTCCGGACAGATCGTGAACCTTGTTGACCAGTTCGGCGCACTCGCGGTAGTACGTTTCGCCGAGTTCAGACAGGCGCACCGCCCGCGTCGAACGATGAAATAGCGGCACGCCGAAGTGATCTTCGAGCTGCTTGACGCGCGAGGTCACCACCGATTTGGCGACGCCCAGTTGGCGCGCGGCACCGGCGAAGCTTTGCGCTTCCGCCGCCCGCACGAACGCTTCCATCGACATGAACAGGTCCATCTTGTCTCCTCCGGTCACCGTGGCCCGTAGTCCTCCTTGCTTACGGCAAGTGTAGTCTGCTTCGCCACACTGGACGCGGAAACGGCATTAAACACCGGCGCAAGCCCCATGCTGTCGAGCAAACGGCTGAATTCACCGAACCGTTTGTGCAGATACGCCGGCACATCGACATCCGCGTAATCGTAGAAGCCACGCGCATCGCGCAGGCCATCGCGGCCTTCCCGCATGTTGTCGCTGACGATCGCGGCGGGCAGGAAGCGTGGATCGATCGCCCTCGCCAGATAGTGCGACGCATAGTAGAGAATGTCGCAGCCGCCCCAGTCGATAAATTCGAGCAGACCGAGCACGGAAAACCGTAGACCGAAACCGGTACGGATAGCCGTATCGATGTCTTCCGCGCTGGCAACGCCCTCCTCGACCATGCGCGCGGCCTCGTTCATCGCCAGCGCCTGGATGCGCGGCACGATGTATCCCGCCGACGGCGCGCACACCACCGGCACCTTGCCGACCCGGCGCAGCAAGGCGACCACGCGCTCAACGGTCTCTTTCGCCGTGGCATCGCTACGGCTGATCTCGACGAGCGGCATCAGATGAGCCGGGTTGAGCCAGTGCGCGTTGAGAAGCCGCCGGGGATGCACGACCACTTGCTGAAGCTCGGTCACAAGAAACGTCGACGTAGTCGATGCAAACAGCACCTCTGCTCCGGCGTGTTCACATAACCAGGCGAACGCGGTCTGCTTGGCCTCCATCACTTCGGGCACGGCCTCGAAGACGATCTCGCCTTCGGCAAGCCCTTCCAGCGCGCGTTCACGATCCACGATGACGATACGCGCCATCGTCTCCGCTGCCTGTGCCTCGGTGATGCGACCGAACACCACCTGCGTCTGCAACTGCCGCACGATCTCGCCACGCGCGGCAGCCGCAAAAGCGCTACGGGCTGCCGGGTCGCGCTCCTTGAAGTCGATCAGCGTCACGCGCAAGCCCGCATAAGCGAAGGCAAGCGCGATGCCTTGCCCCATCCGCCCCGCACCGAGGATATGAACGTGCTGGATCTCGATGGCCGCGCTCATTGGTCGAAACCCCGTTCGAGAAAGGCCGTCATCGCCGCGCGCGAAAGCGACGCGAGGCCCAGTCGCTCAAGCGTGCGGCCTTCGCCGTACAGGTCGCGCTCCGACACTGCGCTCGCCAGATTCAGCAGACCCTCGGCGACGGGCGTCGGCACCCCGGCCCAGCGTCCCGCCGAAACGAGAAACGACAAACCGAGCCGCGTATCTTCAAGCATATAGCGGTGCGTCTTCAGATCGATGTCCTCGCGCCAGTCGCCGCTATCGGTCAACTTGCCGTGCGCGCCGCGGCCATACATCCACTCGTCGCCCTCGCTCGCGTAGTGGTCGGCGAGCGGAAAATGCGGCGCGCCGTAGCCGAGCGCCTCGCGTACCGCCATACGCTCGCCGTCGAGCACATTCGTTACGCGGCGGATCGACGGTTGCGTGCCTTCGTTGTGGATGTCCCAGGCATCGAAGTGCTCGAGCGGTCCGGCGTTCATCATGATCAATGGCGGGTGGATCACCGGTCCGGCGTTCATCAGGGCGCCGCTCAATGCATCCTCGATCGGTTCGATCGATGGATAGGCCGCCTGCAGCACCGGAACCGCCCACGTCGCAAACCGTGCGGGAAAGACGCCGCTCGGCAGGCGCGTGGCGTACGCGCTCACCACCACATTGTCTTCGCCATGTTTGCGTGCAAGGTACGGCAACGTGCCGGTCTCCGCGAAGGCCACCTCGTGCGCATTGCCCGCCTCGTGCATCGCCTTCGCGAACACATAGCTGCCGAACGTGCCGGGCGGCAGGAATACCACCTGATGGTCCGCGAGAAATGGTGCCAGTTGAGCCGCCAGCGCTTCGTGCGTCGTTGAAGGCAGCGGGATCACGATGAGCCGTGCGCCCTCCACCGCTTCCGCGAGGTCGTCGACGAGACGGATCGCGCCCGGCTGCCCTCCGATCGGCACCCGCCGCTCGCCGCGAAAGTCCTTGACCTTGAGCGCGCCGAGTTCACGCAGCCGCGCCGCGGCGACCGTATCGCGGCGCCACCACGTCACGTTATGGCCTTTTTCCAGCATGTCGATCACGGCCGCATAGCAGCCATGGCCCCCGCCCAGTACGCTGACATTCATCACACTTCTCCTTGTTCGATGATCGTCAGACTACGGGGTCGCCGGCACAAAGACGCTTCACAACACGCAAGCCGCATTCAAATCCGGCAACTCAATGCAAGCGCCGTCGCGCGCCTGATGAACAATCGCGCTATCCGGGTCGATCCGTTCTTGCGCGAAAAAAATGGCCATCGCATGATGAGCGCGCTGCCCGCTCCCCGCTTCGAGGCCCATGAATGGAAATCGCGATTTCACGCAGAAACCGTAACCGTCTGATCGCATCGCACGCCCGCGAGGATATCGAGCGGGAAGTGTCACAGGTGCTCTGTCCGCACCGGATGGAAGTCCCGCACCGCGGCCCGCTCAACGCCGAGCTATACGGCGTCGCGCTCCATCAGGCAATGCTCCTCGAACTCCACTACGGCAGCGAAACCCATATCGATGCCGGCGACATCGGCAATCACTACCTGTTTCGCACCACACTCAGCGGTCAATGCGCGCTGGAATCGGGCGGCGAACGCGTTTCGCTGCGGGCCGGGAGCCTGAGCGTGTCGTCGCCTGCACGCATGAGCCGCATCGTCACGGACCGCGAATGCCGCAACCTGCTCTTGCGGATCGACCGGCAGGCGCTCGAGGTCAAGCTTGCCGAAATGCTGAACGACAGCGTCAAACAACCGCTCGTGTTCGATCTCGCTTTCGACAATGCACACACGGGCACCACGGTTTTTTTGTCGACCCTGCGCTACCTGTGCAATCTGTGCGACCAGTTCGACGAGCCCGCGCAAGAACGGATCTTCGGCCGCGATCTCACGCAGTGGCTGATGACCGTTCTGCTCAGCCAGTTGCCGCATTCGTACAGCGCGACGCTGGCCCGTGCCTCCTCGTCGCCACTGCCGGTCCACGTGCGCCGCGCGCGCGACTATATCGACGCCCACCTCGACGAGCCGCTGCGGATGGACGCCTTGGCGCGCGCCGCCGGTGTGTCGACGCGCACGCTGCAGAACGGTTTCAGCCAGTTCCTCAATAGGTCGCCCGGCGGCTATATCCGCGAACGGCGGCTCGAGGCCGTGCACCGCGCACTACAGACGCAGCCTGAACGCTCAGTGACCGATATTTTCGTCGAGCACGGCGTGCACAGCTTTGGGCATTTCGCCAAGGCATACGCGCGGCGCTTCGGCTGCCTGCCATCGGCCACCGCGAAGCGCATGGTGCGCAACTGACTCTCATGCAGACCGATCCCGCCAATTCTGCCGATCCCGCCGATTCCACCGCTTCCGATCCGCACGAACATGACCCGTTGGCCTTCACAGAGACCACCGGGGCCCCGCGCGTGCGGGACCTCGATCTGAACCTGCTGAAGGCATTTCACGCGGTGTACATCGAGAAAAATGTCGGCCGTGCGGCGTTGCGGCTGGGGATCACACAACCTTCCGTGAGTCACGCGCTTGCCCGCCTGCGGCTCGTGTTTCGCGACGCGCTGTTCGTGCGTACGCCCGGCGGTGTCGAAGCGACGCCGCGTGCGCAGCGCCTCGCGATTTCCATCGATCGCGTGCTGGACATTCTCCAGGACATGCTCGATGAAGGCGCGCAGTTCCGCGCGGCCACGTCGCGCCGCGTGTTCCGCCTGCATATGAGCGACTTTGCCGAAGCCGCGTTTCTGCCGACGCTGATGCGCGAACTCGATACGCGAGCGCCCGGCGTGGTGATCGAAACCCATCAGATCGACGACAGCCAGTTCAACGTCGCGCTCGAATCGGGCCGCATCGACTTTGCGCTCGGGCATTTCCCGCATGCGTCGAGCCACTTTCACCATAGCGAACTGCTGCAGGAGCGTTATGTGCTGCTGATGGCGCGGCGCGTGGCGGAGCAGTTCGAACTGCGGGAAGGCTATACGCTGAATGCAAACGTGCCCGCGGGACTGCACTTCATCGCGGTCACTTCACACCCGCAATCGGTCGAACTGCTCGAACGCTATGGGCTCACCTCGCGCGTGCGGATTGCGGTGCCGAACTTCATGGTGGTGCCGGCCATCCTGAGCCGCTGCGATTACGCGCTGATTCTGCCGCGCACCGTTGCGCGCGCGTTCTCCACGCTCGGTGAATCGGCCGTGTTCGAACTCGAAGATGCGCTCACGTGGCCCGTGAACGCCTACTGGCATCGCCGTTTCGATGCCGATCCCGGCCACCGGTGGCTGCGCGGTGTGCTCATGGAGCTGTTCCGGATCGGCGCCCGCGAGCCTTTCGACAGTTGGCTCAGCGCGCCGCTCGATCTCAATCCGGAAGGCGTACGTAGCGCCTGAACGCGTCAAAAGGGACGCGCCGGTTCATCAGCGCGTCCGCTTGATCGGCCGCCTAGAAGGCCGTCATGATGCCGGCCACCACCGAGCTTGCGGTCGCGCCAGCCTTCGCCACCGATACCCCGCCACCCGCCGCGCCGTTGACCGTGAAGTTCGCGTGCGCACCGTTGCGGATCATCGCCGCGCCCGTATAGAGCACGGTGCGCTTCGAAAGCGGATAGTCGCAGCGCACGCCGAACGAATCTGCATTGCCTTCGCTGTCGGCCACTTTGCGGTAATGGCCGTAGCTCAGCAATACCAGCGAACGGCCAACCGGCACGGTGGCGTCGAGCTCGAACAGATCGTTGTGCGGATTCGAACTGGCGGCGTTCACGCTCGTCGCGACGTCCGGCCCGCCGCGATGACGTAGATAGATGAAAGCCGGTTTGACGAAGCCGAAATCGTACGAGATTGCCCCAAGGGCGTAATTGCCGGCAGCCGTCCGACTGTTCACGTTCAGTGCCGCCGCGCTCGCCGGACTGAAGGTCTGCTGCATGTAGTCGGCGTCGACCGACAGACTGCCGTTCACATAGTTAACCGACGCGCCATAGGTATCGCCCAGCGTCGAAGGAACGTTCGATGCGCCATTCGCTCCGCGCGCGGCGATAGCCCGCACCAGCACGCCACCCATACGGGGCGAGGAATAGCGTATCGAGTTGTTCACGCGCAAAAAGGCCGGCCCGACGAAGTTATTCGCCGCATTGCCCCATGCAAGACCGGCGCCGTCTCCCGGCAAGCTGTAGGTCACGAATGACGTATGCAGCACCGTGTAATTGACGCCGGCCTGCATCGCGCCAAACGGACCCGCCAGCCCGACCCACGCTTCGCGTCCGAACAGCGCGCCGTTGTTGCCGAGCGTGCCGTTGGCCGAGTTGAAGCCGTTTTCGAGCTTGAAGATCGCGCGATAACCGCCGCCGAGATCTTCACTGCCCTTCAAGCCGAATTGCGTCGCGGAGATATCGCCGCTTCCCATCCGCACCACGTGGTCGGGGCCGAAATTCGCGTATTCGATCGACGTGTCGATCCGTCCGTACAAAGTCACGCTCGATTGCGCAAGCGCGGGTGCCGCTGCGAGGCTCAGCAGCGACACGCACCACATCCGTTTGGTCATTCCTTTAGTCCCGGCGAAAGTCTGGTTCTAACTGCCGCGCGGATTTGCCGTCGCGACGCTCGTGTTCTCCGCCTTCCCCAAAGCCTTTCGTTTGATGGAGCGGAAAACGAGGCGAGTCTAGGAACACCAATTTCGAGCGTCGATGAATGCGCACATATAACACTTATAGACAGCGCGAATGAGGTGCGCCGCGCACCGCACAACGGCCTCTCGCGCCTTATGGGACAAGCCTTTCCGGCCGCCCCCTGGGGAAAACTTTAGTGACCCAGGGGAATCTCGCCGTGTGTGCGCAGGCCTTGCGTATATGTTTCAGAAATTTGTTTACATACGCTGCTTCGCAACCTCATTGCAACCTCATCGCAACTTCGTCGAATATCAGGCACAGGAGAACCGGCATGGCCGTATCAACGAGCAATAACCCTGCACGCAGGCGCTATACGTACGAGTGGTACGTCGTCCTGATCTGCATGCTTGCGTATGTATTTTCCTTTGTCGACCGGCAGGTTCTCGCGCTGATGATCGAGCCGATCAAGAAGGATCTGCATCTGACCGACACGCAGTTCAGCCTGCTGCAAGGCTTCGCGTTTTCGCTCTTCTATGCGGTGATGGGCATGCCGCTCGCGTATCTCGCCGACCGCTTCGCCCGCCCTCGCATCATCGCGACAGGTATTGCGTTATGGAGCCTCGCCACCGCGGCCTGCGGCGTCAGCCAGAGCTTCATCCACATGTTCCTTTCCCGCATGAGTGTCGGCGTGGGCGAAGCCGCGCTGTCGCCCGGAACGTATTCAATGTTGAGCGACTACTTCCCGAAGGAGAAACTGGGACGCGCGGTGGGCGTGTACTCGCTGGGTTCATTCATCGGCGGCGGGATGGCATTCCTGATCGGCGGATACGTGATCCATCTGCTCAAGCAGATGACGACGATCAGCGTGCCGCTTCTCGGCGACGTGCGTTCATGGCAACTCACGTTCTTTATCGTCGGATTGCCGGGTTTTCTCGTCGCGCTGCTTTTTATCCTCACCGTGCGCGATCCGGCGCGTCGAGGACTCGTGCGGGACGGCGCCGGCCACGCAAAGCGCGTGTCGATGGGCGACTCGCTGCGCTTCATCGGTACGCATGGCAAGACGTTCACCTGCCACTACCTTGGCTTCTCGTTCTATGCGATGACGCTGTTCTGCCTGATGAGCTGGACGCCCGCGTTCTATATCCGCCACTTCGGACTCACGCCGGCTGAAGCCGGTTACACGCTCGGCACGATCCTGCTGGTCGCGAACACCATCGGCGTGTTCTGCGGCGGGTGGCTCAACGACTGGCTCATGAAGAAAGGCCGCACGGACGGCCCGATGCTCGCGGGTTTCATCGGCGCGGTTGGGATGCTGGTGCCGGCTGTTGCTTTCACACAGGTCGATAGTCTGAACGTGTCGCTTGCGCTGCTGGTCGTTGCGATGTTCTTCGCGTCGTTCCCGATGCCCACTTCGACCGCCGCGATGCAGACGCTCGCGCCGAACCAGATGCGTGCGCAGATTTCGGCGGTGTTTCTGCTGGTTTCCAATCTCATCGCACTTGGGATCGGCACGACGCTCGTTGCGTTGCTGACCGACAAGGTGTTCGGTTCGCCGAAAGTGGTTGGCGACTCGATGTCGATCGTTAATCTTGTTGCCACGCTGCTGGCTGCAGGGTTGTTGTGGTTGGGGTGCAAGCAGTTCCGACTCAGCCTTGCGCGTGAGCAAGGGCAAACGGGTTCGACGGCGGTCACGGCACATCACGACGCCGCAGACGCCGCGCATGCCGGCGGCGTTGCGCCACTCGTGGGACAGTAAGCCTATTCCTGCTTCGGTCTTAACCCGTATCTTTGCACTATCCGCTGATGGAAGAGCCGCCCGCTTTCGGGCGGTTCAGCATTGGACGGCAGTCGGCGAACTGAAGCCGTCCGCCTTCTCGGTGCTTAATGTTGCACGGGAGCCGGCTGTTGGTCCGCGTCTTCTTCTTCGTTTGTCGCGGATTTGGCTGGCGTTTGTTTGGCCGGGCTGGGCTTCGTGGCTGCCGGTGTTTCCGTCGTCGCTATTTGTGATGCCTCTGCGAGAAGGCGCGCTGCACGGCTCGCGGTGATGCGGCTTTGAGGGATGCCCTTCGCGTCGAGCGCGATCACCTGGTATAGCTCACGGTCGCACTCGAGCTCCCGATGATATTGCTCTGCTGTGTCGACAAGCAATTCAAGCATGGTCTGCTGGCGTCGTCTTTCGTCGCTCGTGATGGCAGGATTCCTACACATTGAGGACGCAAGTGTGATCAATGTGTTGAGTTGGCTCAACTGCCGGTTGCAGAGGGCGAAGGTGGAAAGCGCGAGCTTTTCGTACTGGAGCGCGTCGACTGGCGGGCGTGAAGCGGGTTGGGTTTGTTTTGTAGGTTTGTTGCTCATGGTGCGACCTCCCTGGTACTTCCTGGATCGCCCGACACTCGCTTGAGGAAGTGGGTGAGCGGGCACGTGGCGGGTTTGGAAGACCGGGTCAGAAACATGCCGGCGAGCCTCGCGGCTCCCCCACCACAGCCCGCCCATAGAAAACAACAGACGTGCAGGGGTAGACGCACGACCCGCGCGAGCGGGTGTGCGGTTTCTGACTTCAGGCTTCCACACCTGGCCGCCGGGTGTTTCCCGACGGCTTGATGATTATAAATCAAGGCAGCGGCGTAGCGATCAACCAGGCAGGCTAAGTGTTTGCGTTTGGCCGATTGGATTAGGTTTCGTCGGCGGTGGTTGGCGTGTTGTTGTGAATTCGGAGGCCGCAGAGGACGCGGGCGGCTGGTCGTCTCTGCGTCGACAGTCTGCGCGCAGGTGTATCTGGGCTTCGTCAGTGTCTGAACTTGGCGGTCGATGACAGTCCGATCGGCCTTAACGGACGTTCGACTTCCATCTGATTGCAACCGGTCGAATGACTGCTCTCCGAGAACGCGGAGGACTGAAGTCGACCCGAAGCAGACCGTCATACCGCCGAGTGCCCAGAGGCAGAAGTGCGATGCAAAGCAGCCTTTCAGGCTCGCTTACACCCTCCGCCTAGGGAAAGCCAGCGCGGGGAAGTCACTGTCTGCGCAGCAGTATTGGAGGCTGGAACGGTATTGAGGTGCGCTCACATGATCGCGCTAATTTGCCAAGGTACGAATTCGTTTTGTCCGTAACCGTGCTGCTCACTGCGAGAACGGGTTCCCGAGGCGACATCTAGCAGCAATTCGAAAAGAACGCGGCCTAGTTGCTCGATCGTCGCTCGTCCTTCCAACAGTTCTCCGCAGTTCAGGTCTATATCATCAGACTGTCGTTGCCATAGTGCTGTGTTCGTCGCAAGTTTGACGGATGGCGCCGGCGCGCAGCCGTAAGCTGAACCACGTCCCGTCGTGAAGCAGATCAGGTTCGCACCGCCGGCCACCTGGCCCGTAGCCGACACCGGGTCGTAGCCGGGCGTGTCCATAAACACCAGACCGCGCGCCGTGACCGGCTGAGCATATTCGTACACCTCGGTCAGATTGGTAGAGCCGGCTTTCGCAATGCCTCCCAGCGATTTTTCAAGGACGGTCGTCAAGCCACCTGCCTTGTTGCCCGCAGACGGATTGTTGTTCATTTGCGCCCCTTGCCGATGCGCATACGCTTCCCACCACTTGATGCGATCAATCAGCTTCCGACCCACCTCGGGCGTTTCGGCGCGGCGCGTAAGTAAGTGCTCCGCGCCATAGATTTCGGGCGTCTCCGAGAGAATCGCGGTGCCTCCGTGTTGCACGAGTAGATCAACGGCTGCACCAAGCACGGGATTGGCGGTGATGCCGGAATACCCGTCCGACCCTCCGCATTGAAGACCGACCGTGAGATGACTTGCACCGACCGGCTTCCGCCTCACGTTGTTCGCTTCGGGCAACATGCGCCGAACCAGTTCAATACCCTTCGCGATCGTCAGTGTCGTACCACCGCTATCCTGGATCGTGAACGTTCGCAAGCGGTCGTGTTCCCGGAGTCCCTGTGTCTCAAGAAGTCGCGGGATCTGGTTCGTTTCACACCCGAGACCGATGAGCAGCACGCTTGCGAAGTTCGGATGACATGCATAGCCGCCAATCGTGCGCTGCAAGATCGCTAGACCATCGCCTTCAGAGTCGATAGCGCAACCGGACCCGTGTGTGAGTGCCACGACGCCATCGACATTCGGGAACGCGGCCAGTTCTTCGGGATGGAAGTCGCGGCGGAAATGATCAGCAATGGCTCGTGCAACCGTGGCCGAGCAGTTCACCGAGGTGAGGATCCCGATATAGTTCCGTGTGGCGACTTGCCCGTCTGCGCGGACAATGCCCTGAAATGTTGCCGGCTCATTCGACGGAACAGTCGGACGCGCGGCCTGACCGAACGCGTAGTCGCGCGCAAAATCGCCCATCGCAAGATTATGGGTATGAACATGCTGCCCCGCGCGAATTGGCTGGCTTGCAAAGCCGATTACCTGGCCGTAGCGGTGCACCGCCTCACCCTGACCGATGTCATGTGTCGCCACTTTGTGCCCGGGTGGAATCAGTCCCGACACGGTCACTGCTTCCTTGCCGAGCACCATGCCCGACACAAGCTGTTCGAGCGCGATAACAACATCGTCGGCAGGATTGAGCCGTATGACACGAGCAGACATCGACGCGGTGGATGGCTCTGAAGTGTCGGCGATATTCAACGACATGGCACTACTCCTACGTTTCTCAGGGTAAAGGCCGGTCGCGCTTAGCCGCGTGGGATTCGCGCGAAGGGCCATGCAGCGGTCCTCAGATGACGCTTAACCGCTCAGCCAGCGCTCCAGGGCGTTTTGCAGCGCGTGTACTCAAGTTGATAGAGGGTCGTGTCCGGTGCTGTCGCGCCGGCCTGGGGCAATGCCGCGAGTCCCGAAACGAAACGGTCCACCGCTGAACGGACATAGTCTGCCCGGCACCCTTCGACTAACACGATCCATGTCGGTACCTGGGTGCCTTCTGAACGCGCCTTCTTCTCCGCCGTTTCCACCTTGCTGATCTCCTCGTCGGCAAGGCAAAGGTGCACGCCCGTGATACCCGGTAGGTCGACGAGGGGCGGTAGGACGCGCTGACGCACACCCTTCACGACCTCCGCCCGTGCATCCGATGCAACGTCGAAGCGCACAGTCATGAGATTGGCACCCTGCCCAACACCGTCCGAATAGGCCACGTGACAGATTGAGCGTGCGACGCTCCGGAAAGAGGCGACCACCTGCTTGGTCCACGGCGTCGGCGTATTCAGCCGAGAAAGGTAGTCTTGCGCGCCAAGCACCTCGACCGTGTCAGCCTCGTAAAGATTGAAGTACTCGGGACCTGCATCCAATGCTATAAAGCGCCGACCGCGCCTGAACCCTGGAATCCCGGCGCGTTCGGGCATGTGCTCGCGATTGTGCCACTCGTAAAATTCGTCCTTCGCTTCCGGCAGCAGGTCATGCCAGATTGCGACGACGCCCGTTCCAGCAAGGCTCATATCTCCTCCCTTTGACAAATCGAATCGTCTTAAAGTGCCGACGGATACTCGCCGCGGCCCCACGCTGCGCCAAGCGTATCCACGTACTGCACAACCTTTTGTACCTGCTCGCCGAGCCCGCTGCCACCGAGCGTCATGGTGTCGCCTGCTTTCAGGAAGACAGGCGGCTTCTGACCGAGGCCTACGCCAGGAGGCGTGCCAGTAATAATCACGTCGCCCGCCATTAAAGGCATGAAGCGGCTGAGATACGCCACGATGTGCGCGACGTTGAAAATCATCGTGCGTGTGTTGCCCGTCTGACGGCGCGTACCGTTCACGTCCAGCCACAGGTCGAGCACCTGCGGATCGGGAACTTCGTCGCGTGTCAGCAGCCACGGACCAAGCGGAGCGAATGAGAATCCGCTTTTGCCCTTGGTCCACTGGCCTTCGCGTTCGAGCTGATACGCACGTTCCGAAACATCATTCGCAAGACAGTAACCCGCCACATGGTCCAGCGCGTTGGCTTCGTCGATCTGCCACGCGGGTTTGCCGATCACCACGCCGAGTTCCACCTCCCAATCGAGCTTGCGCGCGTCTGCAGGCAAGACGACCGGATCGTTCGGGCCGCTGATGGAGCCCGTGTGTTTGTTGAACACCACAGGTTCGCGTGGGATCGGCGTGTCGGTTTCAGCAGCATGATCGGAGTAGTTCAGGCCAATGCACACGAGGTTACGGACATTGCCGACGCAGGCGCCAAGACGCGTCCCCGCCTCAACGACGGGTAGGCGATCCAGATCAAGTTCGCTCAGCTTTGCAAGGGCGGCTGGCGTTATGGTCGTTCCATCAATGTCGCTCACGATGCCGGTCAGATCGCGGATCGCGCCGCTCGAATCGATGATACCGGGGTGCTCCTGACCAGGCTGGCCAAAACGGACGAGACGCATCTAGTACTCCTATCAAGACAGAAAAGTAATCGGCAATGTGCCGAGATCGCCGAAGCCGATATGCAACTCGCGACCAACTGGCAACTCCAGAACGCCCGCGTAGGACCCGGTGATCACAGCTTGGCCGGCATGCAGCCCGAGGCCGCGGACGCGAAGGAAATTGACGAGCCACACAATCGGCTGGAGCGCACCCCGGTCAGGGTGGCGTCCCGCACACATGACTGGTTCTTCGCCGACGCTGGCCAGACTGACGTCGAATTCGACGGGGAGATCGGCCAGCGTCGCGCCCTCCCGAGATTTAACGCGGGGGCCGATGACAAGGCCGGCATTGAACAGGCCGTCTGCCAGTAGTTCAGGGAACGACAGCGTTTCGGGATGCGAATAACGACTGCCTAGCAATTCGAGCGCGAGGTGCGTGTGCCCGAGAGCGTCGAGCGCTTCAGCTTCGCTGTAGGTTTCGCGCCGCGGCGGCAGGTCGCGGTTCAGCAGGCAGGCCAGTTCCGGCTCCGCCCTTACAGAGACACGCGGAGACCCACTCATGCGACATACATCGCCTCGATGAATATCCGCGTCGTAGATCGGCGCAGCGATGACCTTGCCCGGCTGCGGAAGCGCGCATTTCCATGCGCCGGTTCTACTCTCAAGGGCATCACTCACCTTTCGCTGGATCGCGAAGCCCTCGTCAACCGTTGAAGGCCGCAGTTCAACGGGGAGGCGCTCCACTTGCGTGCCTTGACGGCGCGCTGCGACGAGAATGCTTGCTGCCTTCTCATGCCAAAGGGCGACTCGCTGAGAAGCATGAACTGCGTCCGGCATCTCAGGCCGCCTCGTTGACGTGCCGATCGACGCTCTGTCGCGGCCAGACAGCTCCCAACTTCGCGGATGCTTCGCGCAGTAGCGCGTAAAAGGCGTCGTAACGCTCCGGCGGTATGCGTAAGACCGGCCCAGCAATGCTCATCGTCCCGACTACCGCCCCGTCAATCAGCGAGCGCACGGTCACGGCCATCGCGACGACACCTGGCTCGGCTTCCTCGACGACCAGACCATAGCCACGTTGCCTCGTCAGTTCGAGCTCCGGTATCAATCGGTCGACACTATTAATCGCCTTCGATGTCCCTGCGCCGTTGGGCTGGCCGAGCCCCCCGCGCAGTGCGAGCCCGATTGCTTCGTCGTTTGACATTGTCGCCAACCACACTTTTCCGACCGATGTGGCATGCAATGCGATGGGACTATGCATGGACGGCGAATACATGAGACCGGGCGCCGCGCCTTGAGACGCAGCGAACCACGCGAGTGTCCCTTCATTGACGACCGTCAGCCGAACTAGCTCGTGACATTGCGCTGCGAGTTCGTCGAGAATCGGCTGCACCAGGCCCGGCAACCCGAGCCCGTGCAGGAACCGCTGACCAAGCAAAGAAAGCTTCAAGGTCAAGCGGTACTGGGAGGTCTGTTCATCTTGTTCAGCCCAGCCCTGCTCGCACAGCTGCGCAAGCACGCGATGGGCGGGGCCTTTCTCCAGCTCGAGTTCAGCGGCGATATCGGACATACGCATCCAGCGCGCTTCACGTGCGAGCAACTCGATCGCCTGAAGCGAACGGTCAACTGCTCCCTTGACAACTCTCATAATATGGGTAACATTGTTCTTACTGGAACGGTGTTACAACAATAACGGAACGGCGCCGAAAAGCCAATCCACGACGGAGACAAGTCATGAACGGAAGCACCCAAGCTGAGGCCCATCGTCAGCGCCAGTCGAAGATAGCCGCGGCCAGCGGCTGGATCGGCTCAGCGCTCGAGTACTACGACTTCTTTATTTACGCGACCGCAGCGTCATTACTCTTTCCGCAGCTCTTCTTTCCCTCTGGCAACCCGACGGTTGCCATCATCGCATCACTGGCGACTTTCGGCGTCGGCTATGTCGCCCGACCAATAGGCGCGATGGTGCTTGGCCACGTCGGCGACCGACACGGCCGGAAGACGGTGCTGATTTTCTGCATGTTTTTAATGGGCATTTCGACGATGGGCGTGGGACTCTTGCCCACGTATCAGCAGGCCGGCATCTGGGCTCCGGTGATGCTTGTCACCCTCCGGCTCATTCAGGGGTTCGCCGTCGCGGGAGAGGTCTCCGGCGCCAGTTCCATGATTCTTGAGCATGCACCGTTCGGCCGGCGTGGCTACTTTGCGAGCTTCACGCTCCAAGGGGTGCAAGCTGGGCAGCTCCTAGCGGCAGCGGTCTTCCTGCCCCTCGCGCATTACATGCCGAAGGACCAGTTCGCTTCCTGGGGATGGCGAATTCCGTTCCTCCTCAGTTTTGTCGTTATCATCGTCGGCTACGTCATTCGCCGCCAGGTCGAGGAAACTCCGGCTTTCTCCGAGGAGCAGGCCCATGGCGAAGTTCCTGCCTCACCGGTCGTCGAAGTCCTCCGGCAGAGTTGGGACGATGTCTTGCGCGTAATCTGCATGGCGCTCACCGCCGTCATCGCGCTTCTCGCTACAGTTTTCGGCGCCGCGTATGCGGTCCAGCCGGCCTACGGTATCGGCTTTTCTGCCGGCGTCTTTCTTTTGATTCCGGTTCTTGGCAACATCTGCTCGGTCATACTGATTCCCTTCGTCGGCAATCTCTCTGACAGAATTGGCCGCAGGCCGCCCGTTCTCGCAGGCGTCCTCAGCGCCGGGCTGCTCTCGTTCGCATACCTCTACGCCATCAGCATCCATAACCTCTGGCTCTCGCTGATTCTTTCGATGCTGATGTGGGGCGTTGCCTACCAAGGCTTTAACGGTGTCTTCCCGAGCCTTTTCCCAGAATTATTCCGCACGCGGGTGCGCGTGACGGGAATGGCCATCGGACAAAACGTTGGGACGACGCTTGCTGCACTGACGCCAACACTCTTCGTAGCTGTCGCGCCCCCCGGCTCCACCAATATTCCGCTGAAGATCGGTTTGCTGACGTTCGGCATTTGTCTTGTCGCCGCGTTCGCTGCTTTTACTACGCGGGAGACGTATCGGATCCGCCTCAACAATCTCGGCGACCGCGATGCGGTCCCGGTACCCAAAGTCGAGTACGAGCGCTTGCGCGGCGAAGCGATGGCCGGAGGAATCAAAACTGCCGATGCCCAGGATCTTGCAAATCAGATTCGCTCGTAGCCGTTCTGGCCGGCCCTACTCGTTGCGACCACTGTGTTGGTGCAACTTGGCATGAGCCGAACATAAACGATGCGACTGCGGCGCTTGCAAATCGATTGACACCGCACAAAGGGAACGCACATGCACAACGAAGACACACCCCGTTACGACGGCCCGCGCGAGCTCGCGCAATCTCTAAGCGCGTTTGCGCGCATCAGCGCGGCCGAGTCGCCCTGGAACCAAGAGGGCCTGCGCGCCGACTCTGAGTATCGCGACCTCGGACTCGCCGCGGTGACCAACGGTCGCATCGGAGCGAAACACATTCGTGCGCTGAAGCCGTTCACCGATCCCACTGGCTGGCACTGGCACGACATGACTGCGCACTACCTGTATGTGCTGCGCGGATCCGTGACGTTCCGTTTCGCCGGAGTGGAGGGCGACGTGACGCTTAACGCTGGTGACGGCCTGTCGCAGCCTGCCGGCGTGCCGCACAACGTGATAGGGCGCTCCGACGACCTCGAGGTCATCGAGATTAACGAGCCCGCTGTCTACGGGACTTGGGATCTGGACGTACCGCCGGCGCCTTGGAAGTGACTGTTTATACCCTTGGGGCCTTCTCGAGTGTCATGAGATCGCCAGTTCTCGGCGCATCCGACAGCCGCAGACGGCCCAAAGTCGAATTGAGCGCGTTGCGTCAAAGAGATGCGGTCTTCGTCATCAAAGCGGCTCGGTCGGAGATTGTATGTGTCCGACACGCGCTTGGTACGCCACATTTCCGAGCAGTCACGCAAGACTGCGCCTTCAGCCAACATCGAACACCAAACAGCCATGGATCCACATATCACAGGTAAATCGCGACTTTATGGATTAGTGGGCGATCCACTGACGGCAGCCAAGTCGCCACAATTGTTGAACCAGCTTTTTGCTGAACAGCGCGTGGACGCGGCTTGCGTTCCGTTCTGGGTGAAGGCGGAAAACCTGTTCGAGTTCGTCAGCGGTGCACGAGCGATGGGCAATCTCTCCGGCCTGCTCGTTACCATGCCTCATAAGCAACGGATGCTGGAATTTGTCGATGAACTAGATCCAACTGCCCGTCAGGTCGGCGCGCTCAACGTCATCCGTTGTGAAGCAGATGGACGTTGGGTCGGCGCGATATTTGATGGCGTCGGTTGCGTTCTTGGGATGCAGTGGGAAGGCAACCACCCGGCGAATAAGTCCGTGCTTCTCTTAGGCGCCGGAGGTGCGGGGAGCGCCATCGCATTTGCGGTTGCGTCCGCAGGCGCTAGCAAGCTAACCGTATCCGATGTCGACAGGCATCGGGCTGGCGACCTTGCGGCATCTGTTGCTGCTGAAACCGGCTGCGACGTACGTTCGGGGCCACCCGATCCGCAAGGCTTCGACATCGTTATCAATGCCACGCCGCTTGGCATGAAAGCGAACGATGCCATGCCAGTTAATCCTGAGCGGCTCGCGCCTGGCGCCATCGTCGTCGACATCATCAATGCGTCCGAGCCAACGCCGCTTCGCCGCGCCGCGCAGGCGCGTGGATGCCGTACCCAGGACGGGGGCCCGATGCATCAGGGGCAGGCTGTCTATGCACTTAAGTTTCTGGGATTCGATTACCGCCCCGATGGACGATCAGCACCGGACACGGCCCGCGATGAGTAAAAATTTCAAAGGAGAATACGCATGAGAGTTGCTTTACTGGAAGTCAGTCATTGGCATGTGCCACTCTATCTCGATGCGCTGGACGCTCCCGGGATTGAAGTGGTTGCCGTGTCAGATGCGGAGGATGTCAAGGGCGAGGCAATTGCCGCACGATTCGGAAGCAAGCTGTACTCGTCGGCCTATGAACTGCTCGAGCGTGAGGAAGTCGATTTCGCATTCGTGTTCGGGCGGCATTCTGAGATGCCGGCGCTCGCTGAGGCCGTGATCGCGCGTAACATTCCCTTTGCGCTGGAGAAACCGTGCGGCGTCAACATGTCGCAGATCACCCGACTTCGCAAACTGACCGAGGAAGCCAATCTTTATTGCGCAGTGCCATTGATCTTCCGGATGAGCGAGTTGCTCAGCTCGCTCGAAGATGCGGAGGGGCGCATACCGTCGGACTTCAACTACATGTCGTTCCGTTTCATTGTGGGACCGCCCAGTCGATACGAAGCGGCCGGTGCCGGCTGGGCGCTCGATCCTGTGTATTCCGGAGGCGGATCGACAATCAATGTGGCGACTCACTTCATCGACCTGTTCAGATTGCTCACTGGCAAGGAGATCGTCCGAGTCTCTGCCACGATGAACTCAAGAACGCATCAAACGGCCGTTGAGGACTATTCGCTGCTGACAATGCAAACCGAAGACGGCGTGATCGGCCTGGTGGAGACGGGATACAGCTTTCCCAGTACCGCCGACGAGCAGCGCGAATTTTCTTTCACTCTTGCTTCGAACCGCATGTACGCGAAGTCTGGTCCGGACCGGATCGAGATCCGCGACAGAAATAATCTTTCTGCCGGCACGCGAAGCCGCCGCCTCCAGCTTGAGACCGACGTCTATTACCCCTTGTTTGTCAAGCGTGTGCTCGCCGAAAGTCGGACTGGCGCAAAGCCGATCGCATCGTTGCGGGATGCGGAGCTGATGATGCAAGTCATGGACGCGGCCTACGCCTCGGCCAAACAGGGCGGAGTGTCTATTGAACTGGATCCCGTTTCCTAGTCAGAAATCCGTAGCGTAGGAAAAATGCGAGACAGCCGACCTGCATGCGCCTAAGGATCGGTGTCAATCGTCGCAGCATGGGTAGCTGCTCGCAACCTGATGGATCTAGCGCATTAACGAGGAATTTCCCGCAGGTCCAGTTGTTCTAGTTTCATCTGGAAGCGGTGCGCCGCACACCTACGTTAGTTGTCCGTAATTGATATGACACGCGAGCCGAAGAATGTAGTTGCAAGTAATCCGACGACACCAAGGGTCGATATGAGCGTACTCAAGGCGCTCGTACCGATCCGATAGGGCAAAAGCAATTCACGTGGACATAGAGGAGAATTTAATGAAGGGTTTCTACTTGAACAAGGCCGCCGTTGCCGCAGCAACGGCACTCGCGGCAGTTGCGCCGGCGTTCGCTCAAAGCAGCGTGACGCTCTACGGTATCGTCGATGATTCGATCGTTTATCAGAGCAGCCAGACGTCGCTCGGTTCGACGAGCGGTGGTCGCTCGAACGTCAAGATGGCATCGGGCATCTGGGCGGGAAGCCGCTTCGGCCTGAAGGGCGCAGAAGATGTGGGCGGCGGCACCAAGGCCATCTTCCAGTTGGAGTCGGGCTTCAACATCAACAGCGGCGCGCAGCAATACGCGAGCGCGATGTTCGGCCGTCAAGCCTGGGTCGGTCTGACGAATCAGACCTTCGGTACGCTGACATTGGGTCGTCAGTACACGTCTTACTACACACTGATGGCGCCGTACAGCCCGACGAACTGGCTGACCGGCTACTTCGGCGCGCACCCGGGCGATCTGGACGCATTGGACACGATCTACCGCGCGAACAACTCGATCGTATATACCTCTCCGAAGCTCTACGGCGTGACGGTCAGCGGCTCGTACTCGCTCGCAGGCGTGCCGGACAGCGTGTATCGCGGTTCGACGTGGTCGGCGGCGATCCAGTATCAGCAAGGCCCGATCGGCGGTACGGTTGCGTTCTCGCGCATCAACAACTCGACCGTCGGCGGCGGCGTCTACGGTACGGATTCGACGATGAATACGGCTGGCCAGTCGGGTGTGTCGGCGGTGACGAACGGCTATCAGGGCGCGCAGGCGCAGAATCGCTTCGCGGTCGGCGTCGGCTACGTGTTCAACAGCGCGTGGGATATCTCGGCGACGTACACGAACGTTCAGTACATCCCGGGCGTGCTGTCGAAGTTCACTGACGAGCAGGTTTTCAACACCGCCGGCACCGTGCTGCACTGGAAGCCCACGACGGCATGGGACTTCGCTGCAGGCTACAGCTACACGTGGGCGAGCAAGGCGAACGGAATCGACGACGCAGCGTCGTACCACCAGTTCAACCTGTCCCAGTACTACGCGTTGTCCAAACGTACCGGGTTCTACGCACTTCAAGCGTTCCAGCGTGCGAACGGCCGTACGCTCGCCACGCCGACGTTCCCGGGTGGCCCGACCAACCACTCGATCGCCGCAACGGCATCGATCGGCGACGGCTTCCAGTCGACTCCGTCGTCGTCGCGCAGCATGTTCGCAGCAGGCGTGGGTATCGTCCACCGCTTCTAGCGTCACCAGAGTTTTATCCTTATTGCGGCTACGGTTGCCACCACTTTCAATGCACATTGGATCCGTTCATGACCTCATATTCCAGCTATCTGCCTCACGATCTCGACGGTGCCCTGCTCGTTGGCCGCGTGTGGCGTCAAACGAAAAACGGCGCGGGACCGTGCGTCGTTGCGGTTCGCGGCGGGGAAGTATTCGATATCTCCCGCATCGCACCAACAGTGTCCGATCTTTTCGATCGCCAGGATCTCGTAGAACTCGTCCGGCAGGCTTCCGGCGAATCTCTGGGTCATGTCGGCAATCTGATCGAAGCCACCGTCGCCGCACAACGGAAAGACGATCAACCCTACCTGCTGGCTCCCTGCGATCTGCAAGCCATCAAAGCCTGTGGCGTAACGTTCGCCGTTAGCCTTCTTGAGCGCGTCATTGAAGAGCAGGCAGGCGGTGAAGCTGCGAAGGCTGAGGAAGTGCGCGCTGCGATCACGCGTCTGATCGGCACCGATCTGTCGAAAATCAAGCCCGGCTCAGAAGCTGCCGCCAAGCTTAAGGAAGAGCTGCAGCGACTCGGTGCATGGTCGCAGTACATGGAAGTCGGAATCGGTCCCGATGCAGAGGTATTTTCGAAGTCGCAGCCTATGTCTTCAGTCGGACTCGGTGCCGATATCGGCTTGTTGCCTGCTTCGAAGTGGAACAACCCAGAGCCGGAGATCGTCCTCGCAGTCAACAGCAGGGGCGAGGCGGTGGGCGCCACACTGGGTAACGACGTCAATCTGCGCGACATCGAAGGCCGCTCCGCCCTGCTGCTGGGCAAATGTAAGGATAACAACGGCTCATGCGCGATCGGCCCGTTCATTCGCCTGTTCGACGGACGGTTCACACTGGACACGATTCGAGAAACGAGTGTTTCGTTGCGCGTGGAAGGTACCGACGACGGCTTCGTGCTTGAAGGCATCAGCCATATGCGGGAGATCAGCCGTGACCCTCTTGACCTGGTGAGTCAGACCTGGGGCAAGCACCATCAGTATCCCGACGGCTTCATGTTGTTCCTCGGCACGATGTTCTCTCCGATCAAGGATCGCGATGCGCCGGGTGGCGGCTTTACGCATCACCTCGGCGACCGCGTGACGATCAGCGCCCCTCCGCTTGGCGCGCTCGTCAACACCGTGTGGCTGTCGACCCAAATCGCTCCGTGGACATTCGGCGTGCGTGCGCTGTACGCCAATCTCGCCGAGCGCTCGCTGCTGAACCTCGGTTGATCAAGCAGATATATACTCACTGACGGATTTACGATGACGCAATTCAAGAACTTCATTGGCGGCGAATGGGTCGATGGCAACGACTTCGCTCCTAATGTGAACCCTTCGGACACGAGCGACGTGATCGGCCATTTCGCACGGGCCAGCGCAGATCAGACACAGAAAGCAATCGCGTCTGCACGCTCAGCCTTTCGCACGTGGTCGCTCAGTACCCCACAACAGCGCTTTGACTTGCTCGACCAGGTCGGCAGCACCATCCTTGCGCGCAAAAACGAACTCGGTAAGCTGCTGGCACGCGAGGAAGGGAAAACGCTCGCCGAAGCAGTCGGCGAAGTGGGACGCGCCGGACAGATTTTCAAATTCTTCGCGGGCGAGGCATTGCGGGTCGGCGGCGAGATTTTGCCGTCCGTCCGCCCGGGACTGACGGTCGAAGTCACACGCGAACCGCTAGGCGTCATCGGTCTGATCACGCCGTGGAACTTCCCGATCGCTATTCCCGCCTGGAAGATCGCGCCTGCGCTCGCGTATGGAAACTGCGTGGTCATCAAGCCGGCGGAACTCGTGCCGGGGAGCGTATGGGAACTCGTCAAGATCATCGCCGAAGGCGGTGCACCGGCGGGCGTAATCAATCTCGTCATGGGCACGGGTTCGATCGTCGGCGAAACACTCGTCAAATCAGCTGACGTGGATGCCATCAGCTTCACGGGCTCGGTTGGGACCGGCCAGGCGATCGCCGCGAAATGCGTCGCCACCGGTAAGAAATTCCAGCTCGAGATGGGTGGCAAGAACCCGATGGTCGTGCTCGACGATGCCGATCTGGACGTCGCGGTCGAGGCCTGCATCAACGGCGCTTTCTACTCCACCGGCCAGCGTTGTACCGCATCTAGCCGCCTGATCGTGACGAGCGGCATCCACGACCGTTTTGTCGAGGCCATGCAGGCGCGCATGCGCAGTCTCAAGATTGGTAACGCGCTGGATGCATCGACGCAGATCGGTCCCGTTGTCGACGCCAAACAGCTAGAACAGGACGAGCGTTATATCGAACTCGCACGTGCCGAAGGTGGTTCGGTGTTTGGCGGTGACCGTGTTCCCTCGGCGACCGAAGGATTTTTCCTGGCACCTGCTCTCGTAACCAACACGACCTCGGCGATGACGATCAACAGGGAGGAAGTGTTCGGCCCTGTCGCTTCCGTCATCAAGGTCGCGGATTACGAGGAAGCGCTTGCCGTAGCCAACGACTCGCCATTCGGCCTTTCCGCTGGCATCTGCACCATGTCGCTGGCCCATGCGAGCCATTTCAAGCGTCACGTACAGGCCGGTATGGTAATGATCAATACGCCGACAGCGGGCGTCGATTACCACGTTCCGTTCGGCGGGCGCAAAGGTTCGAGCCTGGGTCCCCGTGAACAAGGCACCTATGCGCGCGAGTTCTATACGATAGTGAAAACCGCTTACATCGCTCCCGGGAACGTTTGACCAAGCGATAAAAATCCGCGATAAATCGCCGATCCCTATGACATGCGCGAGTTTCCGCGAGTTCGACACCCCCGCACGGGCGGCGTGAACGGTAACCGGCTACCCGGCAGCCGGTTACACGGCAGCCGATCACATGGCGGTTGAATGCTTATACAGTCAGCTGTATCGAGGAAACGTTCGACGGCCGCAGATCACCGAGAGGATGGCCACGTTCGAAGGTCCGCTGATCGGTTTGTAGCAGCCGCTCGAATGACAATCTTTGCGCGACTGCGAAAGGCTGTTAATGGCCGGCTTCTGCCCGATGACGCCACACGCAAACTGCCGGGAGTCGAACCTCACGTGACGTAGCTGCAGGCCCCCTGGTTCCACGACAGTTGGATACGGTCGGGCGGTCGTGGCCGCGAAGCGACCTTTATGCGTGCCCCGTCACGAACTTTTTCGTCGCGTGATAGCCGTGCTTTGTTGCACCGGCAACGGCATGGCCGGTCGTCTTCGCACCGCGGCCGACCGCGTGCGTGGCATCGCGCACAGCATGCCCGCTCGTCTTTCCGGCCGTCTTGACATCGTTCTTGAACTCATGGGCACCTGTAGCCAGGCTCGCATGCGCCAGCGGGCTGAGCACGGCCAGTACGAACAGGAAGATCGAAATTCCCGTCTTCTTCATCACTCTGATTCTCCCATGCAAGAGATGCCACTCTACGCTTCGGCCAGAATCTGTTGGATAACTTGCTCGAAGGCTCCGACGGGTTGTCCGCCGCTCACCAGATAGTGACGATTTAAATGATCGCCGGCTCTGACTGGATGCCCATCGCCTGGTATCGCCGTTCTTCCGCACGACCCTCATCGGCATAGTCTCCGCTTTGCAGTACGGCACGTCCCTCCGCGGCGTCGAGTCCCCGCAAGTGATGGAAGACCACTTGCGTCCGTCGCGATGATCATCTCACTCTTCCATTCACCACGCGGACCCGGTTTGAAACACATCCACCACAACACGGGTATAAGGACGAGGCCTTAGAATATGACCTGGCCCGCTATCACCCTTGTTGCGTGAATCCTTGCCGCCGAGCGGAAAACGTTGTGCGTCGGGAAGATCTGGACTGCCGATCGAAACTGTTCATTGCGGCGCCGATCTTTCGGTTCTCAACAATAGGTGCCCCGGTCAGGGCAGTGGATTGGAACCGTCTTAAAGAATGCCGTGCCTGTATTCGACTAGAGCGACGCGTTCGTCAACGGAGCCGGTGCCGCAACAAAGCTATCTTCGCCAGCCGTGCCCGTAACCGCCGAAACCGATGCCGACATCGACGGAAGGCGCTGCGTAGTACGCTGGCGCATATCCATAGGCCGGCGCAGGCGCATAGCCGTACGGCGGAGCGACAATGCAGCCTGACAGGCTAGCCGCAAGCGCAACGACACACAAAAGTCTGATCATGGTTTTTCTCCGTGCGCAGATTGTAGATGGCGGGCGCATTCTGATTCGCAACGAAGTGTGTCCGAACGTAACCGGTCGGGCACAGACATTTGATCTGTTTGCCAATTGGCGTTTGCGTGTTCGCCTGGTTGTGACAGTTGGCATTCGTCGTGAACGCGGCATGAACTACATCACTGGGTAGACGACGCGTTCTCAGCAATGCGGAATGACCAGTAAGGTCTGGACAGCTGCCGCTCAGGTCGGGGCGCCGGTTGGTCCCTTGTGGCCGACCCGGGACGAATGGCGACCGTCTCAGGTCGACCCACTACGGCCTGTCAGCTTCCTCGATAACGGACGGTCGCGCGCCTCTTGAATGAAACGAGAGATTGTTGTCGTCGAATAAACTGAGGGACGCCCCAAATGCTGTGCGGCCCTGCGGAAACGTGCCACCGAAGTCTTCCTCGCGGCTATTCGTCAGTCACCGATTGCCCCGTTCTTCGAACGGCACAAACCTTCTCCGCATCTAGCGTTGGAGTCATGCGATAGGCAACTATTTGCCTGTAGCGTTCATCTTGGTCCCAGAGGACTGCATAAGTGGTGCCCCGCCAAGTCCCGAAGTAAACGAATGCGCCCGCGCAGTACCCTGCTTCCTGAGAGAAGCTGTCGAGGGTTGGATTGCTTACTAGCCTATAGCCATCCGCAGCGCGGTCCAAATAGGTATCGCGCACGCAAGTGGCGGTGCCCACGTAACGGGCCATTCTTACAATGGGATTCGCTCTTCCGCGGATTGCTATGTCGGTCACGTACCCCGTCCAATCCGCATATTCAACCAGTTTGGTTCGGATGGCGTCGGCGGAGCCCGGCGCAGCGTTCTCCCAAAACTGGTCAGCCCGAATCTGCTTTGCGGTGCAGTCATGAAAACACAGTACCCGCGAGCCCAAAATCGAAATATCGACATGTGGATGCTGCCGTTTCAACTGGGACAATGACTTTTCAAAGTGCTCGCACACTGCTTGCGCATGAACAATCGCGCTGTAATTTCCGAGGCATGCCAGCGACGCTGAAGCAATTATGGCCTTCATGAATATGCGCATGTGCGGAGTACCCGTTCGAATGTTCAGTTTCGTAGCCCCACGCCGATTCCTGAGGCGAGTTGAACAGATTGAAAATCATCTAGCGGACCTCCTGCCGCCGCCCTGCCGGGCGACGGGGTTAA